>JAFDED010000003.1 GCA_019310535.1 Deltaproteobacteria bacterium
GGTCTTGATGGTCAAAATTGCCCAATGGGAGTGTTTACGCCGTTAAAACATCTTTGATTGACAGCTTATCAACCCTACACCGATACAAAAATCACTCACAGCGCAAATGGCTCTTACTTGATTAAGCTTGACATACGCGAAACCTATAGGGTACATAATACACACAAAAAAAGGAGGTGCTATGACATTGCCGCTTCGATTTGCCGTTCTTCTGTTGGTACTGAACCTGGCGGCGGGGTGCGCTTTGTTTAAACCCAAGGAGGAAACACGCTCTGCTGAACAGATGTGGGCTGATGCCGAGAAAAAGTTCAGCAAAGAGAATTATGAAAAAGCTGCCGAGGATTATAAGAAACTCAAGGATTACCATCCATACAATCCACTGGCCGTATCGGCCGAATTAAAGCTTGCCGACACTTACTTTCTGGACAAGAAATATCAATTGGCTTACTCGCAGTATAATCAGTTTCGAGAGCTTCATCCTACCCACGAAAAGATCCCCTATGTGGTCTATCAAATGGGAATGTGTCATTTCCAACAGATGCTTTCCAAAGATCGTGATCAGGACCACACCCGCGCAGCATTAAAAGAGTTCGCCGTCTTGGTGCGCATGTACCCGGGAAACGAATATATACCCGCTGCAAGAGGGAAAATGGAGCAATGCTGGAAGCGTCTGGCTGAAAACGAATATTACATCGGCAAGTTTTATTATAAAAAAGAGAATTACCACGCAGCCCTTCGCAGATTCGAGAAAATTAGATACCTGTACTCTGGACTCGGGCTCGACTGGAACGTCGATCGATACATTGATCTTTGCAATAACGCCATCGCGCAGGAAAAAGAAGGGAAAAGAGAAAAGAAATTATTCCCGTCTCTTCTCTGGTGGAAAAAACCAGACGAGAGGCAGGGCCCTTAATTCCGAAGAAGCCAGCGGGAGTTTAATCATTCCCCCACCCGTGCCGGTATTCCTGTTCGTGGCACGCAATCGCAACGCATTAACGATCTTATTGTCGAACAATCTTGGGAGGGATTTTCACATCTTTAGCAGTGGAGGTGCACTATGCCTTATGGTTACAATGGGAAAGTTCTTCGTGTGGATCTGAGCAGGGGCTCAATTGATGTAGAAGCCTTATCCGAGCAGATATATCGGACGTATCTGGGTGGCAGCGCGCTGGCTCTGTATTATCTGCTGCGAGAGTTGAAGCCGGGCACCGACCCCCTTGGACCGGACAACCTGCTCATTTTTGCGTCCAACGTTGTTTCAGGCGCACCGGTTGCGGGGCTCACGCGCTATTCGGTAGCGGCTCGCTCCCCATTGACCTGTGCTTTTGGCGAGGCCGAAGCGGGAGGATTCTGGGGGCCGGAACTCAAAATGGCGGGATTCGATGCCATTATTATTAAAGGGAAAGCACATCGTCCCTCCTACCTGTGGGTCAAAGACGGAGAGGCCGAGATCAGGGACGCCGCGGATATCTGGGGCCTGGAGACCGGGCCCGCCCAAGAACGCATACGCCAGCAACTGGGTGATCAGCGCATTCGGGTGGCCCAGACAGGGCCGGCCGGTGAGCGTTTGGTGCGCTACGCCTGTATCCTCAATGAACTCAAGCACGCCAATGGACGCACAGGCATGGGCGCCGTCATGGGCTCCAAGAATCTCCGGGCTGTTGCTGTCAGAGGCACCAGCAGGCTCACTGCGGCCGACCCTGAGGCATTGAAGGAAATTGGGTCTTTTATGGTTCAGGCCATCAAGGACAATCCCGGCGACCAGGCCTTGCGCAAGATGGGGACGGCAAATCTGGTTATGCCACTGAACGAATCGGGAATCCTTCCCACACGGAACTTCAAATCCGGGTACTTTGAGGGCGCCGAGAATATCAGTGGGGCCGCCATGACGGATGAAATCCTCGAGCGCGCGGAAGGATGCTATGCTTGCGCGGTCCAGTGCAAACGCGCCGTAAAAGTGGAAGATGAAGAACTTCCTGTCTCTCCGAGGTACGGTGGGCCGGAGTACGAGACCCTAGGCTCACTTGGATCCCTTTTGTGCATCGATGACCTCAAAGCCATAGCCCACGGCAACGAGCTGTGCAACCGCTACGGCATGGACACCATTTCCGTCGGCACCACTATCGCATTCACCATGGAGTGCTTCGAGAATGGACTTATCTCGCCTGATGAGGCGGATGGACTGGAGATCCGTTTCGGCAGCACCAAGGCCATGGTGGAACTTATTCACAAAATCGCCCGGCGGGAGGGAATCGGGGATCTTCTGGCCGAGGGTGTCCTGCGGGCCGCCCAGAAAATAGGCCGAGGGTCGGAAAAGTACGCCATGCACATCAAGGGCCAGGAATTGCCCATGCATGAACCACGTGTAAAGACTGGCATGGGTCTCGGGTTTGCCGTCTCTCCCACAGGTGCAGATCATATCGAGGCGCCCCATGACACCCCATTCCAGCAACACACCGGCCCCATGGCCGCCATCGCACCCATGGGCCTGCTGGAGCCCATGGATCAGAAATACATGGGACCGGAGAAGGTGCGGCAGTTCGTCTACCTGCAGCAGATATGGTCCCTGTACAACTGTGTGGGCATGTGCAACTTCGCCGCAGGACCTAATTGGGCGATGCCGCTCAAAAAGCTGGTTCAAACGGTGGAGGCCGTTACAGGGTGGGAGTCGAGCCTGTGGGAGCTTTTGAAGGTCGGTGAGCGGGCCGTCACCATGGCCCGGGTCTTCAACACCAGGGAAGGTTTCGGCCGAAAAGACGACACCTGGCCCGATCGGCTCTTTGAGCCCCTGGAGGGCGGACCCACCGACGGCCAAACCGTTGAACGGAAAATTTTTGATAACGCACTTTCCCTCTATTACGGCATGATGGGATGGGATACGGAGACCGGAACTCCTGCCAGGTCTAAACTCTGGGAACTCAATCTCGGCTGGCTCCCTGAGGCCGATAAATAACGGCCTGCAAAAGGGCGTTGGGAGTATTTCCCACGCCTTTTTTTATTGCCGTCTCTAAAGGGCATGAATTCCCTCAAGCCATATGTTGTAATGAGCATCGGGGTGGCGGCCATCAGCTTCGCGGCCATCTTCATCCGTCTGGCCGATGCGCCTTCACTCGTGGTGGCCGCGGGGCGTCTGACCATTGCCTCCGTCATCCTGATTCCCCTGTCCTGGTCCCGGATCAAGGAGGAACTGAAAGGCATTCATCCGCGGGACATCCTCATTTTCCTCCTTTCAGGAACCGTCCTGGCATTCCACTTTGCGGTCTGGATCGCATCGCTCAGCTATACGTCGGTCGCCGCCTCAGTCGTCCTTGTGACCACAAACCCCATCTTTGTGGCCCTGGCATCATTCTTCTTTCTCCGCGAGCACATAAGCAGGCTCCAGGTAATCGGCATCGGACTTTCTGTCGCAGGGGGGATGGTGATCGGTGGCGGCGAGGCAGGAGGGAACGGACATGCGCTCTATGGCGACCTTCTGGCCCTTCTGGGCGCTCTCCTGATGACATTTTACCTTCTGGCCGGGCGACGGCTGCGCCAGAGATTCAGTCTTCTAACCTATATATCCGTGGTGTACGGGATGGCCGCGGTACTTCTCCTGGGGATGTGCCTGATAACCGGTGCTTCGTTCTATCCCTATTCCGGGTGGACATATCTGATGCTCGTCCTGCTGGCCCTGGGACCCCAGCTCATAGGCCATTCCAGCTTCAACTGGGCACTGCGCCACGTTACCGCTTCATTCGTGGCTGTGGCCATCCTGGGGGAACCCGTGGGCGCCACCCTTCTGGCCTACTTGATCCTGGGAGAAACGTTGCTGCCATCACAATGGATCGGAGGAAGCCTGGTTCTCATAGGAATTTATCTTTGCGCCAGGGGTGAGAGCAATCTTCAGGCACCTGGATAATGATCGAAAGGATCGGTATTTTTATAAGATATGTTGCTGGAGCGGACATTTCTTCCGAGTTTCCATATTAACTCCCTTTCCCCACCTTGACGCTGGTAACGTAGAAAGAAACCTCGTCCAATCCCTCAAAAGAGGGCACAGGCTGCAGGTGATGCAAGTTCATATAGATTTTTAATTTCCCGGGCCCCACCGGCTCCCGGACGAGGAGAAACCCGCTGGTCTTCCGCCCCCGATTGGGTCCTTTCGTGGCTTTGTAGACAAGGTTGATTCCCAGGTCATACAGAGGGAAAGAACTTTTGTTGAATACCGACAGGTCAACCGGGCCGACGTATCTCGGCCCAACTTCAAAATTCTGGATCTGGACCTCCGCGAATTGAGCCGGGTTTTCCGCCACTATGCGTTGTTGGGGTGTATACGGGCTGTAACGGTATTCGGCAGTTGTAAAAACATATTCCAGATATTCTTTTTTGAAGCGCCGGACATAGGGTGTGCGGAATTTGGCACGATCCAGGATTTTCATGTCATTGAGGATGTAAGGGCTTCGCCCTGCAATGTGCTGTTTATATTTTTCTGTCCATGCTCCATAATCATCATCGCTTTCAACGCGGATTAAATCTCTCACCGGTGACGATTTCAGTCCCTCGGGCAGACTGCTTGGCATATTCAAGGCCACCAGCACTACGGCCAGGACGACCGCCACCGCCAATTCAAATGTATAGCGGACCTTTCGCCGGTAATGGGATTCCTCTTCTTCGGGCGAAGAGGAGAGACGGGCCAGCGCGGCGGCTTTCATGGGAGATATCTTCTCGTCGCCGCCGCAGTGAATGCACCGCTCAGCGCTCTCCCCCATGAACAAACCACAGTAGGGGCACAGCTTCACTCCAGCGGACCGAGCCTGATGAGAAACTGGGGCGCCTGGCAGGCCGGTATCCTTCGTGTCCCCGGCGAGAGGAGTCTTCGCAAATTTCGAATTTTCAATTCGGCCATGATCTGTGGAGCCGGGGGATAAGGGAAAGGATTTATGCCTCACACGGAAACGGTGCTGGCATTTGGGGCAGGCAAAACGGGCCCCCTGGGGAGGGATCGAAGATGCTTTCACCCTCCCTCGTGTGCCGCATTTCGGGCACTGAATGGTCAGGGCATGTTGATCAAGCTCTTTCATGATCCCTGGGTTCTGAAGGGAATCTCCCTTCAATCCGCGTCCTGAAGAATGTCCACACCGGGCAGGCTGCCGAATTCAAGAAATTCCAGCATGGCCCCGCCGCCGGTGGACACATGGGTGTATTGATCAAAGCTGATGTCGAAATTCTTAAGCGCGTCCACCGTGTCGCCGCCTCCAAGAATCGTTTTGGCCGGGGATCGTGCCGTCTCTTCCGCGATCATCCGGGTGCCCCGCGCAAAGGGCCCGTATTCATACACCCCCATCGGACCGTTCCAGACGATAGTCCTGGATTGCCTGATCACTTCCGAGGCTTTCTCGGTTGTTTTCCATCCTATATCCAAAATTTTAAGCTTTGGATGGATGAAACGGAGCGGGATATTGGCCGTCTCTGAGTGTTCGTCCACAGTGTCGGAAACTATTATATCGTCTGGCAGAAGAACCCGCTTGCCCTGTACCTCGATGGATTTCATAAGTGACCGGGCCACATCCGCCTTGTCTTTTTCCACCAGCGACTCTCCAACCTCATGGCCCGCGGCGAAAAGCAACGTGTTGGCAAGACCGCCGCCGATGATGAACGTGTCCGTTTTGTCCACGAATTTCTCAATAACTCCGATTTTGGTATCGATTTTAGCGCCGCCCAGAATCATGGTCATGGGGTGTTCAATGTGCTCAAACAGGCTGCCTAGCTTTTCAATCTCCTCTGCCATCAGGAGTCCGGCAACGCCCGGTATGTACTCGGCCACGCCATACGCGGACGAGTGCTTGCGATGGGCCGAGCCGAACCCGTCCATGACGAATACATCCGCCAATCCGGCCAGCGCCCGGGAAAAATCGGGGTCGTTTTTTTCCTCACCGGCATGAAATCGGGTGTTCTCCAGCAGAACCACGTCCCCGGGTTTCATGTCCCCTATGAACGCCTCAACCTCCGGGCCGATGCAGTCGTTCAGTTTCGGTACGGATATCTTCAAGTACCCGCTCAGGCTCCTGGCGACCGGATCCAGCCTCATGCTTTCCGCCACCGCCCCTTTAGGCCGTCCCAGGTGGGAGGTGAGTATGACTTTGGCCCCTTGTTGCATAAGGTACCTGATGGTTGGAAGGGAAAATTCGATCCGCGTCTCATCGGTGATCCGGCCCTGCTTGTCCAGGGGAACGTTGAAGTCGCACCGCACCATCACGCGTTTGCCTTTGGCATCTATATCTCGTACGGTCTTTTTCCTCATTGAATGAGACCTCCTCTTTTCCACAAAGAGATCCGCTGATGAAGTCCCCAACGCCCTGCGTATGCTGTTTTCAGGAGTATTCAAAGGCTATGCAGCATCGCGCACTTTTGCGCCAGAGCGATGACGTAATCCCTTCCCTTTACATTGTTTTCAAGCTCATCAACCCATTCCCGGGGGAACCGGCTCATGCCGTAGTATCCCCCTGCAATGGCCCCGGTCATAGCCCCAACGGTATCCGCATCCCCGCCGAGATTGACGGCCAGAATCAAGGCCCCCCGGAAATCATCGGTCAACAGGAAAGCGGCGATGGCCGCCGGCACGGCCCCGATAGCGGTTACGTCGCAGGCAAACCTCTCTCGGATCAGTTCAATATCCCCGTCAAGATCACCGGTGCTTTCCAGGGGGATATTCATGACCGCCCGGGCAAATCCCGCGTCCACATCTTCCACCGTTCCCGCAACAATCTCGCAAAAAGCCCGGTGATCCGCGGCATCATCTGCCACGCCATGCCTCACTGCCAGGCCCACTGCCGAAGCCTGTGCCGCTGCGCCGGCCAGACCCCGGGGATGGAAATGGGTGATCCTGCTCGACAGGAGCGCCGCCTCTTTGAGCTGTGTCGGATCGTCGTGGAAGAAGAACCCGATGGGGGCGACGCGCATGGCACTTCCGTTGCCGAAGCTATCCGTCCCCACACGGTCCCACGGCTCCCCCTGTGCCAGCCGGGCCATGATCCCATAGATGCGGTTTCCATATCCACGATCGGGATGAAAATTCGTCAAAAAGTTACGCGCCGTGATGTCAGGGTCGAAGCGACCCACCTCGGCCAGGCACTCCAGGATGCCTATCATCATCTCCGTGTCGTCCGTGTAATATCCCTTAGGAAATCGGCCGGGTTCCATTGTCTCCAGCCGGCCGAAGCGCCTGTGAATAAGAGCTGGCGACCAGCCTTCAACGGCCATGCCCAGCGCATCCCCCACGAAGGTGCCCAGGGCTGCCCCCGCAAACCGATCGCGCACTCTTTCCGCACTTATCGTTTCCATCCGGCGAAAACACCCCACACGGTTGCAATTATATCGCAAACCCGTTGGAAATGGAAGTCGTTTGTTTTACCAGGGGTTACCCCATAATTTTCAAAGGAAAAAGTGCTAATTGTGGATCCGGGGGATCACCTCCCGCTCCGGGGTGGAGTAACGGATCCCATTGGTGGCCCGGACAATTTATTGTACGGGCTGCGCGGCAGCAAGAGGTCATGGCGAAACGCCGGGTGCTGATGCTGCGTCTATCATCAAGATTGCCCGGATATTCCTCTCGTGTTCACCTGCACGCCTGCAGAACAAAGACTTTGCGCGGACAGCCTCTTGTCGCTTCGCTACCCGGATGATAAATCGTCCGGGTCGCCCTCCCTTTTCGAAAAGTCTCTCCAAAATTCCCTTTTTTATTTACTATCGATGGCCATGACCGCTGGTGATCTCATCTATTACTATTCTTTTGAGTTTCTTCAGTTTCGGCCGGGAAAAGCGACTCTTGAGGCTCCTCTTTTGAATATCCTTGATGACGTCCCAACTGACACCCAGATGGCGGGTCACATCCTGAATGGTCATACGCCGGGGCAGTTCCAAAGCATAACGTTCAAAGGCTTTAGTGTAGCTTCGACGGGGGTTGGCAAACCCTACGTTGACCTGTCGGACCAGAGCGCAAACCAGGCGGTAAACTCTTTGAATGGCAAACAAAATCCAAACCGGCTTCAACCCTATCGGTACCGCTCTGAAACGACGCCAAACCTACCCCCGACGGATCACTCTCCGGGAACCGCAAGCGGCTCATCTCATTTCTTTCGGGTCTTGGCGTATGTTGAAAAGCACAGATCCATTTTCATACTGGGGGCGGACATACTTATATCCTCGGATACCGAATCCGTGATATAAAAGACTTGTGGACATGATGGTCTCTCCTCCTTGATTGATTTTTCTATCCTCAAAGAGGAAAACCTGATTGTCCACAAACGTTCAAGAGCTAAAGTACGCAAATTCCGTATGAACCAAATCCTATTTTTCATTCCAATTGGAATGAAAAACCCCTTCCCTATCCACTCTCTCGTAAGTATGGGCACCGAAAAAGTCCCTTTGGGCCTGGGTGAGATTCTGAGGAAGTCGATCCTTCCGATAGCTGTCGAAATAGCCCAGGGAAGCACTGAAAGCAAGACAGGGGATGCCGAGGCCGTTTGCCGTCTGAATGACCATTCTCCAGCGATCCTGGGCTTTCGATAACCATGCAATAAATTCGGGATAAAGTAGCAGGTTGGGCAGATCCGAATGATGGAGATAGGCCTCTTTGATCCTGTCCAAAAATTGGGCCCGAATGATGCAGCCGCCTTTCCAGATGCGGCTTATCTCAGCCAGATTGAGGTTCCAAAGATATTCCTCTGAAGCTGCTTTCATCATGGCCGTCCCCTGGGCGTAACTGCAGATCTTACTGGCGTAAAGGGCATCGTGAACTGCATCTATCAATTCCTGCTTCTTTCCCTCGAATCTGGTTTGAGGACCGCCGATGATTCCACTGGCTTCCATTCGTTCCGGTTTATACGCCGAAAGTATCCGGGCCTCCACAGCCGCATTGATGGTCGGAATGGGAACCCCCAGATCAAAGGCGATCTGAGAGGCCCATTTTCCCGTTCCTTTCTGGCCTGCTTTATCAAGGATCATGTCTACTAAAGGTTTTCCGGTCTCACTGTCGGTTTTGGTAAAGACTTTCGCGGTAATCTCGATGAGAAATGAATTGAGCACTCCTTCATTCCAGCGGGCAAAGATGTCGGCCAACTCGGCGGCCTCCAGTCCCAGCGCGTTTTTCAGGATATCGTAAGCCTCTGCGATGAGCTGCATGTCGCCGTACTCTATACCGTTGTGCACCATCTTGACGAAATGTCCGGCCCCTGACGGACCGATGTAAGTACAGCAAGGGCCGTCGTCCACCTGCGCAGCGATCTTGGTCAGAATGGGTTCCAGACGCTCGTAGGCTTCTTTTGGCCCCCCCGGCATGATGCTGGGCCCCTTCAAGGCTCCTTCCTCCCCACCGCTGATCCCTGTCCCCATATAATGGATTCCCTCGGTGCGCAGGAATGTAAATCGTCGGTCTGTGTCCTTGAAAAATGAATTGCCCCCGTCGATCAGGATGTCGCCTTCGGACAAGTATGGTTTGATCTGATCAATCAACTCGTCCACTGCCGGGCCCGCTTTCACCATTAAAATAATCCGCCTGGGGGGTTCCAGGGAATCGATCAACTCTTTGATAGAGTATGTGCCCAGGATGTTTTTGCCCGAGCCCCTGCTTTCAACCAGTTTTTTGACCTTGTCTGTGGTTCTATTGTAAACTGCAATAGAGAACCCTTTGCTTTCGATGTTCAGGGCGAGATTCTCGCCCATTACGGCCAAACCCACCAACCCTATTTCCTGCTTTGCCATATCAATTTCCTCACTAATAAACTTCTTCTTTTCTGTTTACCGCGAAGGTCGCAGAGAAAGAAATAAATGTCGTTAATTTCACACTATCTCTGCGCTTTCTGTGCATTCTGGCTTGAACTAAAAAGGATTGGCCTGCGCCAGCGGTTTCTCTCCGCTCAGCACGGCCGCAAGATTTTTGACGGCCATGGTTGCCTGCCGTACTACGCTCTCATATGTTCTTGAACCGATGTGGGGAGTCAAAATCACATTCTCCAGGGCGCATGTGATCAATGGGTCATCGGGTCCGGGTGGTTCATGCTCCAGAACATCGCCGGCGTAACCAGCAATTCTCCCGTGTTTCAATGCGTTCACCAGGTCGGCGGTGTTCACCAGGGCACCGCGGGCGCAGTTGATGAGATAAGCCGCCGGCTTCATCATGTGTAATCTATCCCGATTGATGAACCATCGGTTCTCAGGGGTAAGGTTCATGTGCAGGGTGACAAAGTCAGCTTTCCGGAGGAGTTCGTCGGCCATCAGGCATCTGCCCACGGAATACCGGCGACAGAAGGGGTCATCCCAGGCGGGGTCGCATCCCAGAACCTCCATCTCAAAGGCCAGCGCCCGTTTCGCCACCTGTTTGCCGATCCGGCCCATTCCCATAATCCCGATGGTCTTGCCCCACAATTCATGACCTGTGATCCGTTTCCACTCCCCTTTTTTCACCAGGGTGTTTTCCTGGGGGATGTTTCTGGCAAGGCAGATCATGAGACCGAAGACATACTCGGCGACCGTGACCTCATTGACCCCCGGCGTATAAGCAACGGGCACATTCAATTCCGTGGCCGCCGCAAGATCGATGCGATCCACGCCGATTCCGTATTTGCTGATGACTTTCAGGCGCGGCAGCGCTTCCCGGATCACCGCCCTGGTGATGGCGTCATCTCCGCAAATCATTCCGTCCACCTCGCCCACCAAGTCGAGCATCCGCTCTTCCCGCAGGGGGCCCCTTGCAGTGACGATCTCATAACCCTGATTCTTGATAAGATCGTGATGCGCCCCGGGGGTATCCATGAAAGATGTGGTGGTAATCAGTATCCTCATCTTCTCCTCCGTGCACCTATATGGACGTAACGGCAAAACCGCCGTCCACCACCAGGTTCGCTCCTGTGATAAAGCTTCCGGCTTTATCCGAAGCGAGAAGAAGCGTGGGGCCTACCAGCTCATCGGGATTTCCAAATCGTCCCATGGGCGTGTGCCCCAGGATCGCGTCAATCCTTGACTTATCCAGAATTTTCCGGTTCTGCTCAGCGGGAAGAAACCCCGGGCAGAGGGCGTTAACCCTGATTCCATAGCCAGCCCATTCCCGCGCTAGGTTTTGGGTAAGACTCCACAACGCCGCCTTGCTGAGGCTGTACGTAAAAACCCGGCTTAGCGGGCGAATGGACGACATGGAACTCATATTGATAATGCATCCGCTCTGTCCGTTATCAATCCAGTGCTTACCGATGATCTGGCAGGCCAGGTGGACCGATTTCAGGTTGATATCCAGAATGCTCGCAAACTCTTCTTCTGTAATCTCAAGGTATGGAGTCGATGAGTTTATGCCCGCCCCGTTGATCCAGATATTGATGCGCCCGAACCATCCTGTAACCACTGGAATGATAGCGGCCACTTGATCTTTTTTGGTCGCGTCGGCCTTGAAAAAACGCTTATTTTCAGGGGCGCCGCCCCATTGCTGGAATTGCGCCTTTGCCTTTTCCTGGTTTCGTCCCACCAGAACTATCTTGCAGCCCGCCTGCCAGAGTCCCCGGGCCATGGCGCCGCAAAGCACGCCTGTGCCCCCTACGACAACGGCCACCTTGCCCTCAAAACCGAATACATCCCACAAAAATTTTCCCGAATCGAGGTCCTGCACTGTAACCTCCCGTCATGTCCATATGTAATTTTTCAAGCACCACCGGCTTATATTTATACATTGAAAATCCTTGCCCTGTTCTCATACATCAAGGGTTTTTACCATTCGTATGCCCCCTCATATGAAATTCTCCATTTGAAACGAGTTTCCCTGCAACCCTAAGGAATACCTGTTCGATAAAAGCACCTTTTATAATGTACCGGCGACACTTTCTGCGCCTTTCACTCGTGTTGTTTCCCCCTGGGGGTGCAGATGATTTCCCGCACAGAGAGGTCGAACAGGGTGTTGGAATGGGCAGGGGACATGACCAGGGCCGTATCCAGCCCCTTTCCAGTGCCACCCATGGCCACTACCTCTTTGTCCGCAGGGATGGCACCGCTATCGGCGGCCATCATGGTGATTTCGAAGCAGACCTTCCACCCCTGACCGAATATCCTCAGCACTTCGGCCACCAGTAGAGCCGGGTAGAGTCCCTGGAACTTATTGTTGATGGCGCGTTCTATACCTGATAACACGTGGGTCTGAAACACAAGCCGCACCCCGGCCTCCTCCAGGCGGGTACGGTTGTCCCCAGTGATGCGGGGTCGGCCCGGCTCCCTCATCCCGTACATGGAAGATACCACCACCAGGCGCTCCGGCTGGATCAGCTCCATTGCCCGGACTGCCGTGCGCCCTGTTGATGATGAGAGTACCAGGTGATCAATCCCCAATTCGTCCGCTCGAAGACGGGCCAACTCCAGGGTCCGCTCCGTATTATTGGGACCCGAAGAATCGAAATACTCGATGGTTTTTTCCATTAATTTGTCTCCCCCATGTGGAGTGTTGGATATCCTTTAATCCACAACATTGCGGTTTTGCGCAATACATGACTGAGAGTCGGGAACTGCGGCCAGCATGAATGCGGCGGGCACCGGCCACTGTATACGGTTTAGCGGTCCGACAGCAAAAGGGTGGCCAGGCTCCCGATGCGCTCCTTGTCCATCTCCCGGATTCTCTTTACGATTTCTTCCCTGCGACCGTCTCTGTAAACCGCGGCGGACAGAGAATGGAACTTCTCGATCATCTCGTCCCATGAAAGGGGATTCTCGGGGTCGCCCTTGGGGTATTCCACGAACGTTTCAAAGCGTTGGCCGCCGTGGGTGGATATGGCCACGCGCGCGGGCCACTTGCGGGGAAATTCCCTGTCCAGTTCCGGATCCTGTACGCACCTGACACGTTTCATGAGCTTCTTCAAGCTCTGTGAAGCCAGGCTTTCCGGGGAGTACTGATCCAGGGATACCCTTCCATACAAGATGGCCGCGGCTGCACCGAAAGGCATGCTGAACTGGGCGTCCACTATTCCCGCGGGGTTCAGTTTTGCCTCCTTGGGCTCGGCCACCAGCCCATACCCCGCCTTCAGCACACCCACCTCCACCTGGTCCACATCATCAGGCTTGAGCTGCTGCTCACGCACGATCTTGAGGACACCGTCTATAGGCGATTGCATATAGCGACAGCAGGCATGGGGCTTGATGCTCGTTCGAAGAATCTCGAAGGAACAGCCCAGGTCCTCCAGAACCCTTTGGGGATCCGGCGCTTCGGAGTATCCATGGAGGAATCCGTTTTTGCCCTCGATGATGGTATCGGGCCCGGTGAACCCTTCCCGGGCCAGGCCTGCGGCTATGATCCCTGCGTGGGCGGCCCATCCCGGGTTGAAACGCTTGGTCCACGCTCCCCGGGTCAAGTATTCCATGGAGCCGGCGCACTGGCTGCCCGCGATGCCCAGCGCGTGGGTAGTACGGCTGGCGTCAAGTCCCATGAGACGCGCCGCTGCGGCGGCGGCCCCGAAGGCGCCGCATGTCCCTGTGGGATGAAAGCCCCGTGCGTACTGGTGTACCGGCATGGCCCCTTTCCCGATACGAACGACCACTTCGTAGCCTGCTACTACGGCTTCGCAAAAGCGTCTTGCGTCCAGCTCCAGTTTCTCGCACAGCGCAAAAGCCACGGGAAAGATCACCACTCCCGGATGCAGGGATGCCTCGTTGTTTACGTCGTCCAATTCAAGCGCATGGGCAGAAATTCCGTTGGACATCGCCGCATATTCGTGCGCCAGCCGCATCCGCGTGCCCACCACCACCGCCTCCTCCCGGCCCGCACCCAACTGGTGGACGAGCTTCATGACGGGCTGCGAAGAACCCTCAATGGAGCCCCTGGAGGCTACCGCCAAAAAGTCCAGGGCAAGGTATCGGACCCGGTCCACCACGTCAGCCTGTAGCCCATCGAAGGAAACATTACTGGCAAACCGGCCAAGTTCTCGCGTGATTTCCATAATTTTTCCTCCGCATCCTCAATCCACTCACTTCTTGATGGATTTTCTATGAACCTCCCCGCAGCAAGCTGCCGGGAATTCCAAGTTAATTATCTGACAGGTAACAGAATAAAAAGGAATAAGAAGATTTTGTTAATCTTTTTATCCCGCCAGAA
Organism: Deltaproteobacteria bacterium; assembly: GCA_019310535.1. Taxonomy (GTDB): domain Bacteria; phylum Desulfobacterota; class JAFDED01; order JAFDED01; family JAFDED01; genus JAFDED01. The sequence continues at coordinate 14,096 of JAFDED010000003.1, forward strand.
ACAACATAAGTATATAGATTTTATTATCCTTATACCATGGCCGAAGTCAAGAGAATTGTCCCTTAAATCTTCCCCCGGCCTGTAACATCCAAAAAAGCGAAAAGCTGCCGTGTCAAATGATGATGGAAATTCCGTTTCTTTTTTGGTATTTTATATAGAGAATAAACAAGCATCCAGGGCGATTCTCCATCAAAACATACTGGGCGTCCTTTTAGCCTCAATCCTGTTATAATACTATTGGGGATACAAGATGCCGATTTACGAATATGAATGCAAATCATGCGGCAGGCGATTCAGCCGTCTTGTGATGAAAGTGGCCGAAGCCTCCGGGGTGAGGTGTAAAGGGTGCGGCTCCAGCGATCTCGGCCGCCTGATATCTCGCGTGGTAGTGATGCAAACCGAGAAGTCCCGACTGGAAAACCTGGATACCGGCAAATCTCAGGATGAAAACTACTACAGAGACAGCCGCAACATCGGCCTGTGGGCCAAAAAGCGCGCGCAGGATCTGGGGGCTGACCTGGGGCCTCAGTTCGAAGAGACGCTGGAAAAGGCCAGGTCCGGCAAGATTCTCGATGAGTTGTGATCCTTCCCTCCTTTTAACCCGATGTCCATAAGTAAAAAATTTACACCCTCTGGACAAACGGTGTTTCTATGATTATTATTTACTACAAAACTGATCAACAATTTTTATAAAAATTGTTCCCGGCTGGAGTCGGCAGGGCCAGTTAAAAAATCCGGTGAAGGCCGGATGAGCGTCATTGGGACGCAAATGGGTGGGTGTCCGTCTTTACCGGGTAACGCCCTGCCGATTTCGGCCGGGAACATTGGGTGCGCCCTGAAAGGGGCGTTTCGGCATGTATCAATTATTCGGCGGTAACTTCAGGGCTGACTTCCATGGCGTGTTTGGGAAGGATGCAGGGGTGCGGAGAGTCCCAGAGCCTGCGAGTGCTTACTTTTTTCTTCTCGAAAGCTCAAGGGCCACCCGGTCCGGAGTTACGCCGAGGCCCGCCAGGAGAACCATTGTGTGGTAAAAAAGGTCCGCAACCTCCTGCACCAGGGCTTCCTGTTCTCCGCTTTTAGCCGCAAGCATAACTTCCAGGGCCTCCTCGCCCACACCTCGGGCCATACGATCCACTCCCCTGCGTATGAGGTCCGCGGTATAGGAAGCTTCCGGCATGGCATCTTTCCGGTCGGCAATCACGCGAGTCAATCCCCCCACGGCTTCCGGCAGACTTTGCCACCCTCGCCCCGGCTCCAGGTCGAAGCAAGACTCGTTTCCCGTGTGGCAGGTTGGTCCATGGGGTCTGGCCTTCGCCAGAAGGGTATCTCCATCGCAGTCAATGGCCAGGTCTATCAGTTCAAGGTAATTGCCGGAGGTCTCGCCCTTAGTCCACAGCTTCCGGCGGCTGCGGCTGAAGAACGTTACCATACGGGTCTCCCGGGTACGGTTCAGAGCTTCCCGGTTCATGTACCCCATCATCAGTACGCGTCCGGTATCGGCATCCTGGACGATGACCGGCACAAGCCCGTTCCCTTTTTCGAAATCAATGGCTCTATCGTTCATTCAATCACTCCCGCGAAGAAAAGCAAAACACAGGGCAGCGGTCTGGAATGCCCTCACAGGCGCACGACGATCCCATGGGAGTGCAGGAACTCCTTGAGTTCACGGATGGAAATCTCCTCATAATGAAAGATGCTTGCTGCTAATATCGCATCTGCTTGGCCCAGTGTCAGCGCTTCGACGACTCCCGCGGGGCTGCCGGCGCCTCCTGAAGCTATCAGAGGGATTCCCAGCCCCGAAGATATAGTCCGAAGCAGTTCCAAGTCATATCCTGCCTTGGTGCCGTCCCGATCCATGGAGGTCAACAGGATCTCACCCGCCCCCTGTTCCTCCGCTTGTCGGGACCATTCCACCGCGTCGACTTCCGTTCTCTCCCGACCGCCCTTGACGTACACTTTCCAGGAATTTCCTTCGCGTTTTGCATCTATTGCCACCACTATGCACTGAGAACCGAAGGCGTCAGCCCCCCGTCGGATAAGGGTCGGATCAGCCACTGCAGCGGTATTGATGGTGACCTTGTCCGCCCCGGCCTGCAGCATCATGCGCATGTCCTCCACGGAGCGGAGACCGCCGCCGACCGTGAAAGGGATTGAGACGCGCTCGGCCACCCGTTCAACCACGTGGGCCATGGTCTTGCGGTTGTCGCTGGTCGCGGTTATATCGAGAAACACAAGCTCATCCGCCTCCTCTTTAGAGTAACGTTCCCCCAGTTCGGCGGGGTCTCCGGCGTCGCGCAGATCAATGAACTGGACGCCTTTGACCACGCGTCCCTCTGCGACATCAAGGCATGGAATAATTCGCCGGGCCAGCATTTTTATCCTTGATTATCCTTTCCTGATAAGATCCCGGAGATTGATCTTCCCCTCGTAAATGGCTCTGCCGATTATAACCCCGCTGACTCCCGTGGCGCGAATCTGCTCAATGTCCTCGATCCGGGAAATGCCGCCGGAAGCAATAATCTCCAACCCGGTAAAACGCGCGGTGATATCCTCGTAAACCAGGAAGTCGGGAGAACCCAGAGTCCCATCTTTCTCCACGTCCGTGTAAATCACCGTCTTCACACCCAAACGCTCCAGGGTCTCGAGAAACATGAACGCATCCATCCCCATGTCCCTCAGCCATCCTCTGGTCTGGATCCTGCCGCCTCTTGCGTCCACTCCCACCGCCAGTTGATCAGGACCGAACCTATCAATCCACTGGCCCAGCCGCGGGGGATCCTCCGCCGCCACGCTCCCGATTACCACGCGGTCTATTCCAATGTCCAGCGCACGCTGGATGTCCCGGTCGGTCCGAAACCCGCCTCCCACCTCCAGGCGAATATCCACGGTTTTCCGAATCTTCCGGATTGTGGGAAAGTTCCTTGGAACTCCTTTCAGGGCTCCCTCAAGGTCCACCAGATGGATCAACTGAACCCCTTGTTCCTTGAACAGTTCGGCCATCTCAGGGGGGGTCTGGGGGTAAACTGTAACCCTCTTGTAATCTCCCTGAAACAAGCGCACACATTGCCCCTTCAAGATATCTATGGCTGGAATTACAAGCATAGCTCATAAAAATTCCGAAGGATGGTCAATCCCACGTCGCCCGATTTCTCGGGATGAAACTGCACGCCCATCAGGTTACCCACCTCAACGGCCGATGCAAACTCTACGATATAATTCGTTACCGCCAGCACAGCGCTTTGCTCGGCCGGCTGGACGAAATATGAATGAACGAAATAGCAATATGATCCATCCTCAACGCCGCGGAAAAGCGCACTAGGGTGCCGAATGCTGACGGCGTTCCACCCCATATGGGGGATCTTGTCTCTGGGAGGGAAACGGCTCGTACGTCCGTGCAGTATCCCGAGACACGGAATGTCCTGCTCCTCGGAGAATTCCACCAGAAGCTGCATGCCGAGGCAAATCCCGAGGAAAGGACCTCGATACATCCGCAAGGCTTCGCTCAGGCCCGTGGCTTCCAGTCGCTCCATGGCACTGCGTGCGGCACCCACGCCGGGGAAGATCACTCCCTTGACGCCGCGGAATTCGTCGGGCTTCTCGATGATTCGATTTTGCACACCCAGGCGCCGCAGAGCCAGTACCACATTGCGCTGGTTGCCGGCGCCGTAGTCAATGACTCCGATCATATCTCAATCCAGTGTGCCTTTAAGGCCTGCACTGCTCCCTTTTCTCCTTGGATTGACGGCCAGCGATTTTCCCAGGGCATCTCCAAAGGCTCTGAAAATGGCTTCCCAGGTATGGTGAGGGTCCATCCCGCTCAGCGCGCGCACATGGATCGTTGCCCGCCCCCCTTGGGCAAATCCATCAAAAAACTGCCGCAAGCTCCATGAATGAACGTCCTCCACCATCTCCCGCTCCGCTCCGGGAGACCCTGAGAGGTCCAGGAAAGCACCACTGCGACCTTCGAAAGAAATCATGGAAAAAGCAAGGGCCTCATCGATGGTTCCATGGGCCTCTCCATACCCCTGTACTCCCACCGATTCCGTCATGATCTCCACCAGACGGAGGAATGCGCGCCCCATCACCATGCCTACATCTTCGCATACGAGGTGTGCCATGATGGATTGAATCTCTCTGAAATGGGCCTGCAGGTTGCACCCGCTCCGCCAGGCAACCTGCTCCAGCATATGGTTGAAGAAAAGAATCCCCGTGTCGAATTGATACTGAATTACTTCCTCTCCTCTGCGCACTGCCACCCGCACGTCCGATTCCCTTGTCCTGCGCGTGAGGACCACCTCATCCGCGCTTTGCTTCTCAATGGCATATCCCAGTTGCGCACTTTCCATGGCCTTTTGTCCTCCTCAGGCGAGTTGAACAAATCCTCATTTTGACAGGACGAAAAGATGAGAATTCATTGCAAAATACAAATTTAGCATTTATCATCTCAATATTTTTGTATAACTTGCTAATTTTACAATGATTATCCTGTCTGAAATCTTTTCATCAACTCATAAGTAGCTTTTCTAGTTCTATCTGGAGCAACGTGTCCACCACTTTATGTGCACCGGCACTGCGCAGCTCGCTGGCGGCCGTTCCACCGGTGGCCACCCCAATGGCCCACGCCCCCGCCGTCATACCCGCCTGGACACCAACCACGGAATCCTCCAGCACTGCTGCCTGCTTGATATCAACGTTCATCCTTCCCGCTGCATAAATGTATATGTCAGGATTCGGTTTTTTTCGGGCTATGTGATCATTGCCCACGATGACATCGAAAAAACGGGTAAGTTTCACCTTTTGCAGGACAAGGTGAATATCGTCATCGGAGTTGTTGGAGGCCACAGCACAGGGGCACCCACGGCCCTTCACCGCTTCCAGCAACTCAACCACACCCGGCAGCAGCTTGAACTCATAGATATTCCTGATCTCCCTGTATTCCCTGATTATGTCAGCCTGAATCCCGGGGTCCGCTGGAACCTCGATTTTCCCAAGGATCATGCCCCAGAATTCCGGGATGTCGTACGCGAAGATCGAGCGGATGAAATCGTCATCCACGGTGCGGCCGAAGCGGCGACCGATGATCCGGTTGACGGCCACCAGGTCCATGCTGAGCGAATCGATGAGGACGCCGTCCATATCGAAAAGGAAACTTCTGATTCTCACCTATCGTTCTCCAGCCGGATGGTTACTGACCTGCCGTGAGCATCCAGCCCCTCCACCGCGCTGATTGCCTCCACGATTTCCTGGAGATTCTGCAGCCCCCGGCGAGACAGGTACTGGAACTCCGATGCCTTGAGAAACGTGTCCACGCCCACGGCGGAGAACATCCGCGCCCATCCGCCTGTGGGCAAGACATGATTGGTTCCGCTGGCATAATCCCCCACGGCCACGGGAGCAAACTCGCCCAGGAAGATGGAACCTGCGTGCTTGATTCTCTCCAGAACAGCCCACGGATATTCTGTCATAATTTCCAGATGCTCAGGCGCATACTCGTTGGTAAGATCAATAGCCTCTTCCAGCGAATCAACCAGGATGATGGCGCTGTAGCGCTTGAGAGACGCGCGTATGATGTCCTGCCTGCGCAAGCCGACGATCTGGCTTTCCACCTGCCGCTTCGTCTCCCGGGCAATCATGGGATCCCATGTTATCAATACGCCCGCCGCATTCTCGTCGTGCTCGGCCCGGGCCAGGATGTCTGAAGCAATAAATGTCGGGTTAGCCCGGCCGTCAGCGAGGATGACCGCCTCGGAAGGGCCGGCCGGCATATCGATTGAGACCTGTCCGAAGACCAGGATCTTGGCGGCCTGAACGTAAATGTTACCCGGTCCCGCTATCTTTGCGACCGGCCGGATGGTAGCCGTGCCGTAGGCCATGGCGGCAATGGCCGCCACGCCGCCCACACGGTAGACTTCATCCACACCGGCCTGATCCGCGGCGATGATGATCTCGTGATGGTTTCCCGTAGGAGGGAAACAGGCCGCCACTCGACTGACCTTCGCAACCTTGGCCGCCACCCCGAGAATCTGCATAACCGTTGGCAGCGGTGCCTTTCCCGCCGGGACGTAAAGGCCGGCACTCTCCACCGGGTTGAAACGGCGTCCTACCAACACTCCTTCAACGCTTTCGCCAAAAGTGGCGCCATCCTGAAGATGCCGCTGATGGTGTCGTCGGCTCAACTCTACCTGTTGCTGAATAGCCCTCACCACCAGTGGGTCTGTTTCACGATAGGCGCGATTTACATCGTCCTCCGTAACGCGTAGTCGGGATGCGTCAAACTGGGGAGAATCGAACTTCCGTATATAGGCCAGTACGGCCTCGTCGCCCTTCTCCTTCACTGCATCGATCCATGGCTGAACCTCGGCCTTGACCTCCTCGATGTTCAGGGCGGCCCTTTGCAGAATGCGTCGCTTATCTTCCTCGGATGTGCTTTTCCATTGATATATCTTAATCATCTTATCTCCGCTTGGTGGGAAAACTCCCCAAATTCATCTTCCAAAGCAGTGCTTTCCGCTCTTCAATGGAAGGTACAGAGTCTATATTGAAACCGCTAGGGGCTGTCAAGCATTTTTTTACCAGGATTTTTCCCTTTTTTCCTTAATATACTTACCACATCTATCGACGGAAGGCGAGGCTTGAACATGCAGCTATAACACTGGCAGGACGCACGTACTAAGTGTCTTAATCGCTTTTTCCATTTCCAGGTCGCCTTATGCAATTAAAATTAAAAATAAAAGGCCTTTTGGTAAATCAGCGTAAATTTTCAAGGAAACTCCTGCATTTTTATCCGGCGTTGACACGTATGCCCAGCAAAATATCTTGACATTATGAATGATTTTATTTTATTGAATAAACATTATTTTTCTTTTAACATAAAAGAAGACAAATTTTTGTAATACGGCGAATTCAGAGAATAACAATTGGTTGATGTGCATAGTAAACCTTATTTGATGCGAAAATGCCAGCCAGGCCTGTTCGCGGAGACACATTCCGGTGTGTCATGGAGGCGGGCCGCGAAAGAAATAGCCGCCAGGGTCCGGATTTTCTTAATTTATTCCTGACTCTTAGATTTCCATCGAGGCAACCATGGACGAAAAAAAAGAGGAAAAAGAGCTTACCCTTGACATCGATGGGATGGACGATCTCAAGGTTGATATCTCTCAATCAGAGGGAGGTCCACTGGATGACCTGGATATTGAACTTGAAGAAGGGCTGTCGCTGGATGACCTTGATCTGGACTTCGATGAAGATTCCAGGCCCCTTGATGTCGAAAAAGAGGACGCATCCGGTGTTTCGCAGGAATCGTCTTTTTCTCTTGGGGAAGATATAATAGAGCTGCTGGACGTACTGGATGACGAATCGGCATCGGACATAGCTCCTCAGGCAGAAGAGCATGCCGCGGAGGCGCCTCTTTCCCCTGTAAAATCCCCTATCGAGGAGTTTCCATCAGGGACACCACCATCCAGAGAGGAAGCTCTTGAGGTTGATAGGGCTATGACGGAAGAATCTCCGGAAATTGCTGAACCTTCCGCTCCCGACTTGCCTGAACCCGAAGTGGCCGAACCGCCGGAGGTGCAGACCGCCGCCGAAGAAGCGTTGGAGGAGGAGGTCAGCCCGGAGGCCGTTGCGGCTGAGGAGGACATTCCAGCGCGGCCCGCTGCGGAAGCCGAAGTCCCCGTTTCTCCAGCAATGGTTGAGGAGGAAGTCCCGGGCCCACTTGAAGAAAAAATTAGCGACATTGTGGACCAGATGGGCATCGAGAACCGTATTGCATCTGAAATCCGGGAAAGACTTGATCATTCCATCGCAAAGCTCCCGGATGAAGCCCGCATTGACGAGATGGTCCGGCAAAGAATCGACCAGGCCATTGAGGGCGCCACAGGCGGGGATCGAATCGCCCAACTGATCGAGGAGCGTGTCCACCAGGCCCTGGACGGAATGATAAGCGAAGATCGAATCAACAGCCTGATCCGTCAGCGGCTCGATGAGACCCTCTCGCGGCAGGTGAACGGGAATCGTCTGGACGCGCTGGTTGAAGAGCGCGTTGACGAAATCGTTTCGCGTATCGCCGGAGACGATAAATTAACGGCTCTTATGCAGGAGCGGCTGGAGAGCACAATACAGCAGACCTTCGATGAGGACCGTATTGTCTCCATGCTCAACGAGCTTTTACAGTGCTCGATCTCCGGAGTGACGGGAGACGAAGAGATTCATGCCGCGCTTCAAAACAAAATCGACGAAGTTATCGGTCCCGCATGTGGGGAGGAAAAGATAACCCTGTTGCTCCACGAAAAACTGGATGGCATTGAGCTTCATGAAAAACTGGAGGAAGCCGTTTCTCGTGCAACCCAACCGGATGCCATTCATCACATGATCGATGAAAAACTGGTCGGCGCTCTCTCGGACATGGTCAAGCCTGAGCGGGTGGATAGTCTCGTGGAAGCGAGAGTTGAACGCATTCTCCACCATCGCGCTCCTGAGATTATTCTGAAACTTTCCCGCAAGGTCGTGTTAGACGTGGCTGAAAAACTCCTCCGGGAGGAAATCGAGAAACTGAAGGCCAGCCTTTGATTGTCTGACAGTAACTCAATCAGGAGGTGATCCTCCTTACGTTGATTTCATGATCACGGTTGTCTGAGAATCCTTTGAAGATTATCGGTTGAGAGTTATCGTTTCATCACCATGGGTAAGGGTGGATACAGAAAACAGACCCATGAGGGTTTCAAGGGGATTGACCAAGCGATCCCCTTTTTAGTTTGACGAGTTTTAGTTTGACGAGGCGGAGGTCTGTATGTCTCACCATGACTCGAGGATGTCGGGGCAATCAAAAGCCGGAGAGATATGGTTTCCTGATCTGGACGTCATCATCCTTCGGGCACTGGAAGAGGACGTCGGTTCCGGCGACCTGACCACCCGTGCGCTGGTCGAGCCCGGCGTATGGGCCAGAGCCATTATCGAGGCCAAGGAAACCCTTGTATTGGCGGGCCTTCCCGTGGTCCAGCGGATCTTTGAACTGCTGGAACCTTCCTGTGTTTTTCAGCCGACATTTTTTGATGGCGAGAGGGTGCCCGCAGGGGAAACGATCGCACAAATGGAGGGGCCTGCTGCGATTTTGCTCATGGGAGAGCGGACGGCATTGAACTTTCTTCAGCATCTATCCGGCATCGCCAGCCTTACACGGCGTTACGTGGATGCCGTCCAGCAGTGGGGTGCCCGCATCGTTGACACCCGCAAAACCACGCCGGGACTGCGGACGCTGGAAAAGTATGCCGTCAGGAAAGGCGGTGGATTCAACCATCGAATAGGCCTGTTCGATGGTATCCTGATAAAGGATAACCATATTGAAGCATGTGGTGGGGTTGGCGAGGCTGTTCGACGGGCGCGCGCTGCGGTGCCCCACACAGTCAAAGTTGAAACCGAGGTAGACCGGCTAGATCAACTAGAAGAAGCCCTGGCCGCAGGGGCGGATATAATCCTTCTCGATAACATGGATGTGGAATCCATGCGCACCGCCGTGCGAATAAACCGGGGACGAACAATGCTTGAAGCCTCAGGAGGCATTAAGCTGGAAAACGTGGCCCAGGTTGCGGCCACGGGAGTGGACATTATCTCCGTGGGGGCCCTAACCCATTCCAGTCCTTCTGTGGATATTGGTATGAGCCTGCACGTGGGATAATCGACATGCAATCCTTCTTACATCTCTGTAAAGTCAGGGGAAAGTTTTTTCATGGTGGGGGAAACCCCGCCTTAACAATCCTTGAAACCATGATACAGGGGGCGGGGCGGGGTTTACCACCGTCCGAAGCGGTTGCTTCAAGAGGGTCCTGTATCTTGTAAAGTAGCGCTACAGCTTCCCGATGGGGAGCCGGTACAGAATGGCTGGCGGACATGTCCGATTTTCTTAGAAAATCATGCATTTGTAAGGATCTGCATTCCGAAATAGTGGGCAGGGAGATACGGATCTTACAGCAGATTGATTCCACCAACCTGGAGGCGACCCGCATGGCTCGCCAGGGAGCTGCAGAGGGGCTGGTTATTCTGGCCGAATCCCAGAGCCAGGGCCGCGGCCGATCCGGGCGCCAGTGGTTCTCTCCGCCCGGCTGCAACATTTATTTGTCGGTGATATTGAGGCCTGCCATCCAGCCCTCCAAGGCTCCCAGGTTATCTCTGCTTGCAGCCGTGGCCGCCGCCCAGAGCTGCCGCGAAACATTCGATTTCCTTCCCCAGATAAAGTGGCCGAATGATCTGTTGTACAAAGGGAAAAAGTTTGGGGGAATTCTTTCAGAGATGAATACTGTGGCGAATCGGATCGGATTTGTGACCCTCGGCATTGGAATCAACGTCAACGCCACCCGCTCTCTTTTTCCTCCCGACCTTGCATGCAATACCACATCCATCCGGGACATCGTGGGCCAACGGGTCTCCCGCGAACACTTCCTTAAATCTCTTCTGGCAGAGCTGGATCACTGGTATCGGGTGCTCCTCAGGGATGGATTTAGCCCCGTCAGGGATGAATGGATCAGGATATCCGCCCTCCATGGCCAGCGCATACGGGTACGGAATGGAGATAGCACACTGACAGGACAGGCTCTGGGGTTGGAAGGCGATGGATCCTTGATACTGCAAACGGTGGATGGAACGGTACACAGGATCATGTCCGGCGACATAGTTTTGGAGGCGAGCGGGTAAATGTTACTTGTCATCGACGTAGGGAACACCCACACCGTGCTGGGGGTATTCAGGGGGAAGGAAGTTATTCGCAACTGGCGGATCTCCACCAACAAGAATCAGACCCTGGACGAGTACGGGATTCTGATCACCACCCTGACGCACTCCGGCCGGATCTCTTCGGAGGCCATCAAGGATATTGTCATTTCCTGCGTTGTCCCTCCCATGGAGACCATGCTGGTGGAACTGTGCGAGAAATATTTCCAGCTCAAACCTCTATTGGTGGAACCGGGCATCAAGACAGGAATGCCGATCAGATATGACAATCCCCGGGAGGTGGGGGCGGACCGCATTGTCAACGCGGTGGCGGCTCTGGAACAGTACGGCGGGAACCTGATCGTGGTGGACTTCGGGACAGCAACCACGTTTGATTACATTTCCCCATCCGGCGAATACGAGGGCGGTGCAATAGCCCCGGGCATCATTATCTCCAGCGAAGCACTTTTTCAGCGCGCCTCAAAACTCCCCCGGGTGGATATTCAACGCCCTGCCCGTGTGATTGGCAAGGAAACGGTAGGCAGCATACAGTCCGGGATAATTTACGGCTACGCAGGCCTGGTAGACGGTATTGTTGCGCGGATGAAGGCTGAAACGGGCACCAATCCAAGGGTGGTAGCCACCGGTGGCCAGGCCTCTCTTATCGCGCAGGTCACAAGCTCCATCGAGGATGTCAACCCCTACCTTACCCTCCATGGCCTGCGCATCCTTTATGAGCGCAATTCGCAAGAGGGCGAGGGGGCAACTCCTGATCAGCCATCCAAGAACGCATAGTCTGCCGTATCCTCATTCCCCGCCAGTGGTTTGCTAATGGGGATTTATGGATTAACCCCAGCCTTTGTATTTTTGTCAGTTTTTTCAATTCGTTCATTCGGCTATCGTGGCTTGGCATCAGGATCAGATTGGTGTTGATTTTGTTTTGACAATATAATACATTGACAAATAATCTTTTCTTTCCGGCCGATATACCATAAAGATTAAGGAGATATCATTCTTTCTGTCATCCTGTCAAAAAATCAATATATACTTCAATGCATCATCATCAAATTTTCATGCTTCGGTGTGTCCGAGCGGTCATAGATAATGGCCGCTTCGGGAGGCAGTATGTCTTTACAAGCACACGTTATGATCGCTTTGAGCCTTTTTTTCGGTGCATTTGTGCATGGATCAGTGGGGTTCGGATCCGCGCTGATAGCGGTGTCCTTGACTTCTCTGATTCTTGGAATCAAAACAGCGGTTCCATTCGTGGCCCCCTATGCCCTGTTAATTGCCGCTTTTCTGCTCTGGCATGCTCTAGACCACATGGACTGGCGCCATTTCGCTTATCCCGCCGTCGGGACGCTTTTCGGCGTACCAGCCGGTATCTGGTTACTCAAAAGCCTGAGCCCTCCTGTTATGAAAAATATCCTCGGTGTCTTTATGCTGGCTTTTGTCATCTGGTCGATTCTTTGGAGACGTGTACGATTCATCATTATACGGGCACGCATTTGGGGTTTCGTCTCAGGGTTCATGGGTGGCGTCTTCGGCGGTGCCATCGCCGTACCGGGCCCGCCAGTGGTGATGTTTGTGTCCCTCAGTACCTGGAGCAAAGAGACCATGAGGAGTGTGATTCAGGCATATCTCATTTTTACGTATGTTCTGACCCTTGTTATATTCGGAGGGACAGGGATGGTAAATCGAGAGACCCTGTTGCTGAACCTCTATCATCTCCCCGGTGTCGTCCTTGGAATGCTGGCGGGGCAGGCCCTGTTTCAACGTATTCCCCAGCACTGGTTTATCAGGGGAGTGCTGGCCATGCTGACCGTTTTGGGTGTCAGGCTATGCTGGTAAAAAAATTCCCCCGGAGGCCCGCCCCGCCCTTAGCGCACCTTTCTTTCATTGTGTTGGCCCGCTATCGACACCTATAAGGCGGGGCGGGATTCCTTTTCAGTCCGGTCTCTGTTATGATAGTATATAAATGGGATCTTTTCGATATGGTTGGAGTGGAGATTGCATTACGCTCAAGGGATGGGTCCTGCAGCGGATAATCACATTGATTCAAGAGTGCAAACGGAGAGTGGTTGTTATTAAAAAGATTGCTCTGAAATATTGGCTACTGATGGTCATAGTGTTGACCCTGCTCGTGTCCGATCAGGCCACCAAAGCGATGGTTATCAATTCCTTGTCGGAGAATGAGACCATTCCTGTGTTGGAAGGGTACCTGAACCTCACGCACGTGCGCAATCAGGGAGCGGCATTCGGCATCTTATCGGATGGAGGTGCGCGGATCCAACGCTATTTCTTTATCCCCATTACTATAGTGGTCTCACTGGCGATTCTCATTATCATATCCCATTCGCGCAAGGATGAGATCTTCAAAGTTATTTCTCTCTCCATGGTTCTATCAGGGGCGCTGGGCAATCTGATGGATCGAGTGAGGTGGGGGGGTGTGGTGGATTTCATAGACATTCATTACGGGACATTGCATTGGCCCGCCTTTAATGTGGCCGATGCCTCCATCAGCATCGGGGTCATCTTGTTGATCGTCCACCTTATTGTTGATCATAACTGATATTTAGATAACTTAAAGGGATATTCATGCACCCTGTTTTATTTCAGATTGGGAACTTCACTATTTATACCTATGGCGTATTAGTCGCCACGGGTTTTCTGCTGGGGCTGACTGTTATAATGAGGGAAGCACGCCGTTCCGGAGAGAACCCTGAGCTGTTTATCGATATGGCGCTTTACGTCCTCCTGGGCGCCATCATCGGTTCCCGTGCACTGTATGTCCTGGTAAGCTGGGATGAGTTTGCAGCGAACCCTCTTCATGTCTTCATGATCTGGAGGGGGGGGCTTGTATTTTATGGCGGGCTTGCGGCGGCGATTATAGTGGTCGTTTTGTATACGCGCCGCCATCAGATGCCAATCTTGAAAACCCTTGATATCTGCGCACCGGCTCTGGCCCTGGGCCATGCAGTGGGGAGAATTGGATGCTTTTTTGCAGGATGCTGTTATGGTAAAGCAACCTCACTTCCCTGGGCCGTTACTTTTACAAACCCCCAAAGCCTAGCTCCTCTTAATGAGCCGCTTCATCCCGTGCAGCTCTATTCATCGCTCAATGCCTTCCTGATTTTTCTTGTATTGATGGTGATTCGCAAACGGCAGTCTTTTGAGGGACAGGTCGCCCTGTCATATGTGTTCATTTATGCCCTGACTCGATTTGTTCTGGAATTTTACCGTGGAGACCCAAGGGGGTTCGTGCTTGGCGGGGCGCTATCCACATCACAGTTCCTGGGGTTGCTGGCTGCCCCCATAGCGGCCATCCTGTGGTGGCGCGGCCGGCGCAACGCCCTCAGGAGATCCGGGGAGTGAAGACGCTGAAGAATCCTGGACCCGGAGGCCGTTTTCACAAGAGCGTGGTGGATCATAGTCAAGCTTTTCATCGCCGTCATGTTCCACCGGCAAAGGCTGCACGAACGCATCATGCACCGAGGCCTGCCAGCGCTATTCGGCATCCCGATTGGGTGCGGGACTGTGGAGTTCAAGGTGGAAGAACGGGGAAATAATCGCTCAAACGAGCCTCTCACATTTCGTCTTTTGGTTTGTTGGGGCCCAGTGATATTGCATGCCCTTTTGCGTGCACTCTACGCCACCTGCCGATTTGCATACCGCGCTGCCGGGAAATGCTCGGCTTCCGGGTCCCCAGGAGGGCCGCTCATTTATGTGGCCTGGCATCGCGACATGCTCATGCTCTCCTACCCTTACCGCAACCGCGACATAGCAATGGTTATAAGCCGAAGCCATGATGGAGAACTGGCGGCGCAAACCGCCCGGCGCATGGGCTATTGTGCCGTCAGAGGTTCCAACTCCCGGGGAGGAATATCCGCTCTCAAGGAATTGATCATTATGCTGAGAAATGGTCAAAGTGTCGGCGTTTTAGCAGATGGGCCCCGGGGGCCCGCCGGGCAAACGAAAGCGGGTGTCTTGTATCTGGCCCATAAGACAGGGGCTGCGCTTGTCCCCGTGGCGGCAAAGGCAAGCAGGAGCATCACCCTTCGCAGTTGGGACCGAATGGTCCTCCCACTCCCGTTCTCCCACATATCAATTGTGGAAGGAGAGCCCATAATCCTCCCCTCTGATCTCAACCGGAGAGATTTAATACAGTATTGCCACCAACTGACACAACGTATTAACGGACTTTATAGCACCATCGCCGAAAAAAGCTGATCGCCGGTTCACTGCAGCCTGAATGAGGAGGAGAGGCTCAGGGACGCTGTTGCCCGGCAGGCCTTTATCCAAAATGTGTCTAATGCAAAATCTGGAATGATATCCCCCGCTCTGATAGGGAGAAATGTCCGGGAACAGCGCATTATTGATAATCTCATGATCGAGCTTGACGGAACGCCTAGATAAGTCTCGTTTAGGGGCCAATGCCATCTATAGTGCCTCTGTGGCGGTGGCTCGAGCGGCGGCCAACTCCCTGGGAGTGTCCCTGCATTGTTACCCGGGCGGGGCCGGTGTTAATATAATGCCGATACCCACGTTTAACATGATCAACGGCGGACAGTATACTGAAGAGAACGTTGAATTGCAGGAGTTTCTTCTTGTGCCCGCGACAGCGAGTACATAATCCGAAGCATTGAAAACGGGTGGGGAAGTTTTTTATACACTGGGCATGCTGATAGAGAAGCGCTATGGGCGGAAATATCTTCAATTGGGCAGCCCATTAAGACGACCTGAAACCGCATATATGTCTCCCTTTTCCTGCGAATATGTTAAAACTACCGGCCAACAAGGGTAGGATCAAGGGAAATCCGAATTCCCTCACCCACCATGCTGAAAGCCACAACGGTGATAAATATGCACAGGCCCGGCAAAACAACCAATAACGGCGCATTCCAGATATACGTCTGAGCATCCATCAGCATGTTGCCCCAGCTTGGTGTGGGAGGCTGGACTCCCAGGCCGAGAAAGCTGAGCGCCGCCTCGGCCATGATGGCTCTGGCCACCCCAAAACTTGCGGCCACCGTAACAGAGGGCATCACGTTAGGAAGCACGTGCCAAACTAAAATCCTATAATGAGGAGAACCCAAGGCCAATGAAGCCGTAACGAAATCGAATTCTCTATATTTCAATGTATCACCGCGCACGATGCGCGCCACCCTCATCCAGTTTGTGAATCCCAACACAAACAGGACGTGTAGGAAGCTCGGCCCAATGATGGTTAAAATGGTAATCCAGAGAAAATAAAGTGGAATGGACATCATAGCATCGGTGAACCGCATGAGGACGCTGTCAATCACCGATCCGTAATACCCTGATACTCCTCCGATGATAGTCCCCATGAGGATGGCGATGGACATGGCTAGCATGCCGACCAGCAGGGAAGTGCGCGCTCCGAAGATCAGTCGGCTCAGCACATCCCGCCCGGCCTCATCGGTGCCCAAAAGATGGCTAGTCGAAGGCGGAGCAAACATGTTGAGAATGTCCACCGTGACAGGAGAATGTGGGGCAATGGAAGGCGCAAAAGCAGCAATTAACGCCAGTATTAAAAGAATGGCAAGACCGCCCAGTGACCTTTGGCTCTTTCGAAGTCGCGCCCACGCACTGCGATATCCCGGGGCATGCGCAGATAGTTTCTGATTTTGGCCTTTTAGTGCATATTGTGTTTTTGGGTCCTTCACCGGCGGACTCTCACGCTGTTTTTTTCGTCAATCTAATTCGCGGGTCAAAAAAAGGATACATCAGGTCTACTATGAGATTTGTAAGAATAACCACCACGGATACCACGATAGTGATCCCCATGACCAGCGGGTAGTCTCTGCCCAATGCACTGGTGATAGCCAGACGGCCCATGCCCGGCCACGCGAAGATGAATTCGGTTATAGCGGCACCTCCGATCAATCGCGGCAATGACAGGCCTATGACACTGATGTTGGTCACCATTGCATTTTTCAGTGCATGCTTATATATAACCATCACCTCTCCTAACCCTTTGCTGCGGGCAGTACGGACATAGTCCTGTCGCAACACCTCCAGCATGCTGGAACGTGCATAGCGGATCAATTCCGCCGTGTTGGAAAGCCCGAGGACTATGGTGGGCATGATGAGATGCCGAAAACGATCCAAAAGATCCGTCTCTTTCCCAACCGTATACATACCCGCGGACGGCAGCCATCCTAATTGAACCGAAAAGAGGAGAATGAGCATCAATCCGAACCAAAACACAGGCATGGAAACCCCGAAGAATGAAAAGAAGCTGGCCAAAGAATCCAGGGCGCTCCCCTGTCGCATGGCCGAAGCACTCCCCAGAGGGAGGGCAATCACCACCGAAAAAAGCAGTGCGGATAACCCCAGAACGGCCGTGGCCGGCACCCTCTCGAGAATGACCACCAGCACAGATCGGGCCGAGATGAAGGATATCCCAAGATTGCCGTGCATAATGTTATTCATCCACCGGTAATACTGGACATGGATCGGGTCGTCCAGCCCCAGGCTTTTTCGGATTTCGGCAATTTGCTCTTTCGACAACTCGTCAGACATGAGGATGGACGGCCCGCCCGGAGCAATATGAATAAACAAAAACACGGCAGTGCAGACAATGAAAAGAACTACGAGAGAATTGACAAGCCTTCGCAGTAAATAAGCAACCATGGGATTTCTTGTGGGATTTGGGAGGGTGGACTCTTGGCTCTGTTGACAACGCCAAAGCCCATCCTCTCATTTCAACTCATCTTCTACTGGATATACCACTCCTCCATATTGTGGTATACCCGCCAGGGACTCGGCTGAATTCCCTTGAGCCGCTTATTGGCAACGGCAATCTCAATGGGATAATAGAAAAGGATCATGGGAACATCATTGGCGATAATCCGCTGCATCTCGTGGTAAATCTTTGCTCGCTCCTTCCGGTCAAGGGTCGCCTTTCCCCTGGCAAATAACTCATCAACCTTGGGGTTGCTATATCGCGTCTGGTTTGGGCGTGGCCCCGATTTGGAGTGCCAGCGGCGCGCCAGCATATCGGGATCCATGGGCGGATTGAAGGCGTTCCACAAGAACGTCATCTCCTTGTTGGGATTCCACTGGTAGTTTTCCAAAAAGTCGTGCCATTCTTTGAACTGGATCTTCACGTCCAGCCCTATGGACTTGAAAAACTGCTGGGCGATCATGACGTTCCTGCGACGGGTGGGACTGGCATTATCTCCGGTAAGGGTAAACCGGAACGGCTTGCCGTCCTTATCCAGGATGCCGTCGCCGTCAGTGTCCTTCCAGCCGGCCTCAGCCAGGAGCTTCTTGGCTTTTTCCGGATCATATTCCAGCTTGAGCACATCATCAGTGTAAGCCCATTTAAAGGGAGGCTGAAACACTGAGTAGGCCGGGATTGCCTCACCCAGGAGCACCTTGTCGATGATGGCTTTTTTGTCCACAGCGTGGTTCAGGGCTTTGCGTACCCGGATATCATTGAAAGGCGGCTTGTTTATGTTCCAGAAAAGACCGTAGTAATTGGTCTGGACCATGCGGTACGCAACGAGTTTGGGATCCTTTGAGAGTTCTTTGAGTTGCAATGGCTCTACTCCGTCCATAATATCTATCTCGCCCGTTTTGAGCTGAGCCATGCGGACGTTGGTGTCGGGTAGTACTTTAAAAACGATTCGATCCAAGTAGGGACGTCTGCGCCAGTGCTTTTCGTAAGCCACAATGGTCGCGTGGTCGCCGGGCACCCATTCTTTGAACTTGAAGGGGCCTGTTCCCACTGGTTTGTGGTTGAACTCATCGGTGTTAACATCTTTTCCTTCCAACAAGTGCTTGGGTATGATGGGGATCTGCAAGGCTGCTTCAAAAGAAGCCGATGGACTTTTCAGGTTGAACTTCACCGTGTATGGATCGATGACCTCAACACCTTTCAAGTCAGCGATCTGGATTCTGAACTGGGTTCGTGTCTTGGGGTTCATTACTGTTTCGAATGTAAACTTAACGTCCCCTGCTGTGAATTCCTTGCCATCATGCCATGTAACCCCTTTGCGCAAATGTGCCACGAGGGAAGTGAGATCTTTCGAATATTCCCATGATGTCGCCAGCTCGGGTATGTTCTCCATGGTCTCGGGATTCGCCCGCGCCAGCCGTTCGAACATGGGCCATGATGCAAATATGGAGGAAACCTCCGAGCGGATGATGGGGCACATCAATTTGGGGTCTCCATTCAGCGGCACTATGGCCTGTCCACCTGTTTTCGGCTGAGCCATGGCGATGGACCCGTTCCCGGATAGAGTAAATAATACCATCGCCATCAAAAGGCATATAATCTTTCCTGGACTGACAATCTTCTTCTTCAATGGATGCTGTTTCATAATATTGACCTCCTTTCACAAGTTAAAGACAAAAAACTAGTTTTTTCACAACCCTGCTCCGTTTGGAGCTTTCCCTCAGTCTATATATGCCCCACCATTGACGTCCATAACCTCGCCATTGATAAAATCAGCGTCCTCGGACACAAGGAAGAGGACAGCCCGTGCCACGTCCTCCGGCGTCCCCACCCGGCCGATGGGGATGGTGTTCCGGGCCTCCTCAAGTCCTTCCAATGCCGGTCGGCCATTCCACATGCGGCGTCCGGGATCTTTGCCTGTATCGATAGTTCCAGGGCAGATGGCATTGGCGGTTATGCCTTTTGGCGATATCTCCCGCACTAATGCCTTGGTAAAACCCAGGATACCGGCCTTTGACGCGGCATAATGAACACCGCCTATCCGACCGCCTCCTTTTTTGCCTGACACGGAGGAAATACAAACAATGCGGCCCCAACCCTTTCTGATCATATACGGTAAAGCCTCTCGGGTGCACAGAAACGTGCCCTTAAGGTTCACATCCAGGATACGGTTCCAGTCCTCCTCGCTCATTTCCAGTACGGATATAGCCTGCGTAATCCCGGCATTATTCACAAGAATGTCCAGTCCCCTCCATTTTTCAACCACCGCATTGATCATGTTTTTCACTTGATCTTCCCGTGAGACATCGGCAGGAAGAGCCAGTGCCTCTCCCCCGGACTTCCTGATCTCCTCCACAGCCTGCTGGGCCCATTCGCGGTTCACATCGTTGACTGCGACGGCAGCGCCCTCCTGGGCCAAGAGCATCGCAATAGACTGTCCAATCCCTTTTCGTGATCCTGCACCGGTGACCAGGGCAACGCGCCCTTCAAGTTTCATCATGATGCCCTTTGCTCCAGCCGTTATTTGTTGCATTGATTCGAGATTTATTCTTGGAAATGAATCTCTACTATTATTGGATTTGTTGTGCTATATTCACTTAGCCAAATGTCTTCAAGAATTCCCTTATCCTTCGGGCGATTTCTTTGGCTGTCTCTGCCGCCAGGTACTCGCCGAACTCGAGGGAAATGTTGCTGGGATCTCCGAAAATGCCTTTGGTGGCGTACTTATCTATAGGAAGAGCCGCCGTAAAGCCCAGGTTGCGACGGAGATCCACAAGGGTTCGGTCGGGGACCAGCCGTCGATCCATGTGCACGCAGTCGGGTTTTTCCGCCAGTGCCAGAGAGCATTCGCACGTTCCGCCGTGCCCGTCGGAACCATAGGCCATGTCCTCTTTATGAACCTCGCTCTTAAATTTACTCAGCAAGACGTCCATACGTCCTTTATTGGCGTCTTGGTAGGCTAGGGAGAGGACATGAACGCCTGGCTCGGTGGGGATCTCGTCCACCGCGCATTTGATGGCCGGCTCGTTGCCCCTGTGGCCCGTAAGAATTATCAGCAGTTTGAAGCCGTGTGCAAGTATCTCCGCGCCGATCTCCACCAGGAGGGCCGCGAGCGTAGAGGGCTTCAGGGAAACAGTCCCGGGGTAATGCCGGTGGGGCGTGGAAACGCCGTATGAAATGTCCGGCGCCAAAACCGCGTCCAACTCGTCCGCCAAAAGACGAGCAACTGCCATGGTGGCAAAGGTGTCGATGCCCAAGGTTGCGTGCAGGCCGTGTTGCTCCGTGGATCCCACGGGCAAGATAACGAAACCGGGGCCTGTTTTGATGTATCCCTCAACTTCCTCATACGTCATCATGTTCAGTTCTTTGGCCATTGGCTTTCCTCCATGTTTTTAACAAAATGAATGTTGTGTGCTTCTGGCGGTACTACTCTTATCATCGCAAAATGGCAGTACACCCACCTGCGCGCGGATCGGCGCCCCCTTCCAGACCCTTACCGTCCCCTCGATCTATGATCGTATACGCCCTTGCAAAACCATTATCAAGAGCATATGCACTGGGGTACAGTTTCCAGCCCATGGCCTCTAACTCCTCCCGGACCAGGAAATAAAGCCGCGATTCCATCTCGATATCCTCACCCTCGCACTGAAAGCGCGGCGCGGAGACCGCTTCAAAGGCGGAAAGACCAAATTCGGCCACATTGATGAACGTGTGCATAACGACCGTGAGAATGCGCGTCCCGCCCGGGCCTCCAGCCACCATCCATGGCTTGTTGCCGCGGAAGAACATGGTCGGGGTCGTGCCGGTGATGCGGCGCTTCCCGGGCTGGATGGAATTGGGATGTCCCGGCATGGGATGAAATTGATACATGCAGTTGTTGTACGTAAAGCCCAACCCCGGTGTTACGACACCCGATGCGCTCCCCAGGGTATGTGTGAGTGTCACGGCGTTTCCCTTGCCGTCCATGGTACAGAGGTGGGTGGTGGAGCCGCTCTCGCGTGGTTTGATCTTGGGCACCACGATTGTCTCGCCGGACTGAACACGTTGACGGCATTCATCGGCGTATTCTTTTGAGATCCACCGCATGACAGGGACATCCACGAACTCTGGATCTCCCATGAAGGTGGCGCGGTCTGCAAAGGAGATCTGCATGGCTCTGGCCACATGATGTATATACCGGGGACTGAGATGCCCCATGGATCTCAGATCCAGACCCTCCAGGATATTCAGGAGCTGAATGAGCTGAACACCGCTGGATGGCGGATGGGCGCTGAATACATGAAAATCTCGATAGGTTCCCCGCAGGGGTCGATCTATCATTAGTTTATAGTCGGCCAGGTCCTCCCGAGTGATGAACCCTCCATTTTTCTGAAAGTCATCAGCGATGGTTTCGGCGATATCTCCCTTGTAAAATACCTCCGGGCCTTCTTTGGCGATCTTTTCCAGGGTTCGACCGTAATCAGGATTCACAATGATGGCTCCGGGTGGATACAAATCCCCGTTTTTCAGGTATATTGCAGCGGAGGCAGGAGTGGCCGCCAATCTCTTGAGTCCCGGGACATGGCCATGCTTCTCTACCTGGCGCCACCGGTCGTAAACCTCACCAGGGAGGGGAAAACCCTCCTTGCAATACCGTATGGCCGGCTGAAAAACATCAGCCCAATCATACGTACCGAACTGGCTCTGGGCCTCGTAAAAACCCATGATGGTGCCGGGGACCGCCACCGATTTGTACCCTATCTGGTTGATATAGTCTTTTACCAGGTAGCGCTCGGCATGGCCGCGGATTTGTTCAATAACATACGGGGCAAATACTTCGGGAGTGGCCCGCGAACCCACTCGCCCATGAAAGGATATCTCAATGGGCTCACCTTGGTCCTGAATATAAATCAGCATGTCGCCAAAGCCGCCAATTCCCGCCATGTGTGGATCTACAACCCCCTGCACCAGGGCTGCCGTTATGGCCGCGTCCACAGCGTTTCCGCCTCGCTTCAATACGTTGATCCCCTCGCTCGCCGCAATGGGCTGGGGTGCAACCACTGCTCCTCGCATTGATGATCTCCTTTTCCTTGGATAATGCCGGCGCCGTTTGAGAGGTGGCTCATTGGCAAATGAATGGTTCACCAGCGTTTTATATGGTCAATTTCTTATCAGGCATTGAGCAGATGTATCTGATACCTGTTCGCTACATCTTCATTCGGGGGTCCATCGCGTCCCGGAGGCCATCTCCCAGAAGGTTGAATCCGAACACAACCGTCATGATGGCCAGTCCCGGTATTGTGGCCACCCAAGGGGCAGCCCGCAGGTAATTGCGTCCCGTGGCCAGCATCGCACCCCACTCCGGGGTGGGAGGCTGGGCTCCCAGCCCCAGGAAACTCAGCCCCGATGCCGTGATGATCGCTGTCCCGATTCGCAGGGTTGCAAGGACAATCATAGGGGCCATACTGTTGGGCAGAATGTGGTTGATGATCATCCGAAGGTCATTCGCACCCAGAGCCCGGGCTGCCAGAACGTATTCGTTCTCCTTCACCGATAGTACCGATCCGCGGATCATCCGGGCAAACATGGGGGTGGACTGAATCCCCACAGCGATGAGAACGTTAATCAGCCGCGGCCCAAGGATGGTAACGATGACGATGGCCAAAAGGATGGCAGGGAAAGAGAGCATGATGTCCATAATTCGCATGACGATGGAATCCACACGGCCCCCATAGTACGCGGCGGAGGTTCCCAGGATCGTCCCCAGCACAAACGCGATGGCCACCGCTCCAGCGCCGATCAACAACGATATCCTGGCGCCGAAGATGATCCGTGTCAAGATATCTCGGCCAAATTCGTCCGTTCCAAAGAGGTTTTTCATGTTCGGCGGCTTCAAGGTATTGGGCAAATCTTGCATTATCGGATTATAGGGAGCAAAATAGGGCGCTACCAGCGCGGTAATCAAGTAGAGAGCAATGACAATCGCCCCCGCTCTGGTAAGGCGGTTTCGCATCAATATACTGAAACTCTCCCTTAATAATTTCCATCGCTCATTATTGTTGTTTTTCATCGCTGCTGAATATCTCACTGGTATCTGATCCTCGGATCGATGAAAGCATACAAGAGGTCGGTGAATAAATTAATGAGAACGAAACTGACCGCTACCATCAATATACACCCCTGAACCACTGGATAGTCCCGGGACCATATGGCATCGATCATCAACCAGCCGATGCCCGGCCAGGCGAAAACGGTCTCCGTCAACACCGCTCCACCCAGCAGTGCCCCAAAGCGGAGAAACACGATGGTGACCACAGGGATCATGGCGTTTTTTAAAGCGTGCCTCATGATAACCAGGAATTCATTGAGTCCCTTGGCCCGGGCCGTGCGGATATAGTCCTGGCGGATCACCTCCAGCATGCTGGAGCGTGTCAGCCGGGCCACCACGGCTGTCGCGCTGGCGCCAAGAGTCACTGCGGGTAAAAC
The DNA here is from genome assembly GCA_019310535.1 of Deltaproteobacteria bacterium. GTDB lineage: Bacteria > Desulfobacterota > JAFDED01 > JAFDED01 > JAFDED01 > JAFDED01. The sequence continues at coordinate 37,968 of JAFDED010000003.1, forward strand.
CAGATGCTTGAATGACCCGATCCCTGTTGTAGGGAATAGTCCCAGGTGGACTGCAAAGATCAGCATCAACATGAGTCCGAGCCAAAACACCGGCATGGAAACGCCAAAAAGGGCAACGATCATGCTAATGTTGTCCAGCCACGAATATTGCTTGATAGCGGAAAGTATTCCCGTGGTGACGCCCATGATGATCATGAATACTACACTCCAGGCTGCCAACCAAACCGTATTAAGATAACGGTCCATGATCTCCTGGAGCACAGGCCGCCGCGTTCTCATGGAACGTCCCAAATCCCCTCTGGCGATGTTCTTCATGTAGGTGAAATATTGGACAATCAATGGCTTATCCAGCCCCAGTTGTTCCCTGATGGCATGTATGTCCTCCATGGTTGCCTCTTCGCCCGCAAGAATTTCAGCAGGATCGCCGGGGATGAGGTGGAGCATGAGAAAAATAATGACGGTAACGCTCAAGATGACCGGGATCAATTGCAGCAATCGCCTGATGGTGTAATCTTGCATACCTTACAACTCCTTAGCGGTAACCCGAATGTTTGAAAATTTACCGGTTTCATACATGATTTCATCGGGATTAATTTATATCAACGGAAAAAGCCGTAATTTATGCTCTTTCTTACACAGAAGACCATTATTTGTCAAATCAAAAAACCAGGATATTATTGTTTGATGAAAGCTTGACATCAGCCTTCCACTTGGATACCATCGGTAACGCAACTGCCCGTTGGTCATTAAGACTGCTTGGGATGCCTTTAACATGGTTCGTTGAAAAGAAAGGAGGAATATAGTATGAAGCGTACATGGAACATTGTAAGCATTGGAACGCTGGTCTTGCTGTTTCTCTTTTCCCTGCAGGGTACTGCTTCAACTGCTACGAAAGACACTCTTATCTATGTCATGGGGGCCGAGATCGTCAGCCTCGACCCGCCCAACCAGACCGACAGCCTCAGCATGACGGCCATTCAACACATCTACGACCTGCCCATTCATAAAGATTCCAAAGGCACGCTGATTCCTGCACTTTTTACGAAATGGGAGCACAGCAATAACGGCAAAACATGGACATTCCACCTGCGCAAAGGGGTGAAGTTCCACGACGGGACACCGTTTAACGCCGAGGCCGTCAAATTCGTCTGGGAGCGGAATACTTCCGCAAAGAAAAAAGTCCGCCGCCGCAGCTATTTCACCCCCTGGGCCCAGAACATCAAGGTGATCGATGAGCACACCATTCAGACCACCTCCAAAAAACCCTTCGCACCTCTCCTCAGGTTTTTCACCCATGGGTCAATGGCTATTCCGAGCCCCACGGCGCTTAAAAAGTACGGTGATCAAATTAACCGAAACCCGGTGGGCACGGGGCCATTCCGGTTCGTAAAGTGGATTCCCGGTGATCGCCTGGTTCTGGAACGCAACGAAGACTTCTGGGGTCCCAAACCCAAGTTTAAGAACCTCATCATCCGGTTCGTCAAAGAGAGCGGCGCCCGGGTGATGATGCTGGAGACGGGTGAGGCCGACCTGATCCTGAAGGTCCCTCCAGTGGACATCGAGCGGCTCAGGAAAAACCCTGACATCGATGTCCTGGTGAAACCCTCCAATCGGGTCATCGGTTTTTACGTTAACACTTCAGCCCCATTAGTGAATGATCGGCGGTTCCGCCAGGCCCTGGCTTATGCTATCGATAAAGAGGCCATCGTCAAGCACGTGATGAAGGGCGTGGCCCAACCTCACTGTTCCGTCATCGGTGGCGGCACCTTTGGAGAGGCCAAAGTAAAGTGCTATGAGTACAACGTCGAGAAGGCCAAGCAACTGCTGAAAGAGACGGGATACAAGGGCGAGAAGCTTCGGCTCTGGACGCCCAAGGGGCGTTACACCATGGACATGGAGACCGCCGAGGCCGTGCAGGGATACTGGCAGCAGGCGGGCATCAAAGTGGAATTCCGTGTCATGGAATTCCCAACCCTCACCCGCGGCGTCCGCAAGGTAAATTCGAAATACCAGGTAGTGCTTTTAGGTGCAGGCCCCACCACACTGGATGGAGATCAGATCATGCGGGCTCGGTATCACTCCGGTCAAATACCGCCAAACGGGGTAAACCTTTCGCGTTACAATAATCCCGAATACGATAAATGTGCCGAGGATCAATCCATTGAGCTGGATGTGGAAAAGCGCAAAGAAATAATGAAGAAGGGCCAGGAGATATTGGCCCGGGATTTGCCGTATATCCCGCTCTATGTACTCAAACAGGTGGTCGGAGTCCGCAAACACGTCAAGGGCGTCGAGCAACTGCAAACCGAGATGACAATCGTGCGAGAGGCCTATTTAGAATAGCAGCAGCAAATCAGCCGGCAGCCGCTGGAAAAAGCACGTGCCTTTGCCTGCCGGCGGCCGTTGAAGGAATGTTCGAACTCGATGCATAAGCCCCTGTTTCTTCGGTCCGCATCCGCAGAGGAATAGGGGCTTCTTTTTGCATTTTGGTTCGCACATAATGATGGAAACCTATCGAAAGGACTTACGAAATTAAAAATATGTCGCTGTTTAATGGAATGCCTGTAGCCAAGGAGGATGAATGATGAAAGACCCCGAAAAAAGCAATGATACGGGTAAGCCCCCTTATGAAGGTTCACAGATACAATATGATGTGGTCGTGGAAAAGAATATTACGATCCCAATGCGGGACGGCACCAGGCTGGCAGCGGATATCTACCGTCCTGCTCTGGGTGGGCGGGCTATCGGAGGGAAATTCCCGGCCATTCTGGAACGTACTCCCTATAATAAAGAGATCGTTCACCTGGTTACCACCGCAAAATTCTTCGCTGTCCGGGGATACGTAAGCGTGATGCAGGATGTGCGAGGTCGGTTTCAGTCGGAGGGAGAGTGGTCTTATCTCTTTCTGAAGAACGAACGAGAGGACGGGTATGACACGGTGGAGTGGATTGCGGCCCAGCCGTGGAGCGATGGACAGGTGGGGACTATTGGTGGTTCCTATTCCACGCAAACCCAACAGGCCCTGGCAGTGATGAACCCCCCTCACCTCAAGGCTCAATTCCACCTCCGCGGCGGGTATAATTATCACACACGGGGTTTACGCAATTGTGGTGCTTTTATGTATGGAACTCAACTTGTTTACATCTGGAGGATGGCACAGTACAGCAAGGAAGCCGATGCTGATCCCCTGGTGCAGAAGGCCCTGGATAAGGGCTTTGCCACTATCCGGGAGTGGTACGACCACTTCCCCTTGAAAAAGGGGGCTTCACCGTTAAAATACACCCCCGGTTACGAGAAGTGGTTCCTGGAGGCATTGAGCCTCAGCGATTATGACGACTGCTGGAAACAGGCTGGAGGTAACATCGAGGAGTTTATCGACGAATTTGCGGATGTGCCGGTCTACTTGCAGACTGCCTGGTATGACCACCACACCTGGGCTAATACCGTCAAGTATTTAGAGCTGACCAAACGGCATAAAACACCCAAGCGGCTCCTGATAGGCACTTGGCTCCATGGCCCCACTCACTATGAGGAATCTTTTGCCGGGAACGTTGATTTTGGGCCTGATGCCCGACTCGATAATCTCAATGACCTCCGTTTGAAATGGTTTGATCACTGGTTGAAGGGGATGAAAACCGATATCATGGAAGGTCCGCCGATAAAAATCTTCGTGATGGGAGGAGGAAACGGGAGAAAGAACAGAGAAGGGCGACTCAACCATGGCGGACGCTGGCGTCATGAAAACGAATGGCCCCTGGCCCGCACTCGTTTTACTACTTATTATCTCCATGCTGATGGAAGCTTGACCCCCAACCCTCCGGCACAGAACGATCCTCCAAGCTCCTACACCTTCGATCCGCACGATCCTGTTCCGAGCATAGGAGGGAGCGTCCATAATGAGTACCTTCCGGGCCTCATTGATGGGGGCGGCTGGGATCAGCGGGGACAAAAGCATCTCTTTACCTGTAAAGGCACCCTCCCCCTTGCCGCCCGCTCCGACGTGCTGGTCTTTGAGACTCCCCCCCTGGATGAGGATATGGAGGTAACCGGCCCCCTGGTGGTCAAGCTCTGGGCTTCCTCTTCCGCGGTTGATACCGATTTCACGGCCAAGTTGATCGATGTTTACCCACCCGGTGAGGACTATCCGGATGGATACGCCTTGAACCTGACTGATGGTATCGTCCGGGCCCGCTATCGCAACATCCGTGAAAAAGCGGAGTTCATGACGCCGGGAAAGATTTACGAGTTCACCATCGAGCCCCAGCCCACGTCGAATCTCTTTAAAGCAGGACACCGTATTCGCCTGGACATTTCGAGCAGCAATTTTCCGCACTTTGATGTGAACCCGAACACCGGAGGGCCGTTGGGAACGGATCGCAAAATGATCGCCGCTCATAATACCATCTACCACGATGCGGATCACCCCTCTCACATCGTGCTGCCCATTATCCCCGCGGAGCAACCGTGACAGTGAGTAGCTGAAAGAATGCCAGTAGACGAACGAACAAACTGTTGCTGGAATAAAAACAATATGAGGAAAAATCCAGCAAGAATGACGATAAGCGAAGGGTAGGAATGTGTCGAAAACCCATTTTTTGAGGCTTTACGGCGATTATTCCTCCCAACGGGACACGAGTTCCGAAGGCTGCAAGAAGAAAATCCCTGAGTATCCATGTCTAACCCTCAACAAGGGAGAAAAGAAATTCCTGACAAGGGCAATGCCGATTGTTAACATTCCAACATTTTTTTCAATTTGACATAACCCACATTCATGGGTACTATCTTCAACGCAAAAGCCTGGTAGTTTTTAAAGCCTGTTCGGGGCACCTTTATTATGATTTATTTGTCAACCCAACATTAGTCCGGAGTCCGGAGAGTAGAATCCTCAAGGACATCCTTGTCGGAAAACGATCCCTTGAAATTTCAGGAATGAGACGATATCGCTTGTAACCAAGACAAGGAGAATGGGATCCAGAATCGGGCAGTGCGGACGCGAGCCTGAGCATTCTCAAGAAAACAATACTGCAGTAGAAGGAGACATACGGGAATGGAAACGTTAATCAAACAACTGAACAGCCTGTGCGATTCTCAGCCGTTTCAAACCGGTTGGCACCTGAAGAATCTTCGCACGGGGGAAACATGCGAGCGAAACGGCGATGTGGTCGTTCCTTCAGCCAGCACCCGCAAAATATCCATCCTGATGGCCGCGCTCCAGGCTGTCAACGAAGGCAAAGTTGCCCTTGATCAGCCGATCACCATCCAGGCGAAATATCAAGACAATAAATCCGGCACATTTCAACATTTCCAGCCGGGGTTTACCATTCAATTCCGTGATGTCCTGGTGATGATGATTATCGTCAGTGATAACACGTGTACCGGCACGGTGGTGGACATGCTCGGGTTAGACCAGATCAATGCCTATTGCCGGTCCATCGGCATGAAGGGTACGACCCACAGATATGGGATTCCACCGCGGATAAGCCGCGATCATCCTCTCGATGCTGTGACTACTACTACTCCCGCCGATACGGGCCTTTTACTGGATCTCATAATCCAGGGGGCAAAAGACCCGAATGCCGCTGCCCGGCTCGGCTGCACTCCTTCCCTTTGCCAGCTTGGGGTGGACATTCTGAGTTGGCAGAAATTGAACTGGCGACTACCGGCTCTCCTGCCCATGGGAACCATAGTGGCCCACAAGACCGGCACCGGTCAGGAATGGCGGAACAATAACGACGCCGGGGTTATATTCCAGAACGATCAGCCGCTGTTTATCTTGAGTGTATATACTGAACATGTACCGCTGGAAATGCCCGACGGCATGCCAGGGTACACCATCGCCGGACAGCACATTGCCCGTCTCTGCCGCGTGTGCTATGACGCCTTGAAGGTTTAATCAGTTAAGGTTGTTTTCATCAAACATCAAGGAGGAAAGGAATAATGGAGCAGATTTATAAGTATATCGACGATAACTCCCAGCGGTTTATTTCAGAACTCAATACATTGTTAAAGCAGCCGTCCATCAGTTCACAGCGGATAGGAGTGGAAGAGTGCGCCCGGCTGTTGGCAGGCATGATGGAGGATGTGGGCATCCGATGCGAGATCCTGCCCATGGGAGGTCTGAACAATCCCCCTCTGGTCTATGGCGAGATATTTTCCCCCGGTGCCAAAAAGACCGTGCTGATCTATGGTCACTTCGATGTACAGCCCCCGGAGCCGCTGGAAGCCTGGGATTCGCCCCCCTTCGAACCCACTATTCGTGATGGGCGCATCTATGCCCGGGGAAGCGCAGATAACAAGGGCCAGCTCTTCGCCCACATCAAGGCAGTGGAAGCTATTATGAAGACCGCAAAGGATCTGCCGGTCAATCTAAAGTTTCTCTGCGACCCCGAGGAAGAAATCGGTAGTCCCAGCCTGGATGACTTTGTCAGGGCTCACCCGGATCGATTCGCTGCTGACATGGCCTATAACTCCGACGGAGCCATGGACTCCTCAGGCCGCCCCATCCTGTCCTTCGGCAACCGGGGGACCTGTTATCTGGAGATCAATTACCAGGAGGCCAATCGCGATCTCCATTCAGGCCAGTTCGGTGGGCCAGTCCCCAATCCCAACTGGCGGGTGATCGAATTTTTGAGCACCCTGCACGATTCCACCGGCCGCGTGGCCATCGAAGGGTTCTATGACGACATCGTCCCCCCCACACCCGCAGAAAAGGAAGCGATGGCAAAGATTCCCTTCGACGAGGAAAAAACACGCCGGTATCTGGGGCTCAAGCGCTTTGATGGACCGGAGGATATGGGGTACTGGGAGAAGATTATGTTTCAGCCAACCCTGAACATTTGCGGCTACAGTTCCGGGTACGGAGGCGAAGGCACCAAAACTGTTCTCCCGTGCAAAACCAGAGTGAAAATAGATATGAGGCTGGTGAAGAACCAGGTTCCCCGCGATATATTCGCGAAGTTCAAAAAACACATGGAGACACACGGGTTCGGAGACATGGAACTCAAGCTGCTGACAACGTACAACCCGGCAAAAACATCCATAGACCATCCCATGAGCAAGGCTATTGTGGCTGGGGTGAAAAAGGCCTTTCAGAGCGATCCCATTCTTCATCCCGTAACGGGAGGGAGCAACCCCAGCAGCATTATCACTGATTTTCTGGGGATTCCCATTATCAAGGTCCCTTACGGCAGCCATGACGAATGCAACCATGCCCCCAATGAGAACCTCGTCATCGACCTTTTCATCAAGGGGATCAAGGCCAGCGCCACGGTATTTTATGAGCTGAGCGCGAGTTGAGCGGGGAGTGGATGGGGAGGGACCGGTTTTGAAATCGGCCTTTCAGACCGTTTAGTGAAGGAGCATGCATTGAAAGTTGTGATACTGGTGGGAAGTCGCAATCCTGAAGGACAAACAGCGCGGGCGGCCGATGCATTCAAGGAAGGTGTCATACGAAAAGGGAGTCAGGCCGAAGCGGTGTTTTTGCCTCAGATGAAGATCGAGCGATGCCGTCAATGTGAGGAAAATGGGTGGGGTATTTGCCGGACAGAGGGCCGGTGCGTGATCGAGGACGATTTCGCTATGCTGGTGGAAAAAATAAGGAATGCCGATGCCGCAGTCTTTGCCAGTCCCGTTTATTTCCACGACCTTAGTGAGAGCCTGCGCTCTTTTCTCGACCGTCTGCGCCGCATTTGCCGGTGGCATGAGACCGGCAAGGACAGAATTGAGGGTAAAGCGGCCATCGGCATCTGCGTTGCGGGAGGCTCGGGAAACGGGGCACCGGCCTGCACGGTCAGCCTGGAAAAGGTGTTAACCTTCTGTGGTTTTCAGGCAGTGGACATGATCCCGGTACGACGGCAGAACCTTGAGATGAAACTGGCCATCCTCAGAGAAACCGGTGCGTGGCTGGCGACCAACGCATAGGTTCTCCTTGTTAAAGTCAGCTTTAAATATTTTGCGCATTTTCAATAAGCCATCAATAACACATACATTTTCTCTCTCATCCCAGTCTTATCAGGAACTGTTTGACGAGATGGAGGATATCTTTTGCGGTTATTGAGGAGGAGCACATGATGGAGCGGATCTATCAATACATCGACAATAACTCTCAGCGCTTTATTTCGGAACTCTTTACTTTTTTGAAGCAGCCGTCCATCAGTTCTCAGCGGATAGGCGTGGAAGAGTGCGCCGGACTGCTGGCCGGAATGATGAAAGAGGCGGGGATACGTTGTGAGATCCTGCCCATGGGAGGTCGTAACAATCCGCCTATGGTCTATGGAGAGATATCCTCCCCCGGCGCCAAAAAGACCGTGCTGATTTATGGACACTTCGACGTGCAGCCCCCGGAACCGCTGGAAGCCTGGGATTCGCCCCCCTTCGAGCCCGTCATTCGTGATGGGCGCATCTATGCCCGGGGAAGCGCGGATAACAAGGGCCAGCTCTTCGCCCACATCAAGGCAGTGGAAGCCATTATGAAAACCACAAAGGACCTGCCGGTCAATCTGAAGTTTCTGTGCGATCCCGAGGAAGAAATCGGCAGTCCCAGCCTGGACGACTTTATCCGGGCTAACTCCCATCGATTCTCTGCGGACGTTGCCTACAACTCCGATGGTGCCATGGACTCCTCAGGCCGCCCCATCCTCTCCTTCGGGAACCGCGGCAACTGCCATGTGGAGATCAATCACCAGGAAGCTAACCGGGACTTGCATTCCGGCCAGTTCGGGGGTCCCGTCCCCAATCCCAACTGGCATATGATTGACTTCTTGAGCACCTTGAGGGATTCAAACGGCCGCGTGGCCATCGAAGGGTTTTACGACGACATCGTCCCCCCAACGGCCGCCGAGAAGGATGTAATGGCAAAGATTCCCTTCGACGAGGAAAAAACACGTCGGTTCCTGGGGCTCAAGCAATTCGCCGGGCCGAAAGATATGGGGTACTGGGAGAAAATCATGTTCCAGCCGACACTTGAGATCTGCGGCTATACCTCAGGATATGGGGGCGAAGGCACAAAGACGGTCCTGCCCTGTAAGACGAATGTGAAGATCAGCATGAGACTGGTAAAGAATCAGACTTCCTCCGATATCTTGCAGAAGTTCAAACAACACATGGAGAAGCACGGGTTTGGCGATTTAGAGGTAACGTTCCGTTACGGCTACAACCCGTCGAAGACGCCCATCGACCATCCCATGAGCAAAGCCGTGGTGGCGGGTGTGAAAAAAGCCTTTCAGAGCGATCCCATTCTCTATCCCGTGACCGGTGGAAGCAACCCCAGCAGCATTATCACCGATTTTCTGGGGATTCCCATTATCAAAGTGCCGTATGGCAGCCATGACGAATGCAACCATGCACCCAACGAGAACCTGGTCATCGACCTCTTCATCAAGGGCATCAAGTGCAGCGCCACGGTGTTTTACGAGCTGAGCAAGATCTGATGTGAAAAGCTGATTATCAGGCATCAGGTTGCATGGATTTGGCTTGTACCCATAAATGTCGCCGGCAAAAATCCAGGGAAGGCTGGAAGGAGAAAAAAAGGGTAATCAGGGAACGAGGGCATACTACGGTCTCGAAGTCACCGTTGGGTCTTGAATACCCGCACCTCGCCGCGGCAAGGATCCATGAACACCCGGTCCCCTGTCTGAATAATCTCGGTGGGGTCGGTGTCCAGGTCCGCCATGAGGGGAATGCCGGCCAATACCGCTCCCTGCACCATGATCGGATTGGTTACACGGAAGATGAGGCCCGCCGGAGCCATCCCGCGGCTCTTCATCTGGTGAAGCATCCAGGATGTTGCCACACCTCCCTTGGCCGTGGGGTGCACCAATATCAGCCCCACGTAGCTCATGCCATACAGATCGTGGGACTCTCTGGAAAAAATTCCCCGTTCCCTGTCCAGGTCGTATCGGGCGCTGAAACCGTGATGGGACACCAGCACCTTTGCCTCGATCTGCTCTCCCACCCCGGAATGCCCGCGCAGGATAATAACCCCGTCCTTCATCTAATGCCCTCTTTCTTGTGGTTCTCCTATTGTAATAACTGTTCTTTCTTTCAAGAACCGAAGACAGGTGTGCACGCACCATACCGGCCGATATCCATTGACAATGGAAATCTTATACGGTATATTCGCATCCGACCTTTGCCGATAGGACAACCAGAAGCTTGCGTAAAGAGATATTATCATACAGATACTTCACATGCAAGCGGTTGTCCCCGGATGCGCTGAGCGCAGCCCCAACTCAGGCACTGCTTTGAGCGCCTTTACAGGAACGTCAATGGAGACCCTTATGAAACTGACCGACGAAGAAAAAGCCATGCTACAAGGAATCAGGGGGGAGGCAGTGCGCCGCGGCATGGAAATGCAGGTTGCGGTGGGCGAGTTTTTCGGGGCAGAGGACATGGTGCAGGTGCAGTCGGCTCATGTCATGTGCACATCCGACGCTCTGGACGATGCCGGTGCGACTTTTCTGGAAGAACTGGCCGGGGCGGGCGGGCGGTTCGTTGTGCCAACAACAACAAACGCCGGCAGCGTGGAATTCGATCACGTGGAGTTACTCCAGCAGGACCCCTCCCACGTGGCGTTACAACGCCGTATTGACACCTCCATGGTGCGCATGGGTGCGCTTAACTGCTGCACGTGTACAAACTACCAGGGGATTATGCCCCCGCGCTTCGGCGAGCATCTGGCCTGGGGAGACACGGGGGCGGTCATATTTGCCAACGCCGTCGCCGGTGCCCGGAGCAACTTCGAGGGCGGCCCTGCCGCCGTCGCGGCGGGACTTACGGGCCGCACGCCGCGGTACGGATTTCACCTTGACGCAACGCGCCGGGGGACGGTTCGCGTTGTGGTGCAGGAGCAGCCCCGCACGATCAGCGATTGGGGGACACTGGGGTGCTTCATCGGCCGAAAGGTTGACGACTACTGGCAAGTACCGGTGCTGGAAGGGAATCTCGGATATCCCGACGTTGATCGGCTCAAGCATCTGGGCGCGTCCCTGGCTAGTTACGGCTCTCTGGCCATGTTCCACATCCCGGGGATAACGCCTGAAATCCGGAGCACGGAGGAAGCCTTCGGGTTGCGTGAGCCTGACAGGATCATAGAGGTCCACCCCGGTGCCCTCCGGGAGACCTATGACTCGTTCCCCGCCGGAGACGGCTCCGTGGATCTGGTCATATTCGGCACGCCGCATTTGAGCCTCATGGAGGTCCACGACCTGGCCCGCCGCCTGGAGGGAAAGCGCGTCAACGCGAATGTGAAGCTTCTGCTCACCACCAGCAGCTTAGTCAAGAGCATGGCCGAGAGGCTCGGGCTTGTCCGGATCATCGAGGAGGCGGGAGGCACTTTCCTGTGCGGCGTGTGCTTCTACCTCATGTATCCGGCGGAAATAGCGAGGAAGCTGGGGGTGCGGTCGCTGGCCACCAATTCCGCAAAGCTGGCCAACATCATAGCAGGAGCCGGCATCCGTCCCGTGCTTCGTGATGAAGAGACATGCATACAGGCGGCTGTCACCGGGAGAGTCGAGTAAGTCATCGGCGCTTTTTTTTGAATTTTTGACGGGACATCAGGATGAACTAACGTAACTAAATAATTTGAAATTCGAAATTTTTTATTGATGCCACAGCAGGAAACGCAACAGGAGGTGAGCGATCATGGAGAAGGCGTTTACTTTTGTTCCGATCCCAGCACGTTCTGCCAAACCACGGGAGACGGGGGTCACGATGATGATCGACTGGAACCTGGGACCCATCAAACAAAGCGACCTGATGAAGCTGGTGCACCCGTTTGTAGATCTTGCCAAGATTGCGGTGGGAATTTCCGGCATCATCGACGCGAACATCCTGAGGGAAAAAATCGCTATTTATAACAGCTATCAGGCTGATCCGTTCATTGGAGGACAGTTCCTGGAATACTCCATTCATCACAAGGGACTGGATGTGGCCAAGCCGTATTTTGAGGAGTGCTGCAAGCTGGGCTTCAAGAGCGTCGAGGTCTCGGACAACTTCCTGAAGATCGCCCCTGAAGACAAGTATCGCATCATCCGCACGGCCTGTGAGGAGTTCGGCCTGCGGGTGCTGGGCGAGGTGGGGGCCAAAACGGAGGTGAGCTCAGTTGATGACATGGTCCGCGGGATCGAGGGGTGCCTGCAGGCCGGCTCGTGGAAAGTTTTCGTGGAAGGCGCCGAGTTCATGGACAAGGAAAAGGGGGGCCTAGCCCGCCATGTGATCGATGGCATCGCGTCCCGCGTGGACCTCAAATATCTGATGTTTGAGCTGCCGGGCATTTGGATCCACAACGCCCATCCGCCTGAAATCCATGACATGACGATGTATTTCGTCCGGACATACGGGCCTGAGGTCAACATCGCCAATGTAATGCCCGAGTGGGTCCTGGAGTTGGAGACATTGCGCACGGGAGTGGGAGTTTTAGGGCTCCATTAATCCCAAAAATGCAGTCAATGAACTCATAATAGCCTAAAAGCTTGATGGGAGAGGCGTCTCGACCCACCCTTCCACACAAAAAATGCTTGGCGAGACATCCCTCTATAATTGTGGATTCATGCATTATTATTATTTATCGATTTTATATTGAATATCACCCCTCGATTTCTGCGAAACTGATTATAAAACAAGGCCTTAGGTATGTTTATTACCGCCGGTAAGAAAGTTAGCCATTTTCAACGGTGAGAAAGTATGTCGGGATCCAGTAGTGTCCGGTTAAGATATTTCATGATTTCCTCAAACGCTCACCATCAGGGCGTTATGGATCACATCGGATATCATATCCACATTGAACGGTTTCTGGATAAATCCTTTCAAATTTTTTTAAGGGTCTTTTACAACATTTCTTCTCACTGATGGTCGCTTTTTGAGCTGACGTCAAGGATCAGAAAATCTTTATGGAGATGTTGTAGATTCTATTTTGATAAAGCGCAGTCCTTTTCCATGACACTGATTATTTTGACGTGCTTGTCCACGGAGTACCAGATTTTTTCTATTATACCACACAAATTATGCGTTTGAGGGAGGGTCTCATTGCTGATTTCTGGATTTTCCCAATTTACCTGAACTTGGACATCTCCTTAATAATTTCCAATGCTCGATCCGGCTCTACATACCCCCATACGGCCCCCGCCTTCTTTCCATTCATGTGCAGCAGGATCTGAGCGGCGATATTTGTGTCAAGTCTCTCCAGAAGGGTGCCCACATGTTCAGGGGGGGTTGATTCAAAAACTTTGGCCAATTTCGTGATTTTTTCTTCGATATGTTTATCTTTTTTGATTGTCAAAACCTTTAGCCTTGCGCTGATCTGGTTTATTTGGGCCAGTTTGTCCTCTATATCACGCTTGAGGGCCTTAAGCCGCTCTTCTTCGAGACGGAGTGCCTCTTCTTTTTCTTGGAGTTCCCTCTCTTTCTTTTCAATGAGCTCTATCAGACTTCTATGATTCCCCTCTTCCTTTTTCTTCCCTCTCCCGTCTGAAGGGAGACGGTCCCCCTTGTCCTGCGAGGCCGTGTTTGCGGCCTCGGCCCGGCTAAATGTTATGGACTCACCGGAGGTTTCAGCAAAAAGGGTAAAGAGTGTCAGTGAGGCCTTGATCAAAACCCCGACAATTAGTATACACATCAAAAACCGGATTTTCCTCTCCGCCATATCGCTATCCTCAAAAGGTGGAGAACATGATCAATCAAGGAGATCCTTCTTCGAGTTGTTGTCTGGAATATTCAAGTCAGCGTGCGCTTTTTTATCGATTCCGGACGATGCAATCATGTATCGTCGGATGCTTGTTTCATCCATGAACTCCCGCTCCAATTTGTTCATCACTTGGGTAAACTTCAACCAAGCCTTCTCCCTTAACTTCTCCAGAGCTTTCCTTCTTGTTGAAGCTTGAATTAGCGCTTTTTTTGCCCTCTCCAACTCTTCTTCCACCAGCAAGAGCTTTTTACGCTGTTGATCAACCAGATGTGCGGTTTGATGAATGAACCGTCTGTACAGTTCGATCTTCTCGATCTGCATCCCCTCCTGTATTTGAGATTGCAACTCCTTCACATTCCGTTCCCGCTCATTCTTGTATCCTTCGAGAACCAACGATTCTTTTTCCAATCTCCGCTGGATTTCGGAAAAATTTGTCTGTTGCTTCTCCTCAAGCAGCTTTTGATGATCGTAGAGGGTTTGAAACGGAAAATTGAACAAGGCTTATCACCCCTTATGATCCATAACATCCAACAGAGCACTGAGGCTATCCTGGAAATTGACCTTTTCATCTATTCCTTGTCTTAAAAAGGACTGAATCTTATCATTCATCTCAATGGCGCGATCAACCTTAGGGTTACTCCCTGATACATAGGCGCCGATCATAATCATGTCCTCAGCTTTCTTATATTGCGCCAGAATTTCCAACAATTCCCTTGACTTTTCCCAATGATCCTTCGATATGACGTTTCTCATGACCCTGCTTATGCTGTTAAGGCAATCGATGGCTGGATAATGATTCTGGTTTGCCAACTCCCTCGAAAGGACGATATGGCCGTCCAGGACTGAGCGAAGGGCATCGGCAATGGGATCATTCAGATCATCGTTCTCCACAAGAACCGTATAAAGCCCGGTGATACTTCCCCCCTTAATGAGAGGTCCCGCCCGCTCCACGAGTTTCGGTATAACAGCAAATACCGAGGGCGTATAACCCTTGGTTGTGGGAGGCTCTCCAATGGCAAGACCTATCTCCCTCTGGGCCATGGCAAAACGAGTTATAGAATCCATCATCAGCACAACGTGCTTTCCCATGTCCCTGTAATACTCAGCAATGGCCATGGCTATATAAGCACCCCGAAGGCGTACGAGGGGTGGTTGATCCGAAGTTGCAGCGATGACCACGGACCGCTTAAGTCCGTCCTCTCCAAGAGATTCACTGATAAATTCGCCAACCTCCCTCCCTCTTTCACCTATCAGCGCGATGATACTCACATCGGCTTCGGTATTACGGGCAATCATTCCAAGGAGCATGCTTTTTCCCACGCCAGAGCCTGAAAAGATCCCGAGGCGCTGTCCCTTGCCGCAGGTAAGGAGGGCATCAACAGCCCGGATGCCAAGATGGATAGAGTTACGTATGGGGGCCCGCTTCAGTGGCGGTATGGGCTCAGCAAAAAGAGGATACTCCGCGTCTCCGTTAATGGGGCCCTTTCCGTCCAAGGGATCACCCAGTCCATTGATAATCCGGCCAAGCAAGCCTTTTCCCACTTTGGTGGTAGACCGCTCCCTATCAGTTACAATGGTGCTGCCCGGTCGTATTCCATGTACCTCTCCCAGAGGCATTAAAAGAATTCTTTCATCCTTGAATCCCACCACCTCCGCCATTATGGAAGCACTGCCTTCTTGCGGGTATATCCGGCAGAGGCTGCCTATGGAGGCTCCCGGACCATGGCCCTCGATGACAAGCCCAACCACCCTGGTGACTTTTCCTTGGATCATAACAGGCGGCAGATTTTCAAGAGCCTGGTGATATGGCGTAAAATCGATAGACGGAACGGATTCAAAAAGAATAGAGGTCATGCATCCTCTCCAGACAATGGCGCCTTTAAGTCCTTTTCTGCAAGAATATCCATGAAGCTCTTCTCTATCTCCGCCATGCGTGTGCCAAAACGGCAATCCACATTACCGAAGCGCGTTTCGATAACCGCATCTCCTCTCGCTATTCTTTCATCCTCCTCAAAGGCCATATCTCGAATATCTTCAGAAGATGAGATGATCTCGCCCCCGCATTGCATCACGTACTGAAAATCGGAGGGGTTTACCCTGATCCTCACGCGGTCTTTGTCCAGGACATATCGGAGCCCGCAACGGATGAGATTCAAAAGGACATCCTTGTTCTGAACGATCTCCTGAGAGATTACCTTCCTGGAAATAGCCAAGCAGGTGGCTATCAGTTCCCGCTCACTTCTCAGGACAAGTTCCTCTTTCAGCTTTTGGAATTCTCCATGAGCTTTTTTCAGGGATTGCAGGGCCGATCGAAATTTCCTCTCCGCTACCTCAAGTCCCTCCTTCTGACCCAGGGAATAAGCCTTTTCATAGGCCTCCTTCTCTATCAACTGCGCCTTAGCCTGGGCTTCTTCGATTATTGTATTCGCCCTCTCCCCTTCACTCTCCTCGTCTTTCACTCCGGTTTCCGAAGAGGGGCAAACTGAATTCCAGCTTTTGCGAAAGACTGCTATTTCCCCCTGTTTCTCTTTTTGCGGCATGGCATCCAGGGAAACAGGATGAACCTCTTCGGAGGAAACCCGATGCGATTTTAAAACATTAAACGATGACATCCCCTTTTTCTTCGAGAACAATGATTTTCCCCTCCTCTTTAAGGCGAATGGCTACATTGAGAATTTCCTGTTGGGCTTTCTCCACATCCGAAAGCCGTGTAGGACCGAGAACCTCCATCTCGTCCCTCAGCATTTCTCCCGCCCTCTCGGACATATTGCTGAATATTTTTTCCTTGACGGCATCGTCCGCTGTTTTCAAAGCTTTTGCAAGCTCTGGTGTTGTTACGGTTTTTAAGAGCTCTCTGATGCCTCGATCATCGATCTTGACCAGATCGTCGAAAATAAACATCAACTGCTTGATTTCCTGCGCAAGATTCTGGTCATTCTCTCCTATCTTAGACAAGATATTTTCTTCGGTGCTCCTATCCATACGATTCATAACATCTGCAACCCATTTTACACCCCCCAACCCGCTGGATACTTCACTTACCATGTCCAGTTCCCCCATAATGACTTCCGCTATGTCTTCGATAATCTCGGGGTTGACCCCTTCAAGATTGCACATCCTCGTGATGACATCAGCCTGGATTTCTTCAGGGAGAAGCGAGATCACGTCAGCCGCGATTGTACTGTCGAGATGGGAAAGAATGAGAGCTATGGTCTGAGGATGCTCGCCACGAAAGATAGAGGCTATTGTTCTTGGATTCATACTTTTTAGCTTTTTGACAATTTCTACATGATTGGTTTTCAAAAGATCTTCCAGGATAAGATCGGCCTTATCCTTCCCCAGGGCACCGATTAGAAGCTTCTGGACATACTCGTTGCCACCCTGAAAAGCTTCGTTTCCGCTGGAAACAAAGTTCATAAATTCTTCAATGACCGGTTTGACCATATCGGATGTGATTTTTTCCATCCTGCTCATGTGATAGGCAATCTTTTTGATCTCCGCTTCACTGAACTTTTCAAGGACTTTTCCTGCGGCCTCATCCCCAATAAAGCGAAGTAAAATCGCAGCTTTTTCGCTATTAGTCAATTTTTGAACATCGATCATGTTTCATTCCCCTGGAATTGCAAATTTCTCACTTCCTGGTTCCAGCAGAAATAATGCTTACCTACCCGCATACCCTATGAGCTAAGCCAATTTCTTATATATCCTGCAAACCCATCCGGGTCTTTTTTAGCCATCTCGATCAGTTCAGTCTCTTTATTTTTTTGAGACACCAAAGCTTTCCTTACCTCTCCTTCAGGCAATGCGGGATCGGAGAGCGCTCCGACTTCAACATCCGATCCGGCGGGGCGGATTGTCAGCAATCCTTTGAGCAGGGGCTTTACAACGAGAAGCAAGAAGAGGAGAGTGAGAATGGCCGTTCCGGCATACCGGATAAGCGGCAAGAATTCTCTGAGCCCGGCACCGCTGATCGCCCTTATTTCCTCTTCGCCGATATCAATTCTCTCAAACGGGATGTTCTGAACTTCAACCTGGTCCCCCCGTTCTGCATCGAAGCCGATGGCTTTTTTAACAATTTCCTCATATTTTTTCATCTCCTCTGAAGTCCTTGGCACATACGTCAAGGTCTTTACCCCATCTTCCCCCGTTACCTTTTTATAATATCCGTCAAGCAGCACCGCCACTGACAGTTTTTTAATCGAACCTGAAGGTTCCACGACGCTGCTTCTTGTCAAGCTCACCTCATAGTTGATGGTTTCATTTTTTCGCAGGGAAGTGTTCTTCGATCCCGTGCCTGTGGTGCCGGAGCTTTTCTGGCCTGAAGGCAAGTTTGACAGGGCACCGGGAACTCCTTCCGCTTTTGCAGTGGATCCCAGATGTTTTTCTTCCATTCTCTGTTCGCTTCGAATGGCCACAGTATCGGGATCATAGCGCTCTTCCACCTTTTCAATCCTTTTGAAGTCAATGGTAGCGCTGGCCCTGGCGATGGCCTTGCCGGGGCCAAGCACTTTCTCCAGCATTGATTCAATCCTTCTCTCTATATCCTTCTCAACACCCCTGCGGTATTCGATTTGGGAGTTGGAAAGGAAGACGGGGTCGCTTAGCGGGGGCGACCCGGAAAGAATTTTCCCATGAGTATCAACCACGGTTACACTGGAGGGCTGAAGAGCCTCCACGCTGCTTGCTACAAGGTGAACGATGCCCTGGACCTGACCTCGCGCCAAACTCGCACCGGGGCGCAGCCTGATTGCTACCGAAGCCCTCGCCTTTTCCTCCTCTGAAAAGAACGGCGAACGTCTTGGAATCACCAGATGCACCCTTGCCCCCTCGATCTCTTGAAACTGTGAAATGGTCCGAGCCAGTTCGCCCTGAAGTGCCCTCCTGTAATTTAATCTCAGGACGAAGTCGGTGGTTCCTATGCTGGATTTATCGAATATCTCGAACCCAACTCCGCCTCCTCGGGGAAGACCCTGGCTTGCCAGCGATAGTCGTGTCTCATACACCACAGCGGCAGGAACCCTGATGATCGACCCATCGCCGGAAATCTCGTAGGGAATTTTCTGCTCTTTGAGCTTTTCCACAATGGCCCCGGCATCCTGCATCGAGAGATTGGAAAATAGGATCGAATGTTCCTCTTGGTTGGACCAGAGGATCATCACGCAAAACCCGGAAAAAATAAAGGCGCTCACAAGGAATAGGATGATCTTCTGTCCAGGGGACATCGCCTTCAGCGAGGCATTTAATTTCGTCATAATCCCCTTTATGCTTTCCATTCACTCACCTCGACATCTTCAGAAAACGATAATTATGTTCCCGTCGTGAATCATATCTGCATCCTCATAATCTCATGATAAGCCTCCATGAGCTTGTTTCTGACTTGCATCATAAGCCGGAAGGAGATATCCGCTTTTTCCAGAAGGATCATGGTATCGTGGAGGTTACGAGATTCACCCATAGCCATCTCCTGCACGGCCTTGTCCGCATGAAGCTGGAGGTTGTTGACTTCTTTGAGGGAATCTTTAAGAGTTTCGGCAAAGCTCCTGGAGTCCGATTCTTTGGAAGCGGAGACTCCCGCCGTTTCCTTGAGCTGCGAGGGACCGACGTCTCTTATAAAGATATCTTTCATGACTCATCTCCTATTTTCCTATCTCCAGGGCCTTCAATGCCATCTGCTTGGTGGCCTGCATAACAGTCACATTGGCCTCGTAAGCCCGGGTTGCGGAAATGAGATTAAGCATCTCCTCAATGATGTTCACATTGGGGAGGATCACGTATCCCGAACTTTCGGCATCCGGATGACCTGGATCGTAGACTCTTCGAAAAGGGCGCGGGTCCTCGATCACGCCGGCTACCCTGACTATGCCCAGCTCTTCGCCATCCATCTCAGACTGAAGATGGGAAGCAAAAGAAAAAGGATTTGAGGATGTGGAAAAAACGACGTCTCGCCTGCGGTAAGGTCCTCCGCCGGATGTGCGGGTCGAATGAGCGTTGGCCAGGTTGTTGGAAATAACCTGGAGTCTGAGCCGCTGGGCGCTGAGGGCTGAGCCGCTGATTTTCAGGACATCAAAAAAATCCATCCTATCTCCCCCCTTCCTGGATGGCTGATTTGATGGAGAGGAGTTTTCTGGAAAGAACCTGGATTATTGATTGATAGACCAATTGGTTCTCGGCCATCTTTACCATTTCCATCTCCTCGTCCACTGAATTGCCGTCAGTGCCTATCTTTGTTTCTTCATTCTGTACTATGAAGTGCCCTGTCCCAATCCCTGGGGCGGAGGATGCCGCGAGATGAGCGTGATTGGTTCTGGACAAGGCAACACTTCCATGAAACTGCATCTGCGACCGGAGCGCCTCCTCAAACCGAAGGTCCATGGCCCGATAATTCGGGGTGCTCACGTTGGCGATGTTCCTGGAAATAATCCGATGCCTCAGGGAGCGGAGATCCAATGCCTTCGAAAGCAGAGAAACCGTTTTTCCGAAAAGCTTGCCCTCGATCATCTCCGTTTTATCCTCCTCACTTTTAAGCCCTTAAAAGCAGTTTTCACAACCTTGTTACGCTGTGGTTCCACCGTATTCTCGGAGCTTGTTTCGCAGTGTACGAATGCTGATGTCCAGGATCTTTGCCGCGCGGGTCCGATTTCCACCGACCGAAGCGAGCGTGCGCATGATCAAATCTCTCTCCATTTCTTTGACGGACGAGCCGACCCGGACCACTTCGCTGGGGCAGATAGGCCCGGCTTGGGAGGCGGGAAATAGGTATTCGGGCTTAATAGATTTCCCACCGCTCAGCAATATGGCCCTTTGAAGAACATTTTCCAACTCCCTCACGTTTCCGGGCCAATCATGATCCATGAGCACCTTAATAACATCATCATTCAAAGATACCTCCACCCCGGGTTCGTTATCCATGAACCGGTCAAGAAAATGTCTTACAAGGGGAAGGATATCGGATTTTCTGTCTCTCAGGGGAGGGATGGTAAGGGGAACCACGTTTAACCGATAATAAAGGTCTTCCCTGAAAGACCCTTCCCTCAATTTCTTGATGAGGTCAACATTGGTTGTGGCTATGACTCTTACATCAATGTGGATGGGGTTTCTTCCACCGATCCGATCGATCTCGCATTCCTGGAGGACCCGAAGGAGTTTTGCCTGGAGAGAAAAGGCCATTTCACTGACTTCATCCAGGAGCAGGGTCCCTCCATTGGCCTGCTCAAACTTTCCCGGACGCGTATACACGGCCCCGGTAAAAGCCCCTTTCTCATGGCCGAACAGCTCGCTTTCCAGAAGGCTTTCAGGAATGGCGGCGCAGTTGATGGCCACGAATGGTTTGGCCCGTCTGGGGCTGTGTGTACAAATGTAACGGGCGAGGAGTTCCTTTCCGGTCCCGCTTTCTCCCTGGATCAGCACCGTGGCGTTACTATTGGCAATGCTCCTCGCAAGGCTGAGCAATTCCTTCATTTTTTCATCATGGCAAACAACATGCCTATGGTTGCCTTGGGCGCGGACGCCTTCCTTAGAATTTGCTGAAGCCCCCGCCCGGCCCATGAGAACCCTCTCCACTACCGCCATTAACTGCTCGATGGAAAACGGTTTCAGGATATAATCACAGGCGCCCGCTTTCATAGCCTCGACTGCATTATCGATGGTCCCATAGGCCGTTATCAGGACCACGGGACAATCGGGGGAAATCTCCTTGATCGATTTCAGCAACTCGACTCCATTCATTCCCTTCATCTTCACATCGGTTATCACCAGATGAAATCGTTCCCGGCGATACCGTTCGATAGCTTCGAGGCCGTTGGAGGCCGCCTCAACCACATATTCCTCACGCACAAGGGATTCCCGAAGGGCGATCCTCATTTGTTCCTCATCGTCAACAATAAGAACCTTGGTCTCTCTCATCCGATGCCCTTTGAATTGTCAAATATTGAGGCTTTCCGCATATCACGAGCTCGCTCAGGTTTTCAAAAGGGGAAGAGAAATGATAAATAAGCTCCCCTTTCCTTTGATGCTATCCACGAAAAGAAGTCCTCCATGGGCTGCCACAATGTTGTGGACAATGGCCAACCCCAAACCCGCCCCCCTCTCTTTTTTCGTGAAAAATGGGTCGAATATCTTGGGCAGATCTTCTTCGAAAATGCCCGATCCACTGTCCCTGAATCCAATTTCAACCCACTGATTCTGTTCTCCTTCCCAATTGCAGTCGGTTGCCGGAGGGATTCGCCAGTTCGATGAATTTACTGCCTTGGTGCGGGTGAAAATCTCCAATTCCCCTCCTCCTTCCATAGACTGCATGGCATTGAGGATCACATTGAAAAACGTTTGTTGCAAAAGTTTTCTGTCACCCAGAATTTTTAATTCCGCCTTTTCAAAATCCTTTTTAATCCTGATGTTGGAATATTTTAAGGGGGAGCGGATAAACTCCAATGTCTCTTCCAGGAGAGAGGCAAGGGCTATTTCAACCCGCTTTGGTTGGGGAGCCCTGGTGAAAGTTAGCAGATTCGCTATGGTATGGTCCAGGTTCCTGACGCTGACCATGATGTGCTCGGTCAACCTCACCTTGTCATTATCGTATTCCAATTCCTTACGTAAAAGGGACGCAATCAATTCGATGCTGCCAAGGGAGTTTCTCACGTCATGGGCGATTTTGACTGCAAGCTCACCCATGGCCGCCATTCGGTTGTTCCTGTGGAGTTGATCTTCAAGTCGCCTGATGTTTGTGACATCTTGCAATAATAGGATTTTTCCGACCGGCCTTCCTGAAGAATCTTTCATCAGTGAGGTGATGAGATGAATCTGCAGGCATTGCTCTTCTCCTGCTTTCCAGCGGATTTCGCACTCATGCCCGTTACCATCCGCAGCTTCTTTTAATGAATTTGATGGATCCACCAAATAAGGTTTCAGGAGGACATCGAGTCTCTTGCCCATAACTTCTTCTGCAATCACCCCCACCAGATCCTCGGCTGACTTGTTCATGGTGGTGAGCCGTCCTTTGAGATCAACGACAATGACGGCCGTCTTTAAACTTTCCAGGATGTTGCGCAGATAGTCCTGTGCCTTCTCTTTTTCGGCCAGGTTTTTCTGTAGCTCGGCATTCTTCTTGTCAATCTCCAGGTTGAGGCGCTCCACTTCCTTTTTCAAGCGACGGTAAGAGCCCTTCAATCTCTCTGCAGCACCATTAAATGTGCGGATGGCCTGAACGAGTTCCTGCACGCCCTCCCCATTTCCAGGTACCTGAACCGATCTTGCATTACCCTCGACCATCATGAAAAACCCCGTGTCCCTTCATTATCTTCATTGTGCAAAACCCCATCTCAGAAAGGATCTAATCAAGAGGATTCTTAAGCTCTTGCTATAATATCATTGGCAATCCTGAGAACATTTTTCGATCACACTATTGAACAAACCCCTTTCCTCTCTGAATGGCTTCAATTTTGATCTGGGCAGAAGCCGCAGAAGGCCAAAGCGGATCGTTTGACTCCGTTGAAAGCTTCACCAGCAGATCCTCTGCTTTTTTCCCATCACCCTCTCGAAGACCTATCAATATCATCCTGTAAAGAGACCACAAACTGTTGGGATTTGATCTGGATCTGTCGATTAAGTGTTGATACTCGGCTTTCGCATCGGCAAGGCGCCCCGATTGAAAAAACAGATCGCCCAGCCTGAGGCGGCATTCATCTAAAAGGGATGCATGGCTGTTTTCCCCGTGGATCTGTATCCACTGAATGTTTTGGCGGTAAAGCCGCTCTGCCTCTTCAACGTTTCCCCGTTCATGAAAAGCCCTGGCCAGCCAGAATTTCCCCATTGGAGAAAGCCGAGAGGAAATGGGCGCGAGGAGTTGAATTTCGCGGTCAAAATCTCCTTTACGGAACAAGGCTTCGCCCAGGATTTCCACAGATCTCACATCCAGGTTTGCAATGGTAGTCCCCTCGCGCGATAAGTCCGTAAAAGCATCGATAAATTCATCCCATTGTTTTTGGACGATATAGATTTCTCCCAGAGCCCTGAAAATTTCAGCTTTGAGTTCGCTGTCCGAAGCAAGCTTAAAAGCCTCCCTAAAAATGGGGACGGCATATTCCTTGAGGCCAATCCGTCGGTAGCTCTCGCCGATTTGAAACAGAGTGGTAGCTTTCAATGGTATTTTCTTGTCTTCTGTCAGCGCTCCCAGATGGACTTTCAACACCTCATCATAACGCCCCGCGCGGTAATCATTTTCCACAAGATGAGAGAAGGCCTCTATCAAGGAATTGTGCAGCTTTTCAGCAAAAGGTCCTTTTTGGGAAAAACCGAGAGGTTTTTCAAAAAAGCGGATGGCCTGGCGAAAATCTCCCACGTCCATCGCCATCTTCCCCGCCCTGAAAAAGACTTCTTCCCTGTCCGTGTTCTCAGGTAAAACTCTGGCATACTCAACGTAGATATCCCGAGGAGACAGGCAGTTGCCTTCCATCAATGCGCTGATCGGCGAATCCCTTTCGGGATATCGCCGCCATAAGTTGGATATGGCAAACAGGAGGACTTCCCGTTGCTCATCATCCTGAGCTTCGTAAAGAGCATTCAGCAGGGTGCTGATGGCCTGATCGGGGTTTCCTTCAAGCGCATAAAAATTTGCTATCTGGTGCAGCGCATCGATCTGGGAAGAGGAATCGGTAAAGAGGTTTACCGCCTGAAAAGCAACTTTTTTAAATGTCTCGGCATCCCTTGTCTTGAAGTATGTTCGAACAATGCTAAATCCTATATCAGCGGGGAGGTCAGCCATTTCAGGAAATTTTGACAGGGCTCTATTATAGATAATCTTTGCCTTTTTTATCTCTCCGGCTGCCTCCAGAGAGGATCCAAGTTTGAAGATCGCTTCTCTGAATTTCTCATGATCCGGATATCGATTCACCAACTGCTCAAAACATGCCGATGCCTCTTTGAATTTCGAAGCCTGAAAGAAATTTATCCCCATCAAATGCAGGGCTTCAGGGATGTATTCACTGTCAGGATACCGTTCAAGGAGTTCCCGGAGATTGGAATGGGCCTCATGGATCAGTTTCATCTCACTGTAAGCCTTCACTATACGGAAGAGGGCTTCATGGGCCATTTTAGAGTTCGGAAAGGATAAATAAGCCATCTGATAAGCCTCGATAGCTTCAAGATAGTCCCCGCTTTCCAGGCCGAGACGATAAAGACATTCGGCAATGGCAAAAAGAACAAACTCCTTATCTCCACCTTTTCCGTC
The DNA here is from genome assembly GCA_019310535.1 of Deltaproteobacteria bacterium. Lineage (GTDB taxonomy): Bacteria > Desulfobacterota > JAFDED01 > JAFDED01 > JAFDED01 > JAFDED01. The sequence continues at coordinate 62,870 of JAFDED010000003.1, forward strand.
TTCCCTGCTTCGTATCAACCGGTCAAGGGCCTCACGGTATTTTCCCTCTTTAATGAGGTTCTGAATGGGACTAAAATCTTCTGCCTCCATTTCGTCGTTCTCCTGGGCTTCCCGGAACAAGGGTTCATCATCCTCTGCTGAAGAAGGTTCCATTGCCTTGTTCTGGAAAGAAGAAGGCCGCGGATGATCCAACGGCTCTTCTGTTCCTGCGCCTGTCAAATGCTCTGAAGCTGCGACAGGCCTGTGGGAGGGGCGTTCTCCGTTGGTCTCGGATACTTCCGCCTCTGCAGGATACTTCTCTTTATCGGCTTTTTTGCCTTTTACTTGTTGCGGAGGTTGTGGGTCTAATTCTGTTGTATTCTGGGAATGAACGCCGGTCCGCTCGGGATTGGTCAAGCCTACCATCAGCCCCCTGTGATCACCAGGAGAAGGCTCTGAGACGAAAATCTGATACTGAACGGGCATCTTCAGATCCACTACCATGCGCACTTTGCCCGAGGTGTGAATGCCGAAACGAACCCGATGGACAAACTGATCGTCCACCTTGAAAGTGGTTTTTTTCAATCCTAAACGGGAATTGTATACATCCACCACCAGACGCCGCGGCCCTATGAGTGTAAAGTATTTATATTTTTTAATAGGGTGCTGGGTGTCCAGAAACAGGCGGGTGCGCTCCCGTTCTGACGAGAAGCTAAACCCCATGATCTTCACGGGATTCTCTCCAGCCAGGACATGGGTCAACGGGAAGGCCAGCATCAGGATTCCCATGCTCACCAGTACGTTGATCATGTAATCCCCTTGTTTTCACAGAATCTTCACTGTCAATAAAATTCAGATGCTTCAGCGGATCGGCAGAAACGCATCCTGCTGTTTTGCCAGAACTGCCTGAGCCACAGAAACACCCGAAGATGGCCGGGGGCCCGGGCAGCCGGAAGGGTTTTGCACCAGCTTGGTGGATGAATCCGGCGCCGGGCCAGAAAAAATTTCCCTCAGTGGAAAACCTGCACCCCCTCCTCGGGGCTTGAGTTTGTCCCTTACAATGCGTCCGAATATACTCTTTGGCCGCAGTATGAGCCTCTTACCGTAGTTTTACGCAAAAGAGGGGGTTATTTCCGTGGTCTTTGTTTAATTGGAAAAAGCAAAAGACATGCCAGGTAGTCATAAGATACTAGCATTGGACTCCGTTTCAAGCGAGCCCCCTCATTATGCTTCGGATAAAAAGAAAATCCCGGCATATAAACCAATACCCTGATGACCTTGTTCCAGATTTTTCTCTGTCAATAGGAAATATTTTTGTCAGAAAATTGACGCAATAGATATCACCAGGGCAGGCCTTTATCCGGAGAGAAAAATGGAAAGGGGGAGTAATGACAAGGTATTTCAGGAGGCCGAATCAAAGGATGGACCTATCAGGAAGATGAAATCGCCTCCCTTGAAATATTGTTCTTTTTCATCTTTTCCACGAGAGTGGTTCTTTTTAAATGCAACAGCTTTGCCGCTTTGTTTTTCACCCAATTTGATTTATCAAGGGCCTGAATAATTAACTCCTTCTCCAGTTGATTGACGGTCGTATTGAGGTCGATGCCCGTTTCCGGGAGTGTTACATTGGTATTATCCTCTTTTGGGGAAAGCCTTGTGATGGCTGCCGGAAGATCCTCCTTTTCAATGACGCCTTTTCCGTTCAGTATAACGAGTCTTTCGATCAAGTTTTCCAGTTCTCTCACATTTCCGGGCCAATGGTAGTTGATCAATATTTCCATGGCCTTATTGGAAATCCCTTCCACCAGGTGTCCCTTTTTCTTAGAGAGGTTCTTTAAAAAATGCTTAATGAGTATGGGAATATCGGATTTTCTCGCTCTCAATGGGGGTATCTTGACGGGGATGACATTGAGTCTGTAGTAGAGATCTTCCCTGAAATTTCCTTTAGTAATCTCTTCCTCCAGGTCTCGATGAGTAGCTGCAATAACTCTTACATCGACTTTTATAGTTCTTTGTCCGCCCACGCGCTCGAACTCTCGTTCCTGTAAAACCCGCAGGATTTTGGTTTGGAGAATCGCACTCATGTCGCCGACTTCATCGAGAAATATGGTCCCGCCGTTTGCTTTTTCAAACCTTCCAATCCGAGTCTTGCTGGCGCCCGTAAAAGCGCCTTTTTCATGACCAAAGAGTTCGCTCTCCAGTAAATTTTCAGGGATGGCGCCGCAATTCACCGGCACAAAGGGCTTATCCTTCCTTTCGCTGTTGTAATGGATCGACCTTGCGACCAGTTCCTTTCCAGTGCCGCTTTCGCCGAAAATGAGGATGGTGCTGTCGGTATCGGCGATCTTTTCAATAATCCGAAAGACCTTTAGCATTTCCTCACTATTGCCCAGGAGGTTTTTGAACTGGTATTTATCCTTGAGTTGCCTGCGAAGGAGAAAATTCTCCCTTTGCAATCTCCTGTGTTCCAGAGCTCTATTCAGGGTGATCCTAAGTTCCTTAACATCCACTGGTTTGGTGATATAGTCAAAGGCACCCAATTTCATGGCCTGAACCGCAGTGTCAATGGAGCCGAAACCCGTCATGACGATCCCGATGGAATTAGAACCGTTGTTCTTGATTTCTTTCAGAACCTCAAGGCCGTCCGCTTTGGGCAGCCTTAGATCGGTAAGTACTATGTCATAGGTTTCATTTCTTATAAGAGCGATGCCTTGCTCACCATCCATGGCGCACGCGACCTGATATCCCTCGGCCTGAAGGAATTCATGAAGAAAATAACAGATTGAGGCATCGTCTTCGATGATCAGGATACGCTCTCTCAATTTTCAACCACTCCTTTGTCAGCTTTTCCATGAAAATTCACAGTAAAACGAAAAATTAGCAACCATCAATGCAAATCTTTAAGAAACTGCTCATTTTGCACTGCTAATTGTTAAATTTGCAATGATGATCTTGCTCTTTTCATGTTTCGTTGTGATTACGAGGTCATGAGGGTTTCTAATGACGGAAGATGGTACACAAATTCGCGTGTTTTCAAGCCCTCGGTCTTCTAAAAAAGTTATGAAGGAAGATTGTATCTTTATTATTAACAATTAGAATTAAATGTCAAGAGATATTTAGCGATAAAACTATAGTTTCAATTATTAACAATGTTATATTTATATAAAATGCCAGGGCGTGCAAGCACATGCGATAAAAAGTGGGTGCTTATGATGGCCTCCTGAAAAATAAATTTGATCTGTTATTCAGGTAAAGCCATACCGGGCATAATGTTGATGAAGGGAAAGGAGGGCGGAAAGGGTCTTCATTTTTTTATATGTGCTGCAATCCTCAGGATGGTGTCTGCGTATAGGCCGCTGTTGTTATACGTCCGGATGAGGCGTTTTTGCCGTTGCCGGGAGATTCCGGGACGCCATCCCATGCTTTTTAAATAGTTGCCTACACTGGCCACTGTATCCGATATATCATATAGATCCACACGATGGTCTTCGTTCCCATCCACCGCATATTTAAAAAAGCTTGACGGCAGGAACTGGGGAAGCCCGAAGGCTCCCGCCCAGGAGCCCTTGAGATCCATTACATCAAAACCTTCCCGCTGGCTTAATTGGAGCAGATAAACCAATTCTCGAAAGGCCCAATTGGCCCGACGTTTAACGCGAGCCCGTACCCGGTCAAGGGTTGCCTCCGGATATCGCTCATTGAAGGCACGGTAAATACGAGTGATATTCTCCGGCGTGTCGGCCATTACGAGACTGCTGTAAACGTTGAACACCCGGTGTCTTCCCACATACTTTCCAAACCGGGATTCCACCAGGAGAACTGCCGTGATAATTTCCTCCTCAACGCCAAATTTCCGTTTGACCTTTTCCAACAGCTTCCGTTGCTCTTGCAGGAATCTTTTGCAGCTTTGGAGGGACTCGGTTGTGAGAAACTGTTTGTAATCGGCAGGTTTTTCGCTGGGAAAGATATTTAAGCGAAGCACATTCATGTCCACTTTCAGACGCCCATCAGAAAAAATCCGCTCCAGATAGCGGTCATCGAACCCTTCCTTTTGCAAAGCGGATTTCAGCCCGGAAAGTCCGAGCTGAATGGGTGCCTGTTTCCGTTGGGCCTGCGCAGCGGCGTACCCCTCAAAGCCAAGTAAAAGCACTACGACAATGCTCAAAGCACCGACTTTCCCTCGCGGGGAAACCTTCAACCATCCTGGAATCGCAACCATGCTTATGCTCACCTTATAAAACACCCATATACGGATGCTTTCACCCACATATCAACGTTACTTCTAATGCAACTACACCATTGTTTTTTAGAATTATCCACTTCGATCAGCAACATATTGATCAACGATATTACAGCCGAATTGCCGCCGATAATAGATGAAAAATGTTGTTTGGGCGGCCCGGACGACAAGTCCTCCGGGTCGCGAAGCGACAAGGGGTTTTGCCCGGTTCATCCCGCGCCCGGGAACCATTAAATGAGCCATGTACTGTTTCTTGCTGCTGCGCAGCCCGGACAATAAATTGTCTGGACCACCCCTCATGGAACCTGAATGCCATTAAGGTTTAGCCGGTATTGAATCACAGCTTTCGATCCAATGGTTAGGCAATAAGAATTTAATAAAAATCAAGCAAATTAAAGTTTTATTTGCTGACCTGATAGGATAATCCTATAATTTTTTTATATTTTGAACCTTGAAAACAGACGGTTTCAGACCATCCTCCTATTCGAGGTAAAATTGTGTGGAGTGCGAATTCAGCCATGTTTCCCGCTCACTCACGTCACCGCCCGGCTGTGTGAATATTCCGGCCCATATATAAGTTCCAGCCATCATTCCTTCCAGGTCAAACCTGAAAAGTGGACCTGAGTAAGGGGTTACTTCCCAATCACTTCCCAGCGGCTCCACAAAACCGGGTTCCGCCCATTGAAGAATACCATCTCGAAGGATCAAGTAGTGAATAGAGTCATCCGGATGCCTCAATGAAAGATACACGTCAACTCTTCCGGATCCTGCCAAAAGGACAGAGAGAACCCCTGTATCGCCGCCTGCGTATCGCGTGCGGTCTGTCTGCATCTGGAAAGTAACGCCGGAAACAGACTGAAACACATGGTTCACCATGGGAAGGGAGACATTCATCCAGGTGTCTTCGGCATAAAGAAACACGTCGTACTGCCCGGGATGAAGGAACTGATCATACATGGCCCTGTATATCCGGAAATATGGATCATACACCATCTCTATAAGCGGAAGGTCTACCACCGCTTGGGGTGCACTACGACGGCCGGCGCTGTGATCCGCAGGCGGGCGGACCGCCGCCCAGGCCCGCGAAATACCATCTCTATCGGATACTTCGGACATCTGCAATGGTGCCGAGATATCCTCTGTAAGTTCGATGGCGCCGAAGGGTTTACCGATGAGAGGGTAATCTCCTCCCTGGATAAAGGGTACTCCCAGCCTGGTTTGACCGGCCAAAACGCCGTCCCCGGGGTCCCCGGCCCTGCCGTTACCGTTATCGTCAAGACTCGGGCTCTGCCCTGTATAAAATGAAAGGGATTTCCATGCAAAGCCCATTGCTTCGACGAGCGTCTTGCCCTGCGCGATCATGCTCCAGAAATTCTGAGAGAACGATATCCTGCCCTCACCGGCAAAATATGTCCCGGCCCCTTCGGAGCAGCTCGTAATGACGATGCGTTGCTTGCCTCTCGGGGCCTGAAGCACAGGGATGGCCGAACCGGAAGTTGGAGCATCGCAAATTACTATCACCAGGCGGTCGTTCCCCTCTTGCAACCCGTCGAGCCACTGATCGAGTTCCGCAAAGGTAAGAATTTCCGCAGGATTGAGGGTAACCCCTTCAGTTGTCCCATTGCCTACCAGGTAAACCAGGAGAGTTTCGCCCGACTGGTTTGAAACCAGCGGTCTTACGAAGGTCTCGAAGCTTTCTCTGCTGGGGACGGCGGTCACATCATCCGCATGGCCGTTATCGTCCACGTCCTGGTTTGGGGAAGCATTGAGATAGACGATTTTGTCCCGGGCATAGCCGAGGTGCAGCAAACTGAGATAAGCCAGATTGCCCAGGCGGTTGGTTGCACTGTTGAGTCGTTGTTCGGGGGATGTACCTGCAATGATAATGGCCTTTCCGGCGAGGTCCTGATCCGCACGCGAGATTACGTGGACATAAGCGTAGCCAACATTTCCGACAGAATCAATCGCCCGAACAATGTCTGTGACACCGGAGGCGCTCCCTGCCCTATAATTCCCTTGCTGTGTACCGATGATCCCGCCGCTGGGGTTCTCCAGGAGTGACCACCTGATGGTCTCCCCTGTGGGCTGAGCCTGGAAGTTCAGTTGCGCTCCTGTCGTTACGGTGATCTCCCGGGGTACAACAGGCATTCTCGGTAACGCGTTTCGATAAAAAACAACGCCGCCCCTGGAGGATCCGATTATCAAGTCGTTATCCATATCCCCATCTACATCCCCTGCCGCCGGCGCAACCCTTCGACCGATTGAAGCGCTCAAAAGGTTAGTCGTCCGGTTAGAAAAGCTATACTGCGCGCCGGCTGAACCTCGGCCCTCAAAAAAAGCAACAGCGCCCGATTCATTTCCTACCAGCAGGTCCGGGATCCCGTCGTCGTCCATATCTGCAAGAACCGGAGAGGCGTTTTGTCCCATGCTAATGCCGTTGAACCGGTTTGTAACCAGCGTCCACACAGGAATGACCGCGGTCCCGTCGTTGCGATAGTGATAAATGTCTCCACTGACGCCACCCACCAGAATGTCCATGTCTCCGTCGCCATCCAGGTCAGCCGCGGCAGGCGCGGCATTGGCCTCAACATTGATCCCTGCATAAGCGCTACTGGTCAGAGAAAATTCCGGCAGGTCTCTCCGACCCGTGTTCATAAAAAATTGAACCCTTCCGTCCGCCCCGCCGATCAGCACATCAAGGTCGCCGTCTCCGTCAAGATCCACAAGGCAAGGAGCTGCATGCCGGACAGGTTGAATTGAAAGGTAGTGGAGAGGCCCCGGGCTCCATTGAGGGCTTCTATTATTCCCGCGGTTGAGAATGGCGGCGACCAGACCGTTTTCCAGACCCACCAGCATGTCAATATCTCCATCTCCATCAATGTCGCCGAGGGTAGGATGGCTGTAACTTCCCAGATCCACCGACACGTAATGACGGGTAACTAACTGCCAGTTCGGTGTCCGGGCATTGCCGTCATTGCGGAGAAAGAATATGTTGCCCGAGTCGCTTCCAATAAACAGGTCCAGGTCCCCATCTCCATCGATATCTACAAGTGCAGGTGCGCAAAGCCCTTCCACGCAAATATTCCGGTGCAACCCGCTGTCCAGCGCAAATCTGGATTCGGTGGTATCCCCGACATTGCGATAGTAACGGAGGCATCCCGTTTGGGTGCCCACAAGCAGGTCCGCATCGCCGTCGCCGTCCACGTCGGCAAAGGCAGGGCATGTCATCCCCCCGTCCTGGGTTTCCACCACCAGGACCGGCTCGGCCCATGTAGGGGAGCGGGGAGTTCCATTATTGCGGTATAAATTGATCAGGCCGTCGCCCTGGGAAATTACCAGGTCCAGGTCCCCATCGCGGTCGAAATCCACAAACGTGGGTGCCACGGGCTGACCGGCATCGATAGAGAGATATGCCCGATCTATCAATTGAAAATGATGTCGATGGGGGCTCCCAATGTTGCGGTAGAATCGGATCCGGCCGTAAGCGCTCCCTATAAAAAGGTCCAGGTCTCCATCGCCATCAATATCGGCAAGGGCAGGCATGGCCTCGCGTTCTCCCGGGGCAATACTGCGGGTCTCCTGTGTCCACTGAGGGTAATTCCGTGTCCCGTTGTTCCGGTAGAAAACGACGTTCCCTTCCGTTTCGCCCACCAGCAGGTCCTGGTCCCCGTCACCGTCCAGATCTCCGAAAGTCGGCTTGGACCATCCATGACCTCCCCCGAACGATAACCATGTTGGGTGATTCCATTCTCCTTCCAGAACCCGATCAAGAAAGAGCTGGCCGGTGGCATGAGCTTTGAATTGCGCGGGCCCGGCAATCACCAGCACCAAGATGAGTCCCGATACGCAAATGCTCTTCATCTCTCGCCCCCTTTTCAACTCAGATTGAAGGCCGGTGGAACCGAATCGACGAAAGCGCCCTTAGCGGTCAACACCCAAATTTTGAATTGACAAATTACGCATGCAGGCGGGACGTCTCGCCTCGAAATTTTTCATTTCGTGGAAGTCCGGCGAGAGGCCGCGCCCAGGGAGTTTTGTGAAGCCCTACATTCATTGACAGCATATTCGGTTCAAATCATGACCGCGCTTTGGGCGGCTTTTGCCCTTCAATTCATTCAAGGTTACTCAATTCTTCAGTTCCAAGTCAACAGAATTCTGGGATTGTTGTTGAAGCAAGGCCTGGATGATGAACTCGGTTTCCCCTGAGGCTTCTTTGCAAAACTCTCCAAAATAATTTCTAATTTCATTAAGATGGGCCGCAAATTTATCCGTATCGCTTTGCTCGAACAGTCGGACCCACCGATCAACCCAATCCCGAAAAACACGGACGGCGGCCATGGTCTCAGGGTTGTGAAGGCATATTTCAGCTGTCAGCGTTGGATCCTGGTATAGGAGCCGCCCCACGACATCCATAAAAATTCGATAAATCGGCGTGCTGAATTTTTCGCACTCCGGCATCCGGGCCCCCATGGTCATCATGGCGCCCCCCAAGGAAAGGCTGCAAAAATAGCGCAGACCCTGGATGACGGACATCATCCGATCGTGTTTTTCCGGAGTGGAAATGAACGCACGCGCGCCATTTCGAACCAGCATTCCCTGGAGCCAGGGCAGCCAATTGTCACCGCGCGCAGGGCATAATATCACGTTTTGCCCCTCCAGGCTTTGCGCGCCGGGTCCGAAGAGGGGGTGCATGCCTATAACCTCGGCCCTGGACTGTGTGAGCATAGCTTTGACCGGTTGAATCTTTAAAGAAGTCAGATCGGTGAACAGTGCGTCCTGTCTCACGTGCGGCCCAACCTGACGGATGATATCCACCGTTGCCCTGATGGGAACGCTGATGATCACCACGTCGCAGCGCCGGGCCATTTCCCGGGGATTAAGAGCGGTGTCCCTTCCGGATATCAAAACTTTGCATCCCTGCCCCTCTAAAAAACTGCGAAACCACGCTCCCATCTTACCTCGACCGCCCACGATCCCCACAATCACATCGCGTTGAATCAACTCCCACCTCCAGGTTTCCCGCGTTGCCCGCGCTGGCGCAGCAAGTGATCCGCCAGGACCAGGCATACCATAGCCTCGCAAACGGGGATGATCCGAGGAATAGCTGAGACGTCGTGCCGTCCTCCGACGCTCAATCGCACCATCTCACCTCTCTGTGTAAGCATCTCCTGTTCCATGCCAATGGATGGGATAGGTTTGACCGCCGCGTGCAATATGATCTCCTGGCCGGTGGAAATCCCGCCCAGTATCCCCCCCGCCCGGTTTGTTCGAAATCCAGCAGAATCCTGGACGTCGTTGCACCGGGAACCCGTTAGCCGGGATACCTCAAAACCCGCTCCCACTTCCACACCCTTAACGGCGCCGATGCTCATCAAGGCCTTTGCCAGATCGGCATCCAGCTTATCGAAAACCGGCTCCCCCAGGCCAGCGGGACAGCCCTTCACCCGGATATCCACAATGCCTCCCGCGGAGTCACCGGAGGACCGGAGTGCTTCCAGCAGGCGGACCATTTCTTCGGTCGCGCGCGGGTCGGGACACAACAGGGGGCCGTCATCAGCAGACCATGGGTCCATATCGCCGGCCGCGATGCCGCCCAGGGCCTTTGTGAAGCCCCGGACCAGCACTCCCTCGTCCCTCAATAATCGCCGGGCAACAGCTCCTCCCGCCACCCGCGCCACTGTTTCGCGCGCAGATGCCCGTCCTCCGCCGCGATGGTCGCGGATGCCGTACTTTTGCTCATAGGTAAAGTCGCCATGTCCGGGCCGATAGACGTCTCGTAGGTGATCATAGGCGGACGAATCAATGTCTGCGTTGCGAACCTGCATGGCGATGGGGGTACCCGTGGTCCGTCCTTCGAAAACCCCTGACAGGATGGACAGGGTATCCGACTCCCGGCGGCTCGTTGAGCCCGGGGCCGCTCCCGGCCGGCGGCGATCGAGGTCTGCCTGCACATCCTCCTCGCTCAGCGTTAAACCCGGGGGACAACCGTCCACAACCACTCCTATGGCCGGGCCGTGGGATTCCCCCCATGTGGTAATGCGAAAAAGATGGCCAAAGCTGTTTCCCGGCATGTTTTACCTCGCTTACCCGATAAGTCATTCAAAATTTTGAGGGAATAACAGGATGAACCATATTTTATTATTCTTATCCCTTTATCCTGTCAAAAATTCTTTTGTTGAAAATATTTAAGGATCCGATCAACGCAGACTTCAACACTCTGTGAGGAGGTATTTACCACAAGATCGGCCGCATGGTGATACAGGGGCGTCCTCTTTTCCAGCAGGAGCTGCACTTCTTCCTCCATAGGCAGACCGGTAAGGCCGGGGCGTGTGACGGGTGTGCTTTCATCCGCGGCCATCCGACGGAGGATATCTTCCATCGTTGCCTCCAGGAACACAACCATGCCCGAGCGACGCAGATGCTCTATGTTCTCGGGCTGCTCAACAACTCCTCCGCCGGTGATGATCACCCGCTGCTCCCGTGGCTTCACCTCTCGCACCGCCCTGTATTCCAGCATGCGAAACCTCTCCCATCCGTTGCGCTCCACCAGGGAGGCAATGCTCTGGCCGCAAATCTCTTGGATGCGCTGATCCGTATCAAGAATCGCCCAGCCCAGCCTGCGTGCCAGCGACTCACCCACCGTGTTTTTTCCGGAGCAGCGAAATCCCACAAGAGCCACGTTGTTGCCGCGCGGTGCATCTCTGGTCTGCCTTGATGACATATGTCCCGATTACCTCTCCAAGGGTAGATTCGCAGGGGTTGTCCGATGTTCTCCAAGGAGGCTCTCCCGGCATGCCCGTTCCATGACGTCCTCGGGTGGTTGCCTTCCCAGCCATATATTAAAGGACTCGGCGCCCTGCCTGACCAGCCATCGGAGCCCATCCACAGTCCGGCAGCCGCGGGCTTTCGCCTCTTGAAGCAGTCTCGTCCTAGGCGGCGCGTAAACCGCGTCCATCACGACCATTCCAGGCCGGAGCCACCGGGGAGACACAGGGCATGCTTCAGTATCGGGCTCCATCCCGATGGGCGTGGCGTTGACCAGAATCTGGGCCTGGAGTTCCGACAGACTATCCAACGGAGCGAATTGACATCCCAGTTGGCGGGCCACCTGGCGAGCTTTGGCCTCTGTCCGGTTGACTACAATTACCTCGGCTCCAGCGCGTATAAGACCAAATGCAGCGGCACGGGCCGCACCTCCGGCTCCTATCAATACGGAGAGTTTCCCGGAGACCTCGGTTATTTCCTGTAAGGCGCTAAGCGCGCCGATCCAATCGGTGTTGTATCCCACCAACCTCCCGTTACGGTTGAGAACAGTATTAACCGCCCCAAGGGATCGGGCGATCGGATCAATCTGGTCAAGCAGTTCTTGGATGGCCCATTTATGCGGGATGGTAACGTTCACCCCCCGGATACCCAGTGCACGGATACCCCCAACTGCTACCGGCAGATCCTTTACGAGAAATGCCATATAGACGGCATTCAGACCCAGCGCTTTGAACACCGCGTTGTGCATGGCCGGGCTCAAGCTGTGTCCCACGGGGTTTCCGATGACTCCGTAGAGTCCGGTCCGCGCATCGATCAATGTTCTAATTCCTTTCCTCCACCCTGTATAGATATTTTTGTCCGCGTCATCCTCTGGGGAAAGAGCCCAGTATCTTCACGAAAGAGCAGTGCGGGCGCAAATCCTCAATAGCCCGCGCCACGGGATCGTCTTCCCGGTGCCCTTCCAGATCCAGGAAGAAGAAATACTCCCAGGGCTGACCGCGGATGGGACGCGATTCGATCTTGGTTAGATTTACCCCCCTGTCCGCAAATGATTTCAACGCGTTATAAAGAGTCCCGGGTGCATGCCGCACTGAAAATATCAAGGATGTCTTGGCATGATCGACCCTCGCGGTCTCCTTCCGGCCTAGGACAAAAAAACGTGTCATGTTGATGCGGTTGTCCTGGATGTGCTCCTCAACTACCATCAATCCATAGTGAATACCTGCGGCGCGGCTCGCGATAGCCGCGATGGAAGGATCATCGGCCGCCGCCTGGGCCGCTGCTGCGGTGCTGGGTGCTTCGGATCGCGGTGTGCCTGCGAAGGAGCGGTTTAAAAATCCCCGGCATTGAGCCAGGGCCTGGGGATGGGAGATGATCTTACGGATATCCTCCCGCCGGCCCGAGCGGGAGAGGAGGTCAAAAGTAATGTCCATAAGAATCTCTGCACGTATCACCAGGGGGGTATCCAAAAATAGATCCAGCGTGTGGCTTACTATGCCTTCTGTGGTGTTTTCCACCGGGACCACGCCCTGATCGTACGTACCGCGCTCAACCTCACGAAAGATATCATCCAGGCTGGAAAGGGGTTCCATGTCCACCGAGCTTCCGAAATGGCTCATGGCCGCCATATGCGTGAATGTCATCTGCGGCCCCAGGTATGTGACCCGCAGGCGCTTCTGCAGAGCCCTCGCTGCCGAGATGATTTCCCCGAAAATCAACTTGAGGACATCCTCAGGTAAAGGTCCCTTGTTGAGTCTGGACAGCCGAACAATTATCTCTTTTTCCCTGCCCGGGTCATGAACGGGAATGTCGGCATCGTTTTTAATCTCGGCGATAGCGCCCATAAGCTTTAGCCGTCGATTTATCCGATCCAGAATATCTTCGTCCAGTGTATCGACCTGCCGTCGTATTGCCTCAAGATCTTCTGAACTCATGGTTTTTATCCTCCAGGTTTACAGGAATCGGATAAAGTCTAACCAGATAGCCTACTTAGGGATAAACTCGAAATTATCACTAACACTGACAAAACATGGCCGCCCGCGCCTTATCAGATCGTCAAGCGGAGTTTTCCAACCTATTCCAGCATTTCAGATACAGGCACCAATTTCAATCCACGTGATCGAAGGCGAGGAATCCCTTTCTGCAGGGCCGTTATGGTGGTTTGTCGAGGGTGGCCGATGCCAATGGCCTTACCCTCGTTTATCGCTATATCACCCAATTCATCGATCTTGGCCAGGATTGCTTCAACATTCTGCTCATTATCGAGAAAAACTCTCCGCTCCGCACTGGGTATGCCCATCCGCACAGCCAAACGATGACCCACTGTAAGAGGCGTGGTACGACTATCGACAAAAAAGAGACCCTTGCCTTTGATCCACTTGAGAAGCGTGGCCATGGATGCCTCGTCTTCCGTGAATAGAGAGCCCATATGGTTATTGATTCCTTTGACGTGGGGAACCGAATTGATGTCAGTGGTCAGTTGCGCCACCATGGTACTTGAATCCATCGAGGTGTACAGGGCTCCGGGACCGGGATTCCGATGGGGGTAGGTGCGGGGTTCCAGCGGAACGTGCAGCATCACGTTGAAACCCTTTGCATGGGCAACCTCTGCGATTTCTCGGGAAAAAGGTGCCAGCGGAAACAGGGAGAGAGCAATGGGCGCGTTGAGCTCCATAATCTCCATGGCAGGCTCCTTGGCCAGCCCTATATCATCGATGATGATCGCCACTCGTCCGGTCACAGGTACAGGGGGGGGCTTCTGCTTCTGCGGCGGCGGCAGACTGGCGTACTTTCTCGGCCTTGAAAACATGATGCTATGGGTGGTAATTCCTTTTAGCATCACGTCCATGGTGAGAAGATCGCTTTTACTACGCGTGAACTTTCGGGAGACATCAAGAGGAAAGGATAAATGATTCGGGGTAAAGTAATTCTTGAGATTCTTGAAGCTGACAGCTTTTGGAAGCGTGATACGTATGGTTTTCAATTCCCATCGGTTGCCGCCGGCAGAGCGGGGTGCCTTGTGGGTGGAGACGATGTCATTCCTGCTCAACCCCGCCTTGAAGAGCGCACCATACAGACATTGATCCAGCAGTGATATTTTCCGAGACAGATCATTCTCAGAGCTAACGCTGATCTCGGAGGAAGGCGCGTCGCTAATCCCGGTCTCTCTATCCCTCTCACGAAAATGGAAAATCACCAGGATGCCGACCAGAACGATAAAGGCCGTGATGCCCGCCACGGCGGTCGGCACAAACAGCCCTCGCCAGAAGGAAGGCTTTCTTTTTCTGGCTTTCGACTTGCTCGGAGTGGCCTTTCGTGCCGGAAGTCTCCGCGAAGGAGATTTTTTCTTGGTTTGTTTCGCCGATGTCATCAGCACTTCACATGGTTGTTGCAAATATTCGCCACGACTTTAACATCTCCAGCGCTCGTTCTAACTGGGCATCTTGTATCTCGGGTTTCTGCTCTTTCTCCATGTCTTTGGGTACTTCCGGTTCGCTTTCCTGCGGCTCCAGGTGTCTCTCAAGGTCTCTTTCTCGCACCAGATGCGGCGTTTTGGAAGGGACTGCGCTTTCCTCCTGCCTTTCGATCTGCTCCACCACGATGTCGGGTTTAATGCCAACTGCCTGGATTGATTTGCCGTTGGGGGTGAAATATCGTGAAGTGGTAAGGCGCAGGCCCGAGCCGTCTTCCAGCGGAATAATGGTCTGGACCGATCCTTTCCCAAAAGTCTTGGTACCGAGGATCACAGCACGATGGTGGTCCTGCAGCGCGCCGGCCACTATTTCCGATGCGGACGCGGAACCGTTGTTGACAATCACCACCAAGGGAAAACCGGTATACGTGTTTTTCTTGGTGGCCTTGAATTTCATTTTCTGACTGGGAATCCGGCCGTCTGTATAAACAACCAGCCCCGATTCGATAAAAGCATCAGCAACTTCCACGGCCTGGTCCAAAAGGCCGCCGGGATTGTTCCTCACATCCAGAATCAAGCCGCCCATCTTACCTTCCGCCTGCCTGATCAGCTCATCCATGGCATTTCTAAGGTCAGCGGCGGTTTTTTCCTGGAAACTGGTCAAGCGGATATATCCTATACCTTTATCCAGCATCCTGAAGCGAACGCTTTTAATCTGAATAATATCCCGGGTGATGGTAAAGTCCAGAAGTTCAGGAACTCCCTTTCGCCTGATGGAGATGGTGATTTTGGCACCTTTTGGACCGCGCATTTTTTTTACTGAATCCATCAGCGACATATTCTTGGTGGACTCTCCATCGATTTTCATTATCTGATCCCCCGATTTAACTCCGGCCCGGGCCGCCGGTGTATCTTCAATGGGGGATATGACAGTCAAGACGCCGTCCCGGATGGTAATCTCGATGCCAAGCCCACCGAAGCTGCCTCGCGTCTCCACCTGGAGTTCCTTATATATCTCCGGGGGCATGAAGGTGGAGTGAGGGTCGAGGGTCTCCAGCATTCCTTTTATGGCTCCATATAAGAGCGTCTTGGGTTCCACCTCCTCCACGTAGTTCTCCTGGACCACGTCAAGCACATGGGTAAAGATCTTAAGGTTTCGATATGTGTTTTCAGTAACGGCGAATACCTTATGGATCGGCTCACCCAGAAATGCTATGCCCATTGCCAGAACCAGCGCGGTGAGAAGTATAATTTTGTGTCTTTTATGAAGGCGAGACATTTTGTTTCCTCCCAATTATTAATTTTTTTTACAGCAGATGCATCCGTCGGGTCCTGAGGGTCGCCAAAGACAAGTCTAATTCCATTGACGTATGACAGGTAAAGAACGGACTTCAATACGCCTGAACTGCCTCATGAAAAGCGGCTCAACCGGACCATGAAGGCACTTTCCCTTCAGTTCAATCTTCATATCTCTTCCATAAGTTGGATTAAATTATATCCTTATCCATTCCAGGGGATTCACTGGAACACCATGATGGCGAATCTCGAAATAGAGGCACGGCCCCTTCAAAGAACCCGTTTCCCCCACCAGGCCGATCAGTTCTCCTTCAGACACAGTATCTCCGACTTTTTTCAATAGTCTGGATGAGTGGGCGTACACCGAATAGTAGCTTCTTCCATGGTCGATGATGATCATCTTTCCGTAACCGGGGAACCATCCGGAGTAAACGACCCGGCCATTGAATATCGATTTAATCTCAGATCCTGCGGTTGCGGCAATGTCGATCCCTTTTTGAAACGTAACGGTATTGAACCTGGGATGCCGCCTCCTGCCAAACCGCTCGATGATTTTTCCCTTTACAGGAGGCATGAGTTTCCCTTTGCGCTGCACAATGGACACGTGTCTTGATCGATCTATCCTCGGCGCCTCGGACTCATACGGCACCTTGAGAGAACCCGGTTTTGCGCGGTGCTTCTCCTGAGGTCGAAGTGAGGCCATCATCCGGCTCAATTTTTCATCAGCCTTCTCTAATTCCTTTAAAGCCTGCATGTGGGCCGTCTTTTCCATCCGCACACTGTGCAGTAATTGTCGTTTCTGTTCTTTTGCTTTATTGAAAGATCGCAAACGCCTTTCGTTCTTCTGACGCAGTTGCCTTTGAAGCAGAATTTCTCGGGATAAAATACGTTTTTTTTCCTCCAGTTGATGACGATCCTCCTGATAATTGCTTATCACGTCCGAATCCAGCCGGGCCGCCAAACTCAAGTACTTTAATCTCATCAATAAGTCAGGAAACGATTCTGCTGAAAAAAGGGTTGCCGCGGTCCCGATACGGATGAGCTTGTACATGGCCGTGAGGCGCTTGCCAAAGAGCTTTTGACGATTTTTCATCCGACGGGAGATCTCTTCGATTTCACTGTTGAATTTACGGCTGTTTTTACGACTTATACGTAATTGCCGGGCGATTTTTTGAGCGCGATTTTGCTCTTCTTCCAACCGGCGATCCAGTCGCTCCAGCTCGTTCAGGAGTTTCATCTCCTTTTCCAAGACCTTCTGGGCTTCCCGCCGTTTTTTTTGGATGGTACGCTTGATTTGCGAGCTGTCTTCCGACCCGGCTTGTGCGCTGGTCTTTAAACCATGTCCCGGCATCGGAAAGATCAGCAGGCAAAAGATCAGAAAAAGGTGCATACCGTATCGCACTCTCATGCCCTCAAAAATCTCACCAGAGAAATGAAACTTCCAAACGTTCCCAGACACATTCCTCCCGCCAGGATTCCCATTATGGTCCCGGGAGAAAGAAAGTCGATTTTCAAGCCCCAGCTTGAAGAAATCAAAGCGGCGTCAATCCGGGTTGTCACAAGTTGATAAATAACGAATAAAATGGCAACCGAAAGAACAGCTCCCAGAAACCCCTGGATCATCCCTTCCAATACGAATGGAGCTTTGATGAAAGAATTCGTGGCTCCGACCAGCCTCATGACCTCGATCTCATCGCTGCGGGCATACACTGTCAGTTTGATGGTATTAGCCACGATGATGATGACCGCCAGAATCAGAAAGGCCATAATAGCGGAACCCATCAATTCGACGATACCCATGAACGTATTGAACTGCTCCACCCACTTCTGACTGAAGCTCACATCTTCGACCCCGGGGATTTTGGAAAGCCTTCTGGCCATAAGCCTGACAGCGGGTGGAGTGTGATACATCTTTTTGAGCTGGATTTCAAAGGAAGGCGGGAGCGGATTGTGCTCCAGTCCCTCCAGTATTCCTTCTTGTCCCTCAAGGCTTCTGCGGAGTCGGCGTAAAGCCTCTGCAGCCGAAACAAATTGAAAGGTCTCGATCTCTCCAAATCCCTTCAGCCGATTTCGAATGTCATCAAGTGTTTTTTGAGAAATATCATTTTGCACATACGTAATGATCTGGATCTTTTGTCCGAGATGATCGAGTGCTCCGCGGAGATTCCCAAGGATGATCAAGAAGGCGCCCAGTATGAAGAGTGTAATGGTTATAGTAGCAATGCTCACCAGGCTTGGCAGTGGTCTTTCCTTTAGATTCCGGGCTGCTTGGTGAAAAAAGTAAGCAAATCGACGAATAATCATTAAAGCAAGCGGCACGCTTAACTTCCGGTCTCCTGGCAAAACTAAAAGCCATGCAATGGAGCTTCAAACTGTTTTTCTTCGGGTGCGGGGACGTCTGACACTATATGTCCTCCCCGCAACTCGACCACTCTTCGACGAAACCGATTCACCAGGGTGTAATCGTGGGTTGCCACGATAATCGTTGTTCCCCGTGCATTGATGGTTTCAAAGTCAGCAATAATCTCCAGTGTCAGGTCAGGATCCAAGTTCCCCGTAGGCTCGTCGGCCAGCAGGATGATCGGCTCGTGAACGATGGAGCGTGCAATAGCCACCCGCTGCTGCTCTCCGCCGGAGAGGCGATGGGGCATAACACCGGCTTTTTGTTGAAGCCTGACCATCTTCAGTGTATACAAAACACGCTTTCGAATCTCTTCCCGACTCGCCCCGATGACTTCCAGCGCAAAAGCCACATTCTCAAACACCGTTCGGTTGTACAAGAGCTTGAAGTCTTGAAACACCACCCCTATTCGTCGCCTCAGCAAAGGAATCTGCCAGGGCTTGATTCGATCAATATTGCGACCGTCAATAATGATATGGCCCGATGTGGGCCTCTCAGCACACAGGAGCAACTTCAGCAACGTGGTTTTGCCCGCTCCACTGGGGCCTGTAAGAAATATGAATCCCCCTCTTTGAATGTGTAAGTTAATATTAGTAAGAGCACAAATATCTCCCTGATAGGTCTTACAGACCCTGTATATCTGAATCATGGTCGCCTTTCAGAGTATCCCCGGGGGTTGCTGTCCCCAGTTGTCCAGACCTCTCAATTAGTAAAAAAATATCATAATACCCTATGGCTTGCAAGGAGAAATATTGTCCCGAGATACCTGAAAACACCTCTTTCTCTTGGGTATGAAACTGCATTGTCCTGAGTAAGGGCGCTGGTTCGGCCTTGAGACTGAGACAAGGCAAACGATAAAATTTTAGCTGAAAACCCCAGCGAGGCGATTGTTTAATAAAAAGTGTCACTTAATCCTGCCCATGGCCCTTTCAAGCCTGGCTTTGGCCAGGTTGTAATCACTCAGCGCGTTGTAATAATTTGTGCGGGCTTGAGTGAGCAACGTTTGTGCATCCAGCACCTCGATGGAGGTGGCCACCTGCTCTTTATAGCGCTCCTGGCTCATCCGAAACCCTTCCTCTCCCTGCTCGATTGACTTCTCTGCCACAAAGATGTTTTTCTCCGTCTCCTTGAGTTTAAGAAATGCCTCCTTGATCTCCAACTGGATGTTGTCAATAAGTCTTTTTTTAATAAAATTGGCTTGGTTCAGAGCGCTTTGGGCTTCGTCCACCTGCTTCCATACCCTGCCCCATTCAAAAAATGTCCAGTTGGCAAGGGCGGCGAAAACCCAGGAATCATCGTCATCAACTGTTACTGTTTGTCCTGTCTTGTTATAATTGTAGTTCAGGTTGATCTGGGGGAAATACCCACTTTTGGCCAGTTGAACACTCTTATCTGAAATGCTGATTGAGAGTTCCGCATCCTGGATTTCGGGGCGTTCTCTCAACCCAATGGCTGTTGCTTGATCCAAATCGTGGGGGATTGGTTTATACTCCAGCTTATCTTTTAGGTTTACAGGGGTATTCAGGGGGAACCGCAGGATGGTATTGAGTATCGATTCGGCCACCTCTACGTTGTTGTCAGCCCTGGTGAGGTCCTGTACTGCGTTGGCCAATTCTACTTCCGACTTCAGCCAGTCGTTCTTTGGAATCATCCCAACGTTGTAAAACTCACGGGCCACGTCCCGGTGCCCTTCCAGTGCCTTCACGGCTTGCGCAGCCACTTCTCTGAGTTTATAGGCTTTCAGAATGTTGAAATATGCGTTGTACACCTGGAAGATCAAATCCTGGTGGGTCACCTCCTTGCGGACGTGAGCAGAATCCACCTGCAACCCGGATATCTTATAAGAATAATAAAGGCTTCCCCCGGAGAAGACGGGTTGCGTTAACACCCCTCTGAGCTCGTATATTTCATCCGACTCCATAAACGTGCTTCCCGCCCGGACAAAGCTGACTTCATTTAAACGGGTGTAAGCATACTGTACGCTGAACTTGGGCAGCATCTCCGCGCCGGCCTGCCAGCGGCGATCCATGGCGGCCCGGACATCCTCCTCCGCAATCTTGATGGACAGGTTACGTTCCAGAGCAATGCTGATGCAGTCCTGGATAGACAATGGCCTTTCGGTCTTTTCCGCTTCTACAGGCATCGCCCACACTCCTATAACAATCAGAACAATCCAGAAACAAATAGCGCTGCCCTTTCTCACTGTTTCTCTCCTTTCCATGTTTAAAAATTCCAATGATCTATACCCCGCTGGCAAAACGGACTCCGTCGACCGGGTTTTTGGCCCGGCTGATGCGGTTTAAAACTTCATTCCCGCCACTCTCAAACTCGGACGTTGCAATGTTCCAGTCAGTGCAAAGGGTATCTCACCCCTGGTGTTGCGGTATTTCCTGAGAAAGGTCATGATCAATCCCAGCTTTGAGGCCAGAACTGGCTTTATCAGGATGTTGCCGCGCATGTTGAGAACGCTTTCGCGAAGGTTTTCGCGCAGGCGCAGTGTCCCCTCCAGCTTTCCCTCAAGTTCGCTCCCCTGAGCTCGCATTGGAGCCAGGTGAAGGATTCCATCGGAAAATGCCACAATGCACTCGATTTTCGAGAATGTCAATCGCCCCGGGTTTGGGTTGAGATTTTTTATGCCGTCGATTTTCACATTCTTCGCCATAAGCCGGCCGCCCATCTGAAATTTCAAAAGGCCGCCCGATCTGGGCTGTACTTTGAGCTCTCCATCGAGAAGTCCCGTCAACTCATTGGCTATGCTTTTGCGAAGCGCGGTGTTCCTCCCCGGGTCAATGCCTTGTATTTCGATCTCAATAGGCCTATCAATGGGGTTCAGAAATTGATAAATACCCGTCATCGCGTAGATAGCGCCCCCGTATGCCTGGATGTGGATCCGCATGGATCCCCTGCCTCGAATCCATGAGAGAGGCGCGAATCGGAGCCCGATCCGGTCGGCCCGAAACAACTCCATGTTGTCCCCATTGAGGGGTGCGGTGACAACTACATTCCGGCCAACCATCCCCAGCGGAGGATCTGCCCGTAACGCGGCAATGCTGAGCTGCGCCGGAACGCGCGACTGGAACTCGGCCACCAGTAAAGCCTTAACGCGCGGATATGGGAAGTTCAGATAGGTGAAAACGAGAAACATCATCATCCCGAACAGTGCGTAACCGATCCAAAGCATCCATCGCATTGTGATGATTTTCCCTTACTTGATTTCCTGGGTGTACACCAGCAATGTAACATCCAGCAGACTGGGATTTTTGTATTGAGGCCGAACGTGCATGCGCTTGATTTGTAAGAGCCGCCCCGCGTACTCGACGCGGTAAATGTAGCGGATCAGTTGTTCCAGATTTATTTTCTCCAGCTTTATTTCAACGGAGGATTCGTTGTATTGTTCGTTGAGCTGGGTGGTGGAGGGCTTCATGTACTTAATATTTTTTTTCACCTCGGTTTGTTGCGCCAGGGATTCGAGGAAAGAGAAAAGGGTGAACCCGCGTCCCCTTTGCTTGATCGCCTTCTCGACATTTGCGCTTTGTTCGACCATTTGCAGGTATTCGGCCTGAAGTGCTCTCATTTCGGCCAGCTCTTTTTCTTTGCGCTCGATGAGGCCATCCAAGCTTTTCAAACGACCCAGCGTGGGCAAAAGGACCCATTCGGTCATTCCAAAAACAACGAGAAACACTGCGAGGATCAGTGTGGCTATTTTTTCACGTCGTGCCAGTTGCATGGCCCGGTTATTTCCTTTGTGCCTTGAATTTAAATTCCACCACGCCGGGGGTGCTGCTCATTTTGGCGGACTCGATCTTGACTTCCCTGATCAACGGGGAGGCTGAGAGAGAGGTCTTGATCTTGTCCACAACATCGAATGATTCGGTCTCTCCGGCTATGAATACCAATTTTTCATCAACGTTCAAATCCGTAATTCGAACCTGCAATTGCTTTGGGATAGCGAAGTGAATGGCCTCCAGAATGTCAAGCATGGAACCCTCTTGACGGGATCCGCCCAGGAGGCTTACCCGATTTTTTTCCTCCTTAATCCGCGTTCTCGACTGGGGGAGTTCCGCCACTATGGTTGTAATATCAGGAAATGTCTGTTTAAAGGTGTGGCGGACCTCTTTTTTCAGGGCCTGATACCGGGATTCCTTGATATGGAGGCTTACCAGAATATCCGCCGCCCCCAGTGCAAGAATAAAGGCCAGCGCTATTCCGAGAAAGACAAATTTTCCACGAATCTCTTGGAGGCGATGAAGAACGGAAAATTCTTCCTGGCGCATATTTACCTGGACGACCCCCCGGTTAATTCCCCTCAATGCCAGGCCAATTCCTGCTGCAATGTGCTGCTGCTCGCCCTGATCAATTTTTTCCAGGCCGGGGAGGCTGCCCGCCGGCGGCTCGAAACGGCGCGCCGGCATCCCCAACACCTCGCCGAGGAATTCTTCTATGTTTTGCAATCTTGATCCACCGCCGGTTAATATGATTTGAAACGGCCCATAATTTCTCAATTGAGATTGCATGGAACAGAGGGTGATCTGTATCTCCTGTATCAATGGATCCAAAGCCTTGGCCAGAGTACTGGATGCTTTTTCAGAGGGCTGTTTAAGAGGGAGCGGCGTGTTTCGCTTGAGCTCCTCCGCTTCACCCCCCTCCAGCCCAAGCGCAGCAGCCAGAGCAGAGGTTATGGTATCACCGCCAAAAGGGATTGCACGGAATGATTTCGGCAGCCCGTTGACTATAATGGTTAAGCCGGTATGATCCATGCCGATATCAAGGAAAAGGATGACACCGTCTAGATCGTCAGGTCTGAAATGAACCAGGCAATTATATGAAGCAAAGGACTCTACATCCACGATCCGCGGATCAAACCCGGCGCCTTTCATCTGTAAAAGATGTTCCTTGATGGTTGTCTTTTTTGCCGCGGCGGTCAGAATTTGGGCGTTCTCTGCTATGGGGTTTTCCATAACCTGGCTGTCCACCACCACCTCATCGATAGGCATTGGAAGATATGGCTCCAGCTCAAACTTGACCACTTGCCTGACCTTTTTTGGGTCAGAAAAAGGAAGCTCAAGGTAATGTATCATGGAGAGATTGCCGGGAAGAGAAGAGACTATGGTGTCTCCTGAAAAGCCGTTTTCCTTCAGCAGGCTTTCCACTGCAAGGGTTCTCTCTTTGAGGCCGTCGCCCTCTTCCGAAGAAGGCACCTCACATCTGGCGAAGTTGGTGAGTTCGTAACCTCGCAGCGTGCTGGTCAATTGCACGGCCTTGATTGATCGGAGGCCTATATCCAGACCGATCACTTTTTGCGGCATGAATAATTTCCTCAGATTAACAATATTTTCTACAATATAACAGAATGAAAGAGACTTTCTTAATCCTTTTTCTGCTTATCCTGTCAAAATATTCATTTTCATATCGGCACATGAAAATTACATCGCCCCTGATGAAATCTGATCATTCCACCTGCCAGAAGCTCTTGGCGATTCGGGTGCCGGAACGAACCACGGTAGAGCGGATTCGCTGTCGGATTCCGTTGACCTCTCCCTCCATGTCCAGTAAAAAGTAATTACTTTTGACATCGGCCAAGTAACTTATCCCCTCGGCCACACCCGCGGAGAGACCGGGAATCTCGTCCAATCCCTGGAGCGATGTGAAAGGTTCTTCCTCTCGCCGATCGATAATAGACTGGGCGCGATTGCTGGACATAAGATCATCGGATAAGGTGCGTAGTATGAGGAGCGGGGCGGTGTTGATGTTAATCCTGCCCGAGGTGTGCACAGCCAGCAAATCGCGAAGCCCGGGCTTCTCCTCGGTGCCGAAGTACAGCTCATCGGTGATTCCTTTGATGAGCCGCAGTTCGGATAGATCATCAATGGGACCGTTCTTGCATGCCCTGGGTGGACTCAACAGCTCATAGTAATCACTTTCCGCCCCGTTTCCCACGCCATCCTGGAAAAACGTCTCGTCGTCCGGGTCCAGCCAGTCAATGATGGCGGCGATGATTTCTTTTTCGATCTCCAGTATATCAAACATCCGCTCCAGTTGTGCAAATCTTGCCGACACCGGGGTGCCGTTTTGAACCAGCCTGTTGATGTCGATGCGGCGATCCAAATCTTCGATGCGGCCATGAAGGCTTCCACGTTCAAACAGGAAACCGGATTGGGCCGCATAGCTGTCGAATTGAGCCCAATCCTCGTCCAGAGAGTCGAATTGACGTTCGGCGTTCTGGCTGTCCAGGATCAACAGCAGCATACCGGCTTCGACTCCTGAGCGCGCAATATAGTATGCCTGCGTTTCGTCCCGCAGATTGCCGGCTATCTCCAGATCCACCCGGTTTTCGAAATGAAAGGTGAAGATCAATGTCGTCAGGATGGCAACCACAAGGAGCGTTAAAATCAGGGCTATTCCATCCCGGCCTCTCAGCTTTCGGGATACAGGCTTCATTGTCGTGGCTGAGCCATTTCCAGGAGGACTTTAGTAGCAATCTCTACTGGCGGCTGCTCTGGGGGATCGTCCTGTCCGGCGATTAACAGGTAAATTTCCACTATTCTGGGAAGTGAGTTGCTGTGTTCGCCGGCGGTAGAATCGGTGGAATCCCAGACATCCCATGTGCTCCCTTCTGCATCCATGTATTTCAGGTCCAATCCCTGGACCCGTAATCCCATTTCCAGGACTGCACCGCCTGCGTTTATTTCCTGATCTACCACAAAGGATTCCCGGCGCATGAGCTTTTTCAGCCCCGTTTCCTCGTCTTTCTCCAAGAAGTATCCGATCTCAGAGAATATGGACTGCGGGCGGTCGCTCTCGTACAGCCGGTGCGTGGTAGAGGTAAAATTCAACGTGTCCGCAGGATACTCGCCGTCCCAGTGATCCTCCCCTATGAAGCCGAACTTCATCGTTTCGCTCGGGTTGCCCGGTGAAGGGATATATGAGCCCCTGATATCTTCGGACATTTTATCCAGGATCAGCCTTGCCGTCCTATAAAGATCGGAGGATGCCTGGACAGACCTGATGGTTCGGACGCTACTGTGGAACGTCCCATATATCACGGAGAGGATTACGGAGAGTATAGCGATGGAGATCAAAATCTCCAGCAATGTGAAGCCGTATCTATGGGAATTTCGAATTTTTATTAACTCGGCTATCATGGAATCAGCACGGCAATAAATGCTCACTCCAGCCCCATATGCGCCGCTATTGTTTCAATGTCCGCCTTCAACGTTGCCGGCGGCCGGGAAATCCGTATGGCATTGTCCGGATCTTTGAGTCCGTGGCCGGTAAGGGTGCAAACCACCCGTTCACCGCCCTTAAAGATACCTTGCCTGCACAGCCGGATCAATCCCGCGATGGAAGCCGCTGACGCAGGTTCGCAAAAAACTCCTTCCATGCCCGCCACTAGCTGATAGGCGTCGAGGATTTCCTCGTCGCTGATGCTCTGAATAACCCCTCCTGACGTATCACGGACCTCAACGGCCTGCTTCCACGATGCCGGGTTCCCGATGCGGATGGCGGTGGCAACCGTCTCGGGCTTCTCCACCACGCGATCCAGCACAATGGGGGCCGCCCCTTCTGCTTGGAACCCCATCATGCGAGGCAGCGCGGGTACCAGTCCTTTGTCATAATATTCCCTGTATCCCTTCCAGTACGCAGTGATGTTGCCCGCATTGCCTACCGGAAGAATATGGTAGTCCGGTGCCTTCCCTCCCAGCGCATCGCATATCTCGAAAGCCGCCGTCTTCTGACCCTCGATCCGGTAAGGGTTAAGCGAGTTGACCAAGGTAACGGGGTATTGGTGAGCGATGCCCAGGACGAGAGAGAGGGCTTGGTCAAAGTTGCCCGGGAGCTGTATGATCTCGGCTTCGTGCATCATGGCCTGGGAGAGCTTGCCCAGGGCGATTTTCCCTTCCGGAATCAGAACGTATGCCTTGATGCCGGCCCGTGCGGCATAGGCCGCTGCAGAGGCGGAGGTGTTCCCTGTCGAGGCACAGATCACCGCCCGAGAGCCCTCTTCCAGCGCGCGTGAAACAGCCACCGTCATTCCTCGATCCTTGAAGGAGCCTGTAGGGTTGAAACCCTCGCATTTGAAATAGAGCTCCAGTTCGACGGAAAGCTCGGCTGTGATCCGCCTGGCAGGCAGCAACGGGGTGTTTCCCTCAAGCAGGGTTGTAATGCAGCGCTCATCCCTTATGGGAAGGTGTGCCCTGTAGTGTCGAATCACTCCCGGCCACATCATGACAGGCCCCCGCGCAAGGTCTCATCCTCAACGCGTATATGCATCGTGCGGTCCTGCACGATCTCCAGTTGGTCCACCTCCCTGAGTGCCTGCTGCACATCGGCCTCACGCGCCTCGTGAGTCATCATGACGATGGGTACGGCACCTCCCCGCAATTCCCTCCCCATCTGGATCACAGAGGCGATGCTTATTTGATTGTCGCCCAGTATACCGGAGATCCTGGAGAGAACGCCCGGGCGATCCACTGCGGAAAACCGAAAATAATGCTTGGTGACCAAATCCGCAATCTTCTGGACCACTTTTTCTCCGCATCGGGTCTCGAATCCCAGCGGATGGACCCTGCGTTCCGCTCCTGCCCGCACGTTCCTGGCCAGCTCCATAATGTCGCCTACCACGGCGGATCCCGTGGGCATCATTCCGGCCCCCTGCCCGTAATACATGGTGGGCCCAACGACGTCTCCCACCACATAAAAGGCGTTGAACACACCATCGACCTTTGAGAGGACGGCATCCTCGGGTATCATCGTAGGATGAACGCGGGCCTCGACCACATTATCGTGGGCGGATGAAATGCCCAGCAACTTGATCTTATAACCAAAGTCCCCGGCGTAACGAATATCCTGGGAAGAAATCCCGGTGATCCCCTCGGTGAATATATCTTCCGGAATTATGGGCATCTCGTAAGACATCGCAAGGAGAATGCTTAGCTTGTGTGCAGTGTCAATGCCCTCCACATCCAGAGAGGGATCAACTTCTGCGTATCCATTGCGCTGGGCCTTCTCCAGAACATTTTGGAAACTTTCCCCGTTCTCGGTCATTTCGGTGAGAATGTAATTGGCCGTGCCGTTCATGATGCCGAAAACCTTGACCATCCTGTTGGCCGCAAGACCCTCTTTCAGAGCACGGATAATAGGGATTCCCCCTCCCACGCTCCCTTCGAAGTTGATGTCCACTCCGGACCGCCTGGCTGTCTCAAGGATCTCCTCGCCATGGGTGGCCAGCAGCGCTTTATTGGCCGTGACCACGTGCTTGCCCGCCGCCATGGCGCGGAGTATGAACGTTCGCGCTGGCTCGTAGCCGCCCACCAGCTCAACGACAATGCGGATTTCAGGATTATCGAGGATCTCTCCAACATCTGTGCTCAGGTGAATTCCTGCTGTGGAAACGCCGCGGTCTCGTGAAATATCAATATCCACGATACTCTTTAAAACAAGGGAGAAACCCAGGCGTCGCTTGATGATGTCCGCGTTCTGGGTCAGAATTTTCACCACACCGCTTCCCACGGTCCCGAACCCTATGATCCCTAATTTCACTTCTTCATCCATCTCTTCCTCTCTGCTGAACTTGAAATTACAGATCGGGTTTGCACACGCTTCGGTTCTTCGCGACAATCGATCCAACACGCCAAATACGAGAGAATGTATACTCCAGACCGCAAAATAGCATACCCCAAATAGCCATCATCGTCAACTTTTTTCGCAACTTGGACAGGAGGGGGATATCGGAATATCCCGTCGAAATGGGTGTAATGAAAGTTAACAGGGGGGACACCTGTGTACGGTGAAACGGTAGATCAATTGACTCGCATTGCAACTGCCGGAGACCTGCGAATTCGCGTCGCACCGGACCACGTTGGAGTTGCAACTCCGAAACTCAGGTATAGGACGACCGCCTGTCGGATATGACATGGTCTTGCCTCTCTGATCGAGAGCAACGGGGAGTGTAATCCCATACCTTGCTGAAGCAAACCCGGAAAAAAGGTGAAAACTGATTTGTGGTATGGATTCTTCTCAAAAAGATAAGGCCATTCGGCATGTTATGTCTCCCTTATCTGACAACATGCCTGAAAATTCTCATGACATCTTCACATCACGATACTTCCAGATGCCAGACAACCTTTATCAGTGGTACCCTTCCAGTTCACCCATTGGAAGAATCCATCGAAAATCCTCGGGTACAATCTCCTGCCGATGACCGTCTAAGAAGGCTGTTATCTTGCCGTTCTCCCGGCGGAAGCCGAGAGCGAAGGCAGATTCCAAGCTCATGAGGCGATCCACTATGTCCAGCCACTTCCTTTCATCTATGGGTCGCGTCATACTCCCTTGAAGCTGCGCATCGTCCAATTTTCCCAAGGAATCACAGAAAATGACCTCTCCGGCTGATGCACCGGCCAGGACTTTGGCCCCACCGTACGGGGTGTGCATCCGGCGCAGCAACCCGTCGCTTCCCCGGAAAAGCCCCAGTACCAGCACTGACCCGCCCATGAGCGCCTGGCAGAGGTGTTCGCATGCGGTACCCACAAGGTTAACCTGCAACCCGGGGCCATGGGGGTCGCTCACCGCACACACCCAGCTCCTGTCCACAACGTTGCCCAGTATATTAAAAACACCGCCCTTAGCGGCGTAGCCCACCACCTTGCCGACATCGCCGTGAATTTCCAGCTTGCCGGAATGCATAACCATGCCGGTAAAGTTCTGGGCGTGCCCGTGGACCCGTACAACGGCCCCCATATTGAACGCCCCGCAGTATTCGCCCGGTGAGCCATGGATATCCACCTCGACACCAGGTGTTTGACCGCGGCCCATACCCATGGCAATGCCGCGCTGGCCTTCGGCCCTGTATATGATAAATTTTCTCCACCCCAACTCATGGGCATGATCTAGGAAGCAGCCCAGCACCCGCAAAGTATCCACGCCTTCGGATCGGAATCCTCGCGAGTCAACCACCAGCACCTGTCCTGCTTCCTCTGGCGGCTCCAGATCTCCGGCAGCGGCCATAGTCACCCGAACCGCCCCGTCTCCGCCCGCATGGAGTACTCCCAGGCCATCAAGTATGGCGTCTATGCGCTGGCGCATTATATGGATCAGCGCCCCCCTGTCCTTGCCTCCTGTTTCCCAACCTGTCAGCCGGTCGTGAATTCGGGTCAGTTCCTCCACGGCCCGCAGGGATGAAAAACGCCGTTCTACCTGATCCAATGCAGCCTTGAATTCACCAAACCCCCATCCGGGCAATCTCTCCCGCACAAATGCAGCCGGGTCTGATTCCAGCTCTCCCGTGTCGGCTTCAGCCATGGGGTGGACCTGTTCCTGGGATGGCAAGGTCCCTCGAGGGATTTCCACCGGCCGGCCGAACTTGTCCAGCACTTCGTGGCCTGTAATCCGCCCCTCCTCGTCATAAAACAGCCGACTGACCATTCCAGTGGTTACCGTGAACGTCCGTGCGGGGACAGTGCTGCGCAAGATTCCCAGGCGGTGCAGTTCCTGCATACCGGCGTCGCTTCCTTGCTTCTCAGAGCAGATGATGCTTACGAAGCTCTCCCCGTCGTCGTAGAGCATTGCCACGTTGGGCCGCAGCAGCGAGGGGTCGATGATATCCAGCCGTTCGATTACCCGTCGATACGGATCGATGCGGCCGCACAGGTACTGGTAGGGACCATCGGGAGCGCTTTCCAGCTCCACCTCCTGGACTCTCTGAAAGCGCTCTCTCATCTCCGGAGGAAGCTGGGTGAAATGCCAGCCGGTGGTGGGAGAAAACGACTCGACGAGTGCGTCGAAAGGGTAGCGTAAATATTGGCTGAGCAGGTGGAGCTTGAGGGAAGCCACCGCGGTGTCCGTCTGGGCAAGGGGTGTCAGGTCGAACTGGCTCACCCTGTTCAGCATCGTCCTGTAATTGGTGGTCTCACCGTTATGGGTCAGGGCCGTATGCAGTTCGGCGAAGGGGTGGGCGTTCATCTGGTCCACCACGGAGCCGGTAGCCAACCGCCTGTGGATAATGTTTACGGGCGCATCGGGGAGTTCCCAAGGGATGTGCCGGCCATCGCTCTTCCAGCAACCTGAGTTTTTGCCGCATGAAAGAACCGCCGCCTTTTTGGGGGTTGCCTCTGTGTAGTTCTCCCGTGTAATCCTGCGCGCCAGTCGGTATATGTACTCGTCCTCGGCTTCCTGCAGGAACTCCCTGTTATCCCGATAATTTTCAAAGTTCAGCTCCGGGTAACGAATCAGTCGCGGCGGCCAGGCGGAATCGGTCAACAGATCATTTTCTATAAAGCGATACAACTCTTCAGGACGCACCCGCACGAAGAAGCGAAAAACATCGCAGGGATCCTTCTCTCCGAAGCAACGGAAATCCTGCTCTTGACCTTTTTCATCGCGCCGGCAGGGAATGCGGTACTTCTCTAAAAATTCGAAATTTTGGACAAGGTCTCCATCAAAATCATCCAGTTGGAGACCCTTGAAGTACTGTTCCAGGATTTCACCCATCATGCACCGACGTTGGGTCATGACTTCCCGCCGAGCCCGTCGTCGAGCTTCTTCGGGGGTAATACCCGGCTCTGATGCCAGATATTCTCTTTCTACATCCGGCTGCAAAACGCCTTTGATCATGACGTGAAGGGCGTAGTGATCCGGGTGCAGCGGGTAGCATCCACCCTTCCAGATTCCCACGCCGTCCATGCCGCGGTTGGCCATCCGCTCCAGCATGAGGTCCATCACATGACCCGGGATGACGCGGTTGGACACCACTGCCGCCACCCCGCAATCTGATGATTCCCCTACGTGTTTGGTAGTTATGTGTCGTGTGGGTGAAGGAATCTCAGCCGTTTTGTCCTGCATGCGGACGACCTCACGGCGACGGCGGCGCTTATGGATCCTCTCTTCGAGCTGGGGCCATTCGATGCAATCATAACGCCCTCGGAGCTCACGGATGTCGTTTAAATCCAGGCCCGCCAGAGCGCGGATGACCTGGGCCTGTAGAATAGCCCTGTAGTTAATGATTTGGCGGGTGTTCAATTCCACATCGCGTAAAACCTGCATCTTGGGGTCGGAGGTGGAGATGCCGCTCCGGCACCCTGACTCGCAGTTTCGGTCCCGCACACATCCGATGGCCACAAGGTCCGCGGTGCCCAGGATAACCCCGTCAAGCCCAAGGGCAATCCCTTTGATCACGTCCCCCCATGTCCGGAACCCGCCGCTTCCCATGAAGACCACATAATCCCTGAGCCCGTCGTCCATGAGTTTTTCATGGCAGATAGGGACGGCGTACTCCATGTGCATCCCCATCTGTCCCTTTATAATATCAGGAGCCGCACCGGTGCCCCCACGAGGCCCGTCCAGCCAGACTTCGATGACCATCCGGTTGTCCTTGGCTATGCGAGCCAATCCGGACACGATGAACTCGATGTCCGGGGACGGGGAGACCTTTATACAAATTGCAACCCGGCGATTGATCATGCGCACAGCGTCGATGAATGCCTTGACGTCCTCGATGGAATAGCAGTTATGGAAGGGGAAGGGGGAAATAAGGCTGACCCCTTCGGAAACCCCTCGCAACGAGGAGACCAGGCCGAAGACCTTTCTTCCGAGCAGGTGCCCCCCGATGCCCTGCTTGGCCCCCTGGCTGTAAGCTATGACGACTCGGCGCGCGCGGCGAATGGTCTCCTTTGTCACTCCGAATAACCCTGTCTTGAGTTCTGTGGAAATGTACGGTTCATCTTCGGGCGTAACAATGGGTACAAACTGGACTGGCATTGAGGCCGGATATCGACTCAAGGTCTCAAGTATAGCTTTATATTCCGAAGACCGGTCGAACCCCTGCTGGTGCAACCGGTGAATCAGTTCCTGTAGGGGAACCAGTGTTCTCTCTTCCATCAGGTTTCCCAATAGGGCCACCTGTTGCTCGCTTAAGTCCAAAGGGTTCCACTCCGAGTCAAGGATGAAAATGGTGGGGTATCCTCCTTCGCCCGTGTCCAGTTGGGAGCCGAAGGAGCGGGTGGCCAAAACCCGGGCCCGCCACGTCCCAGGCCCAATGGACCCGACGGACATGCCCGCTCCTATGAAGGGTCCGCGAAGCTGGAGGCCCGGAGATATCTGCAAAGCGGTGCCCACTTCATCCAGTTTCTCTTCGGGAATGCCGTCCGGGTCCTTTGAGAAAAGCACGTTCATGTCGTCGAAGCCGTCCCCCAGGTCTCCGCGCTCCTCAGTATTGGCGAGCAGGAGGGCCTGCCGATCACCGGAGGCCATGCGTCCCACCGAGGAAATGAGCGAAGCAGGCCAGACGTGGTCGAGATCGAAAATGCGGTAGCAGGGGGGTGCCAGGTTCGAGTGGTAAAACCGGTGGGGGGACTCAGTGGGTTGCACCATGTCCCGCAACTCGCTGTAACGCAATCCGCGGCGGGCTAGGTCGCCATCCCTTTGAATGCGCTCCCTGTTGCACTGTCGATTTCGTACAATTCTGGAGTGACTCCGAAAGATGTCGTAAATCCTTTCTTCCAGGTCGTCGAAAATCAACAGGCGGTTTTCCTCACCCACGGTCTTTTTGATATCCTTGAAACCTGAAGCGCCTAACACCTCGATAATCTGGATGTTCCAGACACGGATCAGCTTTGCTATGCGATTCGCCAACGCCGCACGGTCGTGCTGGATATTGATGTCTTCTCCCCTCAGAAAGCGCTGGCGAGCCAGGGGATCGGCCGCCAGCAGCACCGGCCAATCGATCTTTACACCGTTCGCCCCCCGCTGGACTGTTTTCTGAACGTCCGCGGCAGAGCGGATGCCGCCCGCGGCAAGGATGGAAAAACGGTGCCGCAATTTTTTTTCGATAAGGAACCGATGTAACGCAGGTACTGCATCGGTGGTAAGGTAGTATTGCTTAACCGGATCGTAATCAGAGGTAAGGCACACGGCGTCAAAGGGTGAATGAAACAGCGTCTCCAGCTTTCTCTCAAACTCGGGGGTGGGCCGCAGATCCGAGTCCACGTGATTGTTTTCGACTTTCATCACCGCGCAGAGAACAACTGATTCACTGAACAGACCGGGCAGCTTATCCATCCACTCCGGAGCACCATTGTCAACCTCGATCTCCACCAGGTCGGGAAAGCGATAACGCCGCGCTTCAGGCCATTGGTTTCCATTCATCAGCCGTTTTACATCGTGAGTCGTCAACCGGAGAATCAGCGCATCGATTCTATCTCCTATGGTCGATCCATAGCGGTCCATTTCTTCCAGCCGAACGGTCATTCGGGTCCCCATCCTTATGGCTGCCTCCAGGGCAGAGTCCAGCAGCGCATCACCTCCCTCCATCGGCATGACATCAAGGATGATGGGAGTTTTCAGCGATACAAGGCTGGGGGCCGAATTATCCGGGCGGTCTCCATCGAACACCAGGTACTTGGGGCGGCGCCCCAGGTGGATGGCAATAGCATCCGCCGTGCTTTCATAAAGGAGATTCTGAGCAGGCCCAACGATGTGAAAATGACCGAAGCGAATGCCGTCGTTGCCGAAGCCGCGGTGCTGGTCCCCTTGGCCCGTACCGGAAACGGGAATTCTGCCTGTGGTGGCTTCCAGGTCAATGTGGGAGACAACGTGCGCGTTCCAATAAGGATCATCCATGTCAAGGAAGCACGGATGCAACTCAACGGAAGTCGCCGGCTGGCCTGCCGCAATTTGAGGGCACCTCTCAAGACAAGCGCCGCAGCCGCGACAAAGCAAATCATCCTCTACCAGCACGAGGCGAGGGTCCGACTCATCGCGCTTGCGCACGCCATAGATGCAGGCATCCACGCACGTCCCACAGTGGATACACAGCTCGTCGTCAATAAGGACCCGGTATGTTGGAAAGGTATTGCGCTGTTCGCGGATTTTTTGGTCGAACCCGGTATGGATGACGTCCAGGAATTGGCGAAACTCGCGGCTGCTCTCCACTTCCCGAATAAACCGGGTGACTTCCTGAATTGGGAAATCCACATAGCGGGCCAGATATTTCTCCAGTTCATCGAAAAGGTGTCGATGCTTCAGATGAACCTGGCATTCTTCGTCGCAACGGCCGCAGCGCAGACAGTAGTACAGGGGCAAGACTTGTGACAACTCAATTTTCCCTGTTTCCAGCACTCTCTGGATGGTCAGCAGCTTTCCCTTGGCGGTGAGGGTCTCGTCCCCTGTGGCCCGATAGATCGGGCACCTGGCAACGCAATTCCCGCATTGTGCGCAGGAGAAGATGTCGTTGGATATTTCTTCGAGCCCTCCGGGGATCAACGGAGCGCGCAACCGGAGGGCTTTAGCCGGGATAATGGAAAACAGCTTAAACAAAAGCCACTGGCTGGCTGACAGCCCGAGGTTATAAATGCCCGAATGGAACAACGTTTTCTGGAGAGGGCCGAAATTCCCCGAAAAGCCAAAAAACTTCCCCGGGTTAAGGATGCCGGCAGGATCCACCTTTTTCTTGTATTGAATCAATTCTTTCAGTTCATTTTGCGGGAAGAGGTCGCGCAGAAAAGGCGTGTTCCATATTCCAAGGCCATACGGCTTTCCGCCGTGAGACTGGATTGCCAGCCTGAGCATCATGGGGATCATCAGTAGATCAGCATAAAAGATCGCTTTACGATGATCAGTGGTCAACATGGCTAATAACAGGACATGCCCGGAGTCAACCAGGTGAGAAATGCAGTAAAAAGTCACGCCCAGCCTTTGTCCCCATTCGGTGATTTTTTCGTGGTATGGCACAACCTGAGCCAACGGAAGAATCACTTCGTTGGCTAACAACGACGGCCCAAGGCGCTTGATGGACATTGGGAAAAAACGCTCCTCCCACAGATATGAAGCTGATTCCTCGTCCCCGGGGAGAATTCCCTGCTCATCGAGATAAGCCTCAAATACGCGCGCTTTTTCACCATCGGCGAACGTCACCAGCACTACATCCCGTTCGTCAATGGACATCCTGCCATCGGATTGTGCCTTCAAGGCGCGGATGATTTCGTAATGTTTGACAATGACGGCCTCGGGCCTCAGAGTGCGGTGAAGGACCAACCGCTGTACGAAAGCATATGCGTCGGTCAACTTCTCGAAGGGAACAACAAATGGATACCAACGGGGAGGCATTTGGGCCACTTGGATCGTGGACTTTACGATAATGCCCATTTGTCCCTCGGTGGAGAGGAAATAGGCCGTTTCGGGATCTCCGGCCTCAAGTTCCCTAACGTTTCCCTCTGGTGTTACCGCCCGCAGAGAGATCAACTGGTTTCGCACCGGTCCATGGCGGAATGTACCCAACCCGATTCCGCCGGTGGCCATCCAGCCAATGAGGGTGCCACCCTTTCCCGAGGGCATGGTGAGCATGGTCATGCCGCGGCCTTGAAGCTCCCGTTGTATCTCGATGAACCGCGCACCAGGCCCCACCGTCAACCGGGCGGCTTGAGCATCCACCTGGATGGTGTCCATCAACCCAAGGTCGATCAGGAATCCGCCACTGGAAGGGACGGCCCCTCCGTATCCCCATGTTCCAGCCCCACGGATGGTCAAAGGTATTTTGTTCTCCCGGGCAAATGCAAAGATCTCAAGAAGGTGCTCTTCCGCAGTGGGCTGGAGAATCAGGTCCGGCACACTCTTGAGCAGGAGGTCACGAATAATGGGAGGGATATCCACATTCAGATCATGGCGGAAATATTCCAGCTTTTCCCTGTTATCCACGACCTTCAAATCGGGATATCGGCGAAAAATTCCCTCGAAAGCTTTTCTCCAGGCAGATTGACGATTCTGATTTTTCACTGTGCTAAATCACTCTCCGTATTTGGCGGATATCTTTCCGTGGCTAACATCTCGACTCGCGTAGTGAGCCTGTGCAGCATACAAACATTGGTGAAACATAATGGGATTTAAGGAAGACGAAATACCCTGCACTCCGCATAAAACCGGTACTATTGCCGGGCACTTGAGCGAGCTCACGTATTATCCTCGTGTTAATACATTCTCATCCGCTACCCGAATCCTTGGACGCATGGATTGGCGACCTATGCGTGCGAAATTTACCCTTCTTCTTCAGTAGCGCCCGGTTAAAATGTTTGCCATTTTCCCAAAATGTCCACAAATTGGGCGTTAAAGGATAATCCTTCATGCTGGAGGCATGATTTTTATCGATTTATGGTGCCTTAAAGCGCTGTCCGATTGGAAAGCAAACCGGATTCTCTTGACCTTGGATACTGTTTCGTTCATGAAGTTCATGGATGTTATGTTCATTATAGTGCAATAACTCTTTCAAAACAATATCTGTGTGTTGGCCCAATCCAGGGGCGGTCACAGCGGGAACTTTTTTATCTGCGACATCCTGAAAGGCGATTTTGCAAACATACGCTTCCCTGCAATGGGGTCGTCTATCTCCATTAACATTTTGCGTATTTTTAGATGCGGTCAATTGGCCACATCTTTAACATTTTGAGCCGGCCCTGCAGGAACCCCGTGCTTAAAGAGCGTTTCAACGACCTCATCCTTTGTTCTCGCCTTCATCCATTTTTGAATGATGGGTTCGAGAAACTTTTTGTTTTTAACTCTCTCATTTCCATTAATAGTCTTGGAATTTTCAATTAAGTCCTCCGCACTTGCGTTGCTTATGGAGACACCTTCGTTATCCCGATGCCTTAAATGAGCCCATGAAAGTTGCGGTACGTCCTGCTTGGTGGCTCAGCTTGATCACTCTGCACCCTCCTTCGAGCTTTTTCTCAGGCGCAGGGAAAGACAAGCCCCCAGCAGGGAGACTCCGCCAGCCAAGAAAAAGGGCTTGGTAAAAGAACTGGTCGCGTCAGCCAGGTACCCGCCAACGCTCGGCCCCAAGGCCTGCCCAACACCAAAGAACAGGGTGATGAAACCAAGACCAGCTGGTGCCAACTTGGGGCCGACATAATCCCCGGCAGCAGCGGCCATGATAGTGGGGATGCTCCAGGCGGTCAGGCCAAAGACGACTGCTGACAGGTAAAAGCCGGCCTGGTTTTGGACAAAAGCAAAGATGAGATAAGAAACAGCCAGGATGAGATAGGCCAGGGCCGCCCCCGTCCCCCGTCCCATTTTATCCGAAATCCCTCCCCAGATGACTCCACAGAAGATGCTCAGCCCGCCAACTAAAGCCCAGAGCCCGCCAGCCTGACCGGGGCTGAGCTTCACCTCCTTGACCAGGTAGGCGGCGAAAAAGGTCATATAGATGATATAGGAGAAGCCGTACATGAAGTACACCAGACCCAAATACCAGACCACACCGACTTTATAGATGCTGCCCCAATCCATGGCATCGGATGTTGCCTTTGGCGCAGTGTCGATGGGCTCGTCTTTTTTTACCCCCACCTGACGAAGCCCCATTTCGTCCGGTCGACTGCGGATAAAGAGGACGGCCGCTGCGGCGATCAACATAACCAATCCCCCCAGGTAATACCAGGCGAAACGCCATCCTTCTATGCCGTAGGCTTCCAAAATTAGGGGCACAATCAGCCCGGCGATCATGGTCCCGCCGCCGATGCCGGCCGAGACGATCCCGGTGGCAAACCCCCGGCGGTTTACGGCAAACCACGCCGAACCCAGGGCCATAGCCGGCACATAGGCGGCCCCGTTGCCTAAACCGGTCAGGAGCCGCATGGCAAAGGCGAAACCAAAGCCCTGCGCCAGTCCGGTCATGATCATGGTTATCGCCATCAGGACCAATGCCAGCGCAATCACCAGCCGGGTCCCGAAGCGGGCGGCCAGGAAACCACCGACCAGTGCCATGAACAGATAACCAATAAAATTGCCCGTGCCCAAAAGACCCAGTTGGGTATAGTTTAAGTGAAGCCCATCTTTCATGGCCGGTAGGATGAGAGTGTAAGACATCCGGCCGAAGCCATGCGCCCCAACGGTCACCAGGAGGCCGGTGAAAACGATTACCCAACCGTAATGCAGTCTCCCCTTGTCCATTAGTTACTCCAATGCAAAGTTGTTCTTCAATTCAACACAAATCACCCCAAAAGGTGATCCCCACCGCTGCATTCGCGAAATTCTTTTTTGAACCTCCCTTCTCTCTTGGAAGAAGCAACAATTTATATCGCATTTGATGTCAGGGCGGCCGTACCAATTTTCGCTTTTTCGTAAAATTCGACTAGAATTCAAGTGCACCCCATTTAATGCGCTGTAATATATGCTCCGGTTTCTTTCTCAAGTGGTGCAGGTCAAGGCAATTGATTATCACTATCAGGGGTCAGGAGAGGAGTTGGAGGAAGGCCAGCAAGAGCTGTGCAAGAGAAAATTGCACCGGTTTGAGGCGGCATAGAAAACCCGAGCCTCTGGCCCAGATCAAACCCAGTAAAGTGAGTATTCCTTCTAACAATAAGAATTCCGCCTTAGCATTATAATACTGGAGCTTTGTTACGCCTCATGGCAACATTACTAAGAAACAGCATATTTCTTAATCTTTTCCCCATCGAGCTCGACCCCCAATCCGGGGCCGGGCAAAGCAACAACGTATCCTTCCATTCTTGATATATCTTCGTACGTGACCACTTTTTCTGTCACATCGTCTATCTTGGATTGAGAAGCTGGAGCACACCCTTCAGATCCTAACCCCATTTGAGCCTGAGCTGTGGATGTCGCGAAATGCCGACAGGCCTGTCTGCCAATTTCGTAAGTATTGGCTCCCCCCACAATACACGGAATACCTGCTGATTCTGCCAGTGCAGCGATTTTCTTAGACCTGAAAAGACCTCCATTTTTCGAAATCTTAATATTCAAGATGTCCGCCGCTTCTTTCTCGATAATCTTTTTAGCGCTTTCTAAAGTAGTGTTGCTTTCATCAGAGCTGATGGGAGTATCCACCGCCCGTGCCACCCGTGCCATACCGTCTATGTCCCAGCGTTTAACCGGTTCTTCAACGAACTCGGGATCGTATTTCTCCATCCGTCTGATGATTTTTATAGCTTGATCCGGCCTATAAGCTTCATTCGCATCCAGTCGAATCTTGACCTCTGGACCAACAGCCTCCCTCACCAACTTCAGCCGTTCTATATCGTATTCAGGCTCATGTCCTATTTTAACCACAAGGGTTAAGTAACCCAGACTTTTTCGAATCTCAGCCTGTTCAGCCATTTTTTCAGGTGTGTCGATGCTAAGAGTATAAGTAGCAAGAATCTTGGGCTTATATTCGCCTCCGAGCAGCTTATAAGCCGGCAGATCAAGCGCCTTGCCCATTATGTCCCAAAGTGCCAGATCAATCCCTGATTTTGCAATTAAATTTCTTGGTACAACAGCATCCATCTTTTTATGAATGAGCTCAATATCAAAGGGGCCTTCTCCAATGATTTCCGGAGCAAGATAATGATCGATCATAGGTTTTGTACTCTCAGGTGTTTCCTCTGATACCCCTCCTCCGGGAACGAAAGAGGATTCACCTAT
Source organism: Deltaproteobacteria bacterium (assembly GCA_019310535.1). GTDB lineage: Bacteria > Desulfobacterota > JAFDED01 > JAFDED01 > JAFDED01 > JAFDED01. Next base: position 102,362 of record JAFDED010000003.1, read on the forward strand.
GCCGACAATACCGTCATCCGTCCATACCCAAACCACCACATTGCTGAAGGCCCTCAAGACCCCATGGGAAAAGACGTACGGTGTTTCCACAGGTATCCTGACAATCTTCGTCTCGATTTTGGTTATCTTCACTTGTATCACATTCCTTTATTCAGGCGTCCAAATCCTCACTGCCCTGTTAAATCCCCCATAATGCCATACTGAAAAGAACGCAACCTGGCATAAATCCATCCTTCCGAATTGAAATACTATAAACGCCTTGGCGCGTCTTCGTACAAAACGCCTGCAAAAGCTTACAATGAGTGTTTCTCTCGCCTATCTCCAGGTTTTGGATTCCTCATACGTCACCGGCCGTATGGGTAAAGGATTAGTGCCAACTAATTCCTTTATTGGTGAGATATTCGTCAAGAATCCCCTCGATGAAATCCGAAAATTGTATCTGATGATCCATGGCCATTCTCCCCAAGGTTGCCAGCATCTTCCCGGGAATCTCCAGGGGCACGGTCCGGTAGTTCATCGTATGTTGCTTATCATACCATGTATTGATTTCTGCCATTCTGGCAGCATGTTCTTCAGGGCTCAATTTCTCCTTGGCATACCATCCGGAGATCTCCAGGCGTTTTTTCCCTTCCTCCATTTTGACCTCCTATCTTCCCCCGGTTTCTGACATGGGTTTTCCCAACCGGCCGTAATAGAAATTGCAAGGCGGATATCCTTGATAGAGTGCGGCGGCGGGATTATGTCCCGTTCGGCGATCCTTGACGATGAGAGTCGTTACCGGCGCCTCGGAAACCCGGGTAAAAGAGATATCATGACCGAGGCAAAGGCCGACGATGACATTCAGATCCGTTTTTTCTTCATTCATGATTAAAGCCTGGGCGATATTGTTGCAAATGGTTTCGAATGTAAACATTCTGACCTTTTCATCTTCCTGAATTCCGATCTCGCCTTTTTCAATAGCCCCGACTTTGCAATTGACCTGAACCGTCTGGAATCCTCTGGCCTGAAACATTTCACTGAGAATTTTGGCCTCACCGATACAACCTATGCAGTGGGCGAATCCGATCTTTTTATAGCCCATCATCTTGGAGAACATAATCAACTCTTCTACCCGGGTCATCTTCATGTTGATTTCCGTTCCCCCGGGAGGGGTCTGTGAAGACATGCCTTCCAGCCTGGCCCCGGCCAATTGCATCTTTCGGTGGAAATGATCATTCATATAGATTTCCTTGGCCCTGGCAATGATGTCCGGATAGTTTTTTGTGGGACAGTCACCGGGTCCTTTGAGAATATCCCCGGGCTCTTTGGGCCAGCAGGCCATGACTGTGCAATGGTCGCATCTGGGTGATTTTCTTCCGTCCGGAACTTCTTGCTCGGGAATATGCTTTGAATATTTAACCTTCTTTTTAGCCATTAAAACCTCCTTTCATAGTGCCTTATGCGTCAGCTTCACCCTGTGCGCCAAAATTGATTCCTTTCGCCTTAAGCATACCTTATCCGGCGACATATTGTCCGGCGTTTTATTATAGCGCCGGCCATTGGAGTCTGCAACAGAGTATCGGCCCTCCTCCAGTTCCTCCGCCCCGGAGCGGGAGGTAATCCCCCGGAGCCGCAATTACTCATTTTTCCTCTGAAAATTCGGAGGCGGCATGATCATATTGAAATCATATTGAAATAATAATAACATAGAAATGAATTTTTACTTGACAAATCGATGAAGCCCCAATAAATTGCATTAAATTATTTAATTTATCATATCATCAGACCAGTTTTCAATTTTATAATAAATACGAATAATACATAACAATGCCTTCTACCTCTACCTCAGAATTCCTAAGACCTGCCAGGAGAATCAAAATCTCTGATGATATTTATCACCAGATTCTTTCCTATATTTCAAAGGCTGATCTTAAGCCAGGCCATAAACTCCCCTCCGAGCGAGAGCTCTCAGAGCTTTTTTCCACCGGCCGATCAGCGGTCAGAGAGGCGTTAAGGTTCCTGGAAGCTCTCCAGATCGTTGAAGTGTATCAGGGGAAGGGATATTTTGTTAAGAAGTTCGACTACGATGCGTACATTCAATTTCTCAGCCTAAGCATTTCAATGAAGCAGGGATCAAATTCCTTTTCCTTATCGGAATTCTGGGAAGCGAGAAAAATGCTGGAATCAAGACTTTGCGCCATGGCTGCCAGACGCATGGACACCGCCAAATGCTCTGAACTTCAAAAGATCCATAGGAAAATGCATGAATCCTTGGGAGAGCCGGACTATTTCGCAAGGTCGGCAACGATGTTTCATCGCGAAATCGCCAAGATCGCCGGCAATAAAGTTCTGTTATTTCTTCTGGATTGTTTGCTGACCATTCGCCCCCATGTCCGAAAAAAAGCCATGTCCAGGCCTCAATTTCGGTTTGAAGTTCTCAGGTCGCACAAGAACATCATTGACTGCTTTTTGAAAAATGACCCGGCAGGAGCGGGGAAGGCCATGAAGCAACATCTGGACAGTGTTGATCAGTTTTACACGTGCGCCATGGGCACGTTTAATTCCGGGCCTTAAATGCAGAACCTCTTAAATACAGAGGCATACTGAGAAAGAGCCTCTGCCAGTTAATTCAAAGGAGGTGGTGGAGACACATAAATAATTGGGTAATTGAGAGTCTCAAACAATAATTGTTTCAATGAGAAAAATGGAGGGAACGTTCATGAAAAAAAGATTTTTCTGGATTTCTCTTGTGTCTTGTGCATTGCTGGTTGTCTCATATTCGCTGGCGGGGCCGGCATGGGCCGGGTTTGCAAAAAAGCCGAAGTACATCCTGAACTTCGGACACTGCGTACCCGAGGACCATCCCTACCACATAGGGGCAGTGCGCTTCCAGGAGGCCGCTGCGGCGCGATCCGACGGGGAGCTCAAGATAGAGATATTCCCTAATTTCCAGCTTGGAAGCGAACAGGAACAATATAAGGCCTGCCAGATGGGAACCCAGGATATCGCCCTGGGCGCCATCAACAACGCTGCTCCCTTCTGGCCGCCCTTCAACGTGTTCATCATGCCCTATCTTTTCAGAAGCCTGGAACATGCCTGGGCAGTGGCGGATGGATCGGTAGGCAAGGAGCTTAAAGAGAAGTTTCTCAAAAACACGGGACTGAGGACTATCGCGCTGTTTGACCTGGGATTCCGCTCCCTGAGTAATTCCAAGCGACCCATTACCAAGCCCGCGGACCTGAAAGGGGTCCTGTTCCGGGTACCGAAAAATCCCGTGATGGTCGAGACGACCAAGGCCATGGGCGCCGACGCCATTCCCATGGCGTGGAGCGAAGTGTTCAACGCACTCAAGCAGGGGGTGGTGGACGGTCAGGACACCCCTCCCGCCGTTACCCTTTCCATGAAGTTTTATGAAGCACGCCAGAAATACTACTCGCTGACAAAACACTTTTACGCATATGCCATTACGCTGATGAGCGAGAAGAAATACCAGTCTCTCCCTCCCCACATCCAGAAAGCGCTTGACCTAGCGGCCAGGGATGCGGAACTCTACCAGAGAGGCTATAGCGTCCGCTTTACCGAAGGTTCCATTGAGGCGTTGGAAGCCCACGGCATGAAAGTCAACGACATTCCTGACCGCTCGGCATTCGTCAAGGCTGTAGAGCCGGTTTGGGCAAAGTTCACAAAGGAAATCCCTGAGGTGAAAGTATTCGGAGATAAGATCCGGGCCGTGCCGACAGTTCATTAAATCCTTCGAATTGATTGAAAAGTGGGCCTTACCCACCAGCTTTGGGGCGGGGGTAAACCCCGCCCTTATCATCGCTTCGGTGAACAAATCCTTCGGCGGGTAGCACACTATACTCAAGCTTGCGAGGGTTTGGTGAGTGTCGAAGGCACAGGAGATCATTTTATCCGTAATTTCCCGTTCAGGAGTGGATAAACCCCGACAAAGAGGCCACAGATGAAAAAAGTAATGAGCGCCGTCAACAACAACCTGGAAGAGGTGATCTGCGCTTTTCTCCTCTCCACCGTTATTGTCCTTATGGGTTTTCAGGTCTTCGGACGATATGTATTCGGCTATGTCAGTCCGGTGTGCGAGGAAGTGTCCCGATGGGCTTTTGTCTGGCTCATATATTTCGGAGCCGCCATGGGCGCCAAACGGGGGCGGCATTTCAGGGTTTCCGTCTATAAATTGATCTTCAAAGGCCGCGCCGATACCGTTGTTACCATATTTGGAGATTGTATCTGGCTCGGGTTTAACCTTTTCATGGTTATCATCGGTCTTCAGTTTGTCAACAGCGTGATCCAACAGCAATATCTAAGCCCGGCCCTTATGTTTCCCATGAAATATATATACCCTATTATTCCCCTGGGCTTCCTCCTGATTGCAGTGCGAATGATCACTTTCTCAATAAAAAATATCTATTATACGAGGCAGACGACAAACCATGTCCATCACTGAACTGATCTTTTTGACTCTCATAGGGTGCCTGCTGGTGGGTGTGCCCATCGCCTTTTCTCTGGGCATTGCCGCCGTCGTGGGAGTGATGTTTGCCGGCTTTCCTTTCATCTACATGGCGCAAACAGCCTATACAGGGTGCGACGTGTTCACCCTTATGGCGGTCCCGGGATTCATTCTGGCGGGCTATCTCATGCAGAGAGGTGGAATCAGCCAGCGCATCACCGATGTGGCCGGCGAACTGGTGGGCTTTCTGCCCGGTGGCCTGGCCATTGTGACCATCATTTCGTGCATGTTTTTCGCTTCCGTTTCAGGCTCGGGGCCGGCTACCGTGGCAGCCATCGGCTCAATCATGATCCCGGCCATGCAAAAACAGGGATATTCCACCGAGTTCTCAGCCGGTGTTTCCGCGTCGGGGGGGACCCTGGGCATCCTTATCCCGCCAAGCAACCCCATGATCATCTACGGTGTGGTGGGAAATGTCTCTATAGCAGGGCTCTTTTTGGCCGGAATGATACCCGGGCTTGTTGTGGGAGCTATGCTCTCTCTCGTAACGTTCTTGCTGAGCAGGCATTATGGGTTCAGGGGAGAAGAAAAAGTTTTTTCTATCGAACGCCTGTTTCATGCCATTAAAAGGGGGTTCTGGGCGCTCCTGTCCCCTGTTATTGTGCTGGGTGGGATTTACACCGGCGCTTTCACCCCCGTGGAAGCCTCCATTGTGGCTGTCATGTATGCAATTTTTGTCGGGGTGTTGATTTACCGGAGTTTGAACATCAACGCCATCTACGCGTCCCTGGTTGAAACCTCCATGCTTTCCGGGACAGTTCTCATCATCATGGGTCCTGCACTGGCCTTCGGCCGAATCCTGACTATGTACAGGATTCCCCAGCAGATTGCAGAGACGTTCTCGACCATCTCCACCAATTGGTTCGTTGTCTTCATGATGATCAATCTATTCCTGATCCTGGTTGGCACTTTCATGGAGACACTGGCGGCCATCGTGCTGCTGACACCGATATTCCTCCCAGTGATAAAGGAACTGGGCATAGATCCTATTCACTTCGGAATTCTCATCGTGGTCACCTCGGAGATCGGCTTCCTTACTCCACCGTTGGGGGTGAATCTCTTCGTGGCGTGCGGCCTGACCGGGCTCTCACTGGAAATAATATCCAGGGCGATTGTACCTTTTATTCTTACGTTGTTCATTTGTGTGGTGATCCTGACCCTCATTCCCCAGATTAGCACATTCTTGCCGGCGTTGGTAGGTTTCTGATAAACAGGTTTTTCCCCAAGAATTCGAATCGTTACCTTGCTGGGTTACGTGCTTCTTGTGTAGAGCCCGGAGAAGTGGAAGGCTTCGTCTGCTACGCATACTCCGCCCTCCACTTCAAGATTTCATTCCAACCGGTCTCGCCCATTATCTTTATCCTGAACAGGGGGATACCATGTCTGTTCCGTTTCTTATTGGTGGCAAATATTTAGCGCTGGACAAAATGGCCCAAATGATTTATTAAGATTACAGAAACCTGTTACAATATTAACCACCTGTCTCAAACGATGCTCAAGGCAGGAAAGATTGAGCCTTGACCATACCCCGATCGGCGCAACAGGGAACTCGACATGAGGTTGTAAAGCATCCCTCAAGAGGAAACGGAGAAACGGACAGGAGAGGGAATAATTTGAGAAGGGAGGTGGAAAAGAAAAGAGCCGTGAACATACCGTTCCAAAGTTTTCCCCTTAAATCATGAAATTGCGCTTAACAAAAGGAGGGCATCATGAGAAAAAGGCAGGTTTGTCTCTTATTGGTTTTATTGGTTACGGTGGCCTTCATTGGTGGGATGATGGCCGGCAAGCACGAAGCTTTCGCAGCCAAACCGATCCTGATCAAATTCAATTATGCAGGACCCAAAGCCCCTCCCAGCGTACACCCTTTGAGCCAAGCCATCGGATATCTTGGGAAGAAGTTGGAAGAAAACTCGGGGGGACGGCTCAAGGTGGAGATCTACTGGGGGGCCTCTTTGTATAAGGACGATCCTACTCAATATGCTGCACTCAGGGCCAACGTCATTCAGATGTGCGAGGTGAGCGGAGGACGGCTGGGAGGTGAGATCCCTGAGACCTTTCTCATGGAGTTTCCCTTTACTTTCAGCGACATGGAGCATGTCTATCGGTTTCTGGACGGCCCCGGGAAAAAGCTTTTTGAACCCCTTTATGCCAAGCATAGCTATAAATTGTTGGCCTTCTGGCCTTACGGTTTTCAAAATTTCGTCTCCAGCAAGGGATTCTTGGCCAAGCCTGAGGACTTCGTGGGGGTTAAGTTGAGAATCAGACCTTCCAAGATTGTGGCCTCCCAGATGGGGGCTTTAGGCGCCAGCGCCCAGGTCATCCCGTACATGGAAACTTACACCGCCCTCCAGCTCAAGACCGTGGATGGTGCCGAGTGTCCCCTGGCCGTTATCCAGGCCGTGAAATGGCATGAGACAGGAGATTACATCACCATTTCTCGACACAGCCTGCTCTTTGCAGCCATACTGATCAATCCAAAGTTTTACAATGGTCTGCCAGCCGATCTAAAGAAGATATTTAATGAGACTATCGAAGATGCTACAAAATTCGAGCACAAAACCCAGGAGGAAGTGGAGTACAAAATGCCCTGGATCATGATGTCGGAAAGGCCCTCTCTCCAGTTCAAGTGGTTGACCGAGAAGGAAAGAGCAGTGCTCAAAGAAAAAGTTAAACCAGTCTGGGAAGAGTTTGGAAAGAAAATACCGAAAGAATTCTTCGATGCCCTGGAAGCAACCCGGACTAAATGACGGCCGGAATGAAGAGTTTGAAGACAGGATAATAGGAAATAATAGGAAATAAGGAGAAAGAATAAGAGCATGAACTTGATCTTTTAATCAAGGCCTATCCTGTTATCCTGTCAT
>JAFDED010000090.1 GCA_019310535.1 Deltaproteobacteria bacterium
ATTATAGACCGTTATTGATCCAATGTCAAAGTAAAAATGTCAAATTCAGACATATTTTTTTACTCAAGCATGGTAAAATCGCGCCTTTCAGGCCACATTTTTCAGTGTGAACTATTTAACAGCGACTCCGCTTTGCTGATCACCTCGTGGACCTCATGCATAATTTCTTCTCAAACTTGAAAAATATGAAAGGAAAGTGAAAAAGCGGTGCGAAATATTGCTTGACAATAAATCTTTAATTGATTAAAAGCAAATATGATTTCTTTGGAAATTAAGCTCATTTGTGTCAACCGGTTTTTCAACTGGAGGTATCCTGATTGCTTGGACGTATAAGGCCCTGTTCTTTGGTAAAAGGAATGGGGTTTATTATTTTTTTCGTGCCTTGATCTCTCCTCATTGAGAAAAAATCCGTTGTACGCATCATAATTCGGAACCGGAATTTAGGGGACATTCTTACCACGGCACTTTTGGGATAAAAAAAAGGGACGGAGTTGTTATTTTCCTGCATCGTGTGTCAAGCAGCAGGATGGACTACTGCAACTTTCGGCATATTCCTTTTACATGAAGGGTCGGAAGATAAAATCTCCGTAAGATAGCCATGTCGTTTCTATTTGTGCGGGGCAAGATTATTTGCGTATACTGATGAGCATGAAGGGAGAAAATATGATAATCGAACAGACGGGCCGAAGGCTGGCCGAGTTTACTGCGGGCCTCCGGTACGAGGATATTCCGGGAGAGACGTTGGAAAAGGCCAAGCAATTCGTGCTGGATGTGGCCCGTCTTGCAGTAATCGGCTCGCGGCTCCCATGGGGGGAACGCATCCGTGAGGTGTTCCGACAGATAGGGGGAAAGGAGGAAAGCACAGTTCTCGGCTTTGGAGACCGCCTGCCAGCAATAAATGCAGCTTACGTGAACGGGACCACGTCCCATGGTTTGGAAAACGACGATACGCATGTGGCCGCAATTCATCACCCCGGTGTCACGGTTATTCCCGCGGTGCTGGCCGTAGCCGAGCGGGAAGGTCTCGGCGGAAAGGAGCTCCTCAGGGGAATGATCGCGGGCTATGAAGTGATGATACGCTTGGGGGTGGCGATGCAGCCGTCCTTATATGGCGACCGGGGGTTTCATTGCACTGCCGTCATGGGACACTTCGGGGCCGCGGCAGGTGTGGCTAATCTTTTGGAGCTTTCGACCGAGGAGGCGGCACATGCCTTGGGGATAGCCGCTTCTTATGCGTCCGGGCTGGCGAACTTTTTGAGCGGAGGAATGATAAAGTACATCCATGCGGGCAAGGCCGCTAAGGCCGGCGTGGAGGCGGTTCTTCTTGCGGCCGGGGGCATGACCGGGCCCAAGCAGATATTCGAAGGCAAACACGGCTTTTGTCACGGTTATGCGGACCGGTACGACCTCGAGACAATTACAGACGGGCTGGGGAAGGAATGGAAGACGGTGGAAGTACACCTCAAACCGCATTGCACAAGCCGACACACACAGGCCGCCGTTGAGGCAGCAGCGACCATTGCATCCGAGCACGACCTCCGCCCAGAGGATCTGGCATCTGTTGAAGTGCGCACCTCACGGGAAATGGCAGAGACCTTGATATGTACGGCACCGACGGACATAATCGAAGGCCAGACCAGTATCCCATTCGCTATAGCAACAGCACTTTTCAAAGGCGGCTCCCGAACGCTGGATGAATTTGTCCTCTTTGAAGACATCAAACAGGCAATGGAGAATCCCCGGGTGCTATCACTGGCGCAAAGCATTCAGATGCAGCCCGACTCGTCCTTCGATGCACAGAAGGGTAATGCCGCCGTCACTATCCGGGTCTCGGATGGAAGAATTTACACCAAGCAGGTTGATATTATCCGGGGAAGCCCGGATAATCCTTTCACCACGCAAGAACTGCGGGACCGATTCTTGAATCAGGCGCAGTCAGTGCTCCCCAGGGAGCAACTCATACAAGCCGCTGATCTCATTGAGCGACTGGAAAACGTGGAAAACATACAAGAAATCACCAGTCTGCTCCACTGATGGCGCAGGCAGCGTCAATAATATTCCACTCGCACAACCTCCATGGCCGCATGCAAGTTGATAAAAGGTTTGCCTGGTGGTATGACGGAGGAAACATGCTGCCTCAAGTAAAACTGGAGAACCCGCCCTCGGAAACCAGATTCGGGGGTGCAGGTTCATGGAATGACAGGGAGGCCGGCACATGAAAAAAGTGCTCATGTCTAAGGGTGCTCGAACCCTTGTGGAAACCTGTGCACAGGTGAAAGAAGGGGAGAACGTGTTGATTGTTACTGATACCGTTAAATTTGACACTGATATAGCGGAGGCTTTGGCGGCGGCGGCAACCGCTGTCGGTGCTGAAGCGGTGATCTCGGTGATGCCGGCGAGATTAAGCGATGGCGAGGAGCCGCCCAAGTCGGTTGCTGAAGCCATGAAAAAATCGGACGTTTTCTTCACCCCTGTTGACAAATCAATCACACATACCCTGGCAGTCAAAGAAGCTCTTTCTGCCGGTGCCAGGGCAATAATGATGTCAGACTATACCGAAGATCTTCTTATTTCCGGAGGCATCGAAGCCGACTTCAATGCGCTCGAGCCGATATGCGACAGGGTTGTGGAACTCTTTACAAAGGCAAAAAAAGCCGAACTGACAACTCCAGGCGGTACCCGCGTTACAATGAATATAGAAGGGAGAAAAGGGAGGGTCCTGAGAGGAATAATAAAACCGGGTGAATTCGGCGCAATTCCGAATATTGAAGCCGGCACCTCACCGATTGAAGGAACGGCTGAGGGTGTTATTATTGCCGATGCCAGCGTACCATATTTGGGTATCGGAGTCTTATCCCAACCAATTCGGGTAACGGTTAAAAAAGGGATCATCACTGAGATTGAAGGCGGCGAGGAAGCGCGGAAACTGCAGGAAGATTTGGCCAACAGAAGCGACCCAAACGTCTATAATATTGCTGAAATTGCCGTGGGGCTGAACCCTAAAGCCAGGTTTTGTGGGATTATGATGGAAGATGAAGGAGTTTTGGGGTCAGCGCACATTGGCTTCGGGACAAACATCATGCATGGGGGGAATATTAAAACCGAATTACACTACGATCTTATTATGAGAAATGCAACCATCAAACTGGATGATAGCCTCATAGTGGAGAATGGAATTTTGAAGGTCTAGGCGAGATATTTCGTTATGGAGGAATCGTATGAAAGAAATACAAATGATCCGAGGCGCAAATAAATTGATGCATATCAATGCCGGGGTAAAACCCGGAGAAAAAGTAGTTATTTTGACCGATTATGAAAAAGCAACCATCGCCAAAATGCTATCCGCCGCGGCATTTGAAATCGGGGCTGAGCCTGTCATCATGATTATGGCTCCCCGTCAAGCTCACGGAATGGAGCCTCCAGCGGCTGTTGCGGCCGCATTATCAGACGCAGACGTGATATTTACTCCCACGGAAAAATCAGTCGGCCAAACCGCTGCCATCTCGGAGGCCAGGAAAAAAGGCGCCCGGATTATCATTCTTACAGAAATTACCGAAGATATGCTCATATCCGGCCCCATCGAGGCAGATTTTGAAGCACAGGAGCCGATATGTATAAAATTAGTTGATTTGATGAACAAGGCTCAAGAAGCGAAGGTTACCTCGCGGCCGGGCACCAATATTACCATGAGTCTTTCGGACAGAACCGGCAGAGCTTTAACAGGTCTTATAAGGAACTCCGGAGATTTTGGATCCCCCCCCAATATTGAAGCCAGCATTTGTCCTGTGGAAGGGAGTGCCGAGGGGGTTATTGTCATAGACGGCAGCATAGCCGGAATCGGAAAACTCTCTTCTCCCGTTACATTAAAGGTGGAAAAAGGATTAGTTACAAAAATAGAGGGAGGCCCGGAAAGCCTGGCATTAAAAGACACGCTGGAATCAGCGCACGACATCAATGCATACAATATAGCAGAATTGGGGATAGGATTGAATCCCAAATCAAGGCTAACGGGTGTCTTGCTGGAAGACGAGTCGATTTTAGGGTCAATCCATATAGCTCTGGGCACCAATATTTTTATGGGGGGTAAGACAAAGTCTCTCATGCATATTGATCAAATCATTCTTAAACCGTCGCTATGGCTTGATAACAGTATTGTCATCGAGGATGGAGCGCTTAGAATCGAATGAAAACCAAAAGAAAGGAGGTAATTTGAGTCAAGTGTACTGCATCTATTTTCTTTTGAATAAACAATGAGAAAAAGAGGAGGGTATTAATATGGCGAGGAAAAACAAATATTTTATGAGCGTTGTTGTCCCCTGTTTATTTTTCTTGGTTATTGCGTTAATTACTCAAAATGCACAGGCGCAACAAAAGCTGGTGGCATCCGCAGGTGGTGTGGGCGGCGGATGGTATATTTTACTGGGCGGTCTTGCTGAAATTGCGAAAGAAAAGGCGGGGATAACCATAGATGTGGTCCCGGGAGGAGGGGTCGCCAATCCCGCGCGCGTTGGAACCGGAGATGTTGATCTGGGGTTGGCCATGCCCATGCTTATTGCTGCCGCGGGGGCCGCGAAGGACCCATATAAAAAGGCCTTTCCGGATATCCGTGTAGTGGCGATGGGTTTTTCCACTAATTATCTCCAATTTTCCATGGTTGAAGAGCAAAAGGTGGGTTCCATCGATGAGATTTTTAAGACCGATTTCCCGCTAAAAATAGTCACCGGAAGATCAGCCACATCAACCGCCTGGATTTTTGGCCAAATCCTGAGCTTCTACGGTTTAAGTGAGAAAGACATCGTCAAGCGGGGAGGAAAAATATTACATGCTCCGTATGGAGATTGGGTCGCAATGGTGAAAGATAGACATGTGGATGCAATGTTTGACAACATCACCATTCCCTCTCCGGTTCTCACCGAAGTGCTCGTCAGCCGAAAAATGAAACTGTTTCCCATTCCCGAGGGGATCCGGAATTTTTTAATCAAAGAAAAGTCTCTGGGGCCGGGAGTCATTCCTGCGGGATCTTATGGGATAGTCAAGGAAGACCTGCCTACGTGTACGGTCCTGAGCGGTATTATTACCAATAAGAAAGTTCCGTCTGACATCGTCTATAAATTGGCTAAAGTCTGGTCTGAAAACCGTGATCGGGTTCGATCAATACATAAAAGTGTGGCTAACTGGGATCCCACAAATGCATGGAAAAACACTGGTGGAATATTGCATCCCGGAGCTGAAAAATATTACAAGGAGATGGGGTATATGAAATAGAAGCACCGCATTATGCAGCTGCAACGAGACTTTTTATGAGTTTCTTGCGTTTCATGCAATGAAGGTGTGATCGACCGGAACATTCTTTCATTTGCCCTGAAGAAAATTTCAAAAAAATTTTCTTCAGGGCTTTTCTCTAAGTTTTGCTGATTCCACTAAAGAAGGAAATAATATATGAGAGAACTGAAAGGGATTGCCGGTCTCGTTGTCATTGTCCTGGGGACATTCATTTCCTGTTTTCATTTGTATACGGCTTACTTCGGGGTTTTCCCTCCTTTTATCCAGCGCGGTGTTCATCTCATGGTTTTACTCCCTTTGGCTTTTCTTCTTTATCCCGCCCGCAAAAATTCACCAAAACATCGCATTACCGTTATGGACGGCATCTTATTTCTCTTGGCCATTTTTCCCTCATTATTTGTAATTCTGCAAAGACAAAGAATTGAGGATAGAATAGAGCTGGTAGATCCTGTGCTTCCTGTGGAAATACTTCTGGGGATTTTGATCGTCATCCTCGCCATGGAAGCCATCAGAAGAGCAGTGACTCCGGTCATGGCGTTATTGGTAGGAATATTCCTTCTTTACAACATATTGGGGCCTGTGCTTCCGGGAATATTACATCACCGGGGAATGTCTTTTTCACGTCACGTGGAGTTGCTGTATCTTCTGACGGGTCAAGGAGTATACGGTGTGCTTTTGGGGATTTCAGCCACCTATGTCGCGTTATTTGTGCTTTTTGGATCATTTGTTCTGAAAACCGGTGCGGGAGAGTTTTTTTCCAATCTGGCCAGAGCTCTGGCAGGAGGGTCAAGAGGGGGACCGGCAAAGATTGCGGTTATGAGCAGCGGCTGTTTCGGCACCATGACCGGTTCGGCTGTCGCCAACGTTTACGCCACGGGTTCGTTCACCATACCGATGATGAAAAGGTTGGGATACAGGCCGGAATTTGCAGGAGCAGTGGAGGCGGCTGCTTCAACAGGAGGCCAGTTGATGCCCCCAATTATGGGGGCGGGGGCATTTATCCTGGCTGAGACCCTGGGCATGGAATATATTTCCGTTGCGCTAAAGGCTGCCATCAGCGCAGTGCTTTACTTTGTCGCTGTGGGAATGATGGTACATTTCAGAGCTTTGAAAAGGGGGTTATTGGGTGAGCCGAAAGAGCTTCTGCCAAAGCTCTCTCACGTATTGCCCAATGCTCACCCTTTTATACCGGTCATTGCTTTATTTTATCTTCTCATTGCGGGATATTCCCCCTTGATGGCTGGATTTGCTTCAACTGTTCTGGCGGTAGCGGTCAGCTATTTAAAAAAAGACACGATTATGACGCCAAAGAAGATTATTGACGCTCTTGTCAGCGGTGCGAAAAATACCGTCATGGTGGCAATCGCCCTGGTTGGCGCGCAAATGATCGTTGCAGTGGTTGCCTATACCGGATTGGCTTTAAGTTTCGCCAGCATGATAGTCGCCGCTTCCAAAGGAATACTACTTATCGCCCTGCTTTTTGTTGCTATCGTGGCCATTATACTCGGAATGGGGATACCGACGACAGCGGCCTATGTGATCAGCGCAACCATTGGAGCAAGCGCCTTAATCAGACTGGGCGTTGATCCCTATGCAGCTCATTTGTTTACCTTTTATTTTGCCATCATTTCAAATGTAACCCCTCCTGTCGCTGTGGCCGCGTATGCTGCTTCCGGAGTGGCGACTTCGGATCCTATCAGAACCGGCTATGAAGCTTTCCTGTTAGCGGCAGCCGGCTATATTATCCCCTTTATGTTCGTTTATAATCCCGCCCTGGTCCTGACCGGAAGTGTATGGGAAATCATCCGCGCATCTTTAACCGCCGCTTTAGGAATTATTGCGTTAGCTGCCGGTCTACAAGGCTGGTTAATAGGACCCGCTAACATAATTCAGAAAATACTATTATGTATTTCTTCTTTCATGCTTATTTGGGCCAGCTTGTCAACGGATATTCTTGGAGGCTGCCTGATTGGTTTATGCGTTGCATGGCAAAAATTTTCAAGAAGCAAACAACAAAAGTAGTTAAAAATCCCAGATAGTATTTTTGACTTAATAAGTTACGACTTGGAGAAATCGCTTGCATATCAATAATTTTCAATTCGGACGATTGCTGCCAGCCCATTCCGGTGTTTGCAATCTTGCCGGAGCACTAAACCGTCTCCTGAAATTACGCGATCTATCAATGAACTTGATTTGGATATGGAAGTCATCTATAGTAGTATAAAAGGTCCTGCCATACTCAGCCATACGGTTTTACACGGTTTCACAATTTTTCTCCGGCGTTGATGAAGATATGGTTTCAGTAACCTCCGGCACGGCTGAGGCGAATTACAAAATGGAATTATCCACTTTGATCAGCAACATATTGATCAACTACATTACAGTCAAATTGCCGCCAATAATAGATGAAGGATGTTGTTGGGGCGGCCCGGACAACTTGTCGTCCGTGTCGCGAAGCGACAAGAGGTTTTTCCCGGTGAACCCCGCACCCGGGAACCATTAAACGAGCCATGTACTGCCTCTTGCTGTTGCTCAGCCCGGACAATACATTGTCCGGGCCACCCCTCATGGAACCTGAAAGCCTTTAAGGTTTGGCCGGTATTGAATCACAGATTTCGATCCAATGGTTAAGCAATAAGAATTTAATAAAAATCAAGCAATTAAAGTTTTATTTGCCGACCTGATAGGATGATCCTATAAAAAAATGAAACCGCTTTTACCGGCAGTTTTTTCTCAGACGGCCTTCCGGGCTGGTACTATAGTCTTCATTAAGCCGCGGACATGAAAAGAGAGGAGGAAGCAGAAAATGAAGCACATCCTGATGATGCGAGGAGCAAGGACCCTGGTCGACATGTGCACGAAGATCAAAGCCGGAGAGAATGTCCTTGTCGTCACGGACTTCGAAAAGTTCGAGATTGCTGAGGTGGTGGCGGCTGCGGCCAATGAACGGGGTGGAGAAGTGACCATAGCCATTATGACTCCGAGGAAAGCCGACAGCGCGGAACCGCCCCCTTCTGTGGCCGAGGCCATGAAAAAATCAGACGTGATCTTTACCCCGGTCTTGAAATCTATCACGCACACCCAGGCAGTCAAGAATGCCGCAGCGGCCGGGGCCAGAATTCTGGTCATGACCCATTTCACCCCGGAAATCATGATCTCCGGAGGGATCGAGGCCGATTTCGAGGCACAGAAACTCGTCTGCCAGAATGTGGCCCGGACCCTCGAGCAAGGCAAACACCTGCATCTTACAACCCAGAAGGGCACGAATCTGACAGCAAATATCGAAGGTAGGCGAGGAAATGCTCTCTATTGTATTGTCGAGCCAGGGGAATTTTCCACAGTCCCAACCATTGAAGCAAACGTTTCGCCGGTTGAAGGGTCGGCTGAAGGAGTTATTGTGGCTGATGCCAGCATTCCTTACTTGGGAATCGGCGTTTTGCGGGAACCGGTTACCCTGACGGTCAAAAAAGGAATGATTACATCCATCGACGGCGGGGATCAAGCCCGGGTACTGGCAGAAAACCTGAAAAGTCTGGGTGACCCGAATGTTTACAACATCGCCGAAGTCGGCATCGGACTCAACCCCAAGTCCCGGATGACCGGAATCATGCTCGATGATGAGGGAGTTTTCGGCTCTGTCCATATCGGCATCGGAACGAACATCACGCTGGGCGGGACACTCAAGACCGCCTGCCACTATGATGCGCTGCAGTGGAGGGGAACAATCGAGGTGGACGGGCGATTGATTTTGGAGAACGGTCAGCTAAAAATTTAAGGGCCTTTACAGACCTCACTTCGTAACCTCAAACCAGGGGCTTCTCAGAGAGAAGATGGGTAACTGGAGGGAAAAGGCGGGAGTGCCGTAGCTTTCCGTCTGAAAGGCATGACGAACTCTATGCAGCTGCCGGAGGAATATGATATGTCCGAATTTCGAGAAATTCTATTGATCAAGGGCGCCAGCAAGTTAGTTAATGTCTGCGCCGCTGTTAAAGCAGGAGAAACGGTTTTAATAACCACTGATTACGAGAAGCTCAGCATCTCGAGATCTCTGGCCACTGCAGCCTACGAGGTGGGGGCTGAACCCGTCATCATGATCATGCCTCCCAGGCCTGCGCATGGCGTAGACCCCCCTCCCGGCGTAGCCGCGGCCATGAAGGTCAGCCACGTTAATTTTCAGCCCACAGCCAAATCAATCGCCCACACCCAGGCCACCCGGGAGACCAAAGAGAGCGGTGGAAGAGTCATCGTCATGGCTGAGTTCACGGAAGGGATGATGATCTCCGGGGGGCTGGAAGTGGATTTTGAGGCCCAGCGCCCCATCTGCGAAAAAATGTGCCGACTGCTGACCGACGCCAAAGAGGCCAGAGTTCTCAGCGAGCTGGGGACTGACATTACCATGAGCCTGGAGGGAAGGCCGGGCAGGGCCCTGGTGGGCCTGGCAACTGAGCCTGGGGGTTATTCGTCGCCTCCCAATATCGAAGCCAGCATTGCGCCGGTCGAGGGGACAGCCAATGGTACCATCGTTGTCGATGCAAGCATATCCGGCATAGGGGTTCTCCGCTCTCCGGTGACCATCCGGGTCAAAGACGGGAATGCTGTATCATTTGAAGGAGGCACGGAGGCCATACAGCTCCAACAGGCTCTTGAATCGTCCAACGATCCCCTGGTCTATAACGTGGGGGAGTTGGGCATCGGGTTCAATCCCAAAGCCAGGATTCAAGGACTGATGTTGGAGGACGAGGGAAGCTTCGGCTCGGTTCATCTGGCCCTCGGGTCTAACGCGGATTTTGGGGGTAAGACCCGGGCCTCCCGCCACATTGATAACATCATCCGCGGGGTTACCCTGATCCTGGATGGAAAAACTGTTCTGGATAAAGGCGAGCCAAAATTGTAACGTAGGCCTATAGCAGGATCTATCATGAACGCAAGGCCTCTACCGGGGATGGACGCCTTGGCAGAGGTTGCATGATATATGTATCACGAGCGGCCTGGCGGGCATTTGCCGGATGACTTAATGCCTCTCCGGGCAAGGCGTCCGGCCGCTTGTGACCGCCCCGCGTTTTTTTCATTTAATACGTGTAATACGTGCCTGCTTCACTGGCGCCCCTTGGCTCTGCCAGCGGCACCCAATCATCAATCATATCGTATACGGATCTTCGAGGGTTACATCAGCCTCCCACCCGCCGCTGACTTCACCATAACGGTGTAGTTCGATTACCGGCAGCTCTCGATGTGGTTCTACTCTCCCACAATGCTATTAAAATGGTCCAGGGTGAGTTTGCGGCCCGCGCACACGTGGGCTCTGTGCGCCTTGGCGCGAATCCTCATGTCCCTTATGAACTTTTCAGCCACAGCTGCCTTCCGATCCCAGTGTTCCGCCTGGCCCAGAAAGAGGTAACCGATGAGCACGTCGGCGGCCATTTCCACCAATCGGCGGGCCATCAGATCGCGGTAGGCAGGGTCTTTTTCCCTGCCGCGCATTTTATCCCTGACAAACTCCAACGAATGTTCCATATCCTCCCGGGCGGCATCCACTTCCTGGGCGAGTTCGTTCAGCAAGCCAGACGGTCGTTCACGCTGGGCCAGTTGAGTAAGCAGGGAATCAAGCGACCCCTTGAGAAGCCTTGACACTGCGGTGCTTGCCTGAATCTGCGAAGTTCCCTCATAAATGCTTGTAATTCGTGCATCCCGATAATAGCGTTCAGCGGGATAATCAACAATATATCCATTGCCCCCCAACACCTGGACGACGTCCGAGGTGATGCGCTGGGCTGTCTCGGCCGCGTAAAACTTTACCATGGGTGTCAGAATATCCAGTGCACCGGCCTGTCGTTTCCTCTCCTGGACCAGATCTCCCTTACGAGGGTCATCTGAAGGCAGGCTCTCCATCTGGCGACCCAGGGCAAAATCCAGGTCCATTTGTTCTGACGCGGCATACAGCAGTGAGCGTACCGCTTCCAAGTCCACCTGCATGTTCACCAGCATGTCAGCTACAGCAGGAAAGCGCCGAATCGGCTCCCCGAATTGTTCGCGCTGTCCGGCATAAGCAGTGGCTTCCCGGACCGCCGCCTCTGCGATACCCAAGGCCTGGGCCGCAACCGAGAGACGCGCGGCGTCCATAAGCCAAGCCACATAGCGGGTAAGTCCGTAGCCCCTGCGCCCGATGAGCACGCCCTCAGCATCATCCAGGAACAGCTCACAGGTGGGAGCACCATGGATGCCCAGCTTGTGTTCCACGCGCCGAATTTGGACCCGGGCTCCTTTTTCCACCAGAAACAGGCTGAGTCCGCGGCCTCCCCGGTAAGTTTGTGGATCCTCGCTTCGGGCCAGCACCAACAGCACATCACCACAGCCATTGGTAATGAAGCGCTTGGTCCCCCGCAGCCGCCAGCGGCTTGTAACCTCATCGGGCACCGCGGCAGTCTGAATGGACAACAGGTCCGATCCGGCATCGGGCTCGGTAAGCACCATGGCGCCCGTGATGTCCCCCGACGCAAACCGCGGCAGATACTGCCGCCGAACCTCTTCGTCCGCGAAAAGTGCAATGGTATCAGCGATCCCCTGTAAGCCGAAAAGGTTCATAAGCGAAGCGTCGGCCCTGCTGATGATCTCCACCGCTGCCGTGTAAACAGTATACGGAAAACCCAGCCCGCCGTAACGAACCGGAAGTGTGAACCCCATGAGATCCGCATCCGCCAGGTCCTGAAGGTTTTTCACCATCCCTGGAGGGAGTTCGACTCTATTTTCCCGAAGCCTGCATCCCAGCTCATCAATCTCCACAGCACGGGGAGCCATGCGATTGGCAGCCAATTCTCCCACCGGATCCTCCAGCATCCCCAGATAGGCTTCCTTGGCCTCTTCCGCCGAACCCCAACGATCTCTCTCGTCTTCCATGTCGCTTCGGGTTCGGAAGACAGCTTCCCAATTCACCATGTTATTCATGTGAAAATTCAAATCGGCGTTGTCGCTGTAAAAATTGGCATCAGACATAGCTTATACTCCATGAGGAATGAAATGTTTTTACTATTCCTGTTATTCTATGCTGTCTCTTCACCCAAACACACCGGCTGTACCTGCCAAGGGCTGGTGCCCATAATAACCGGCATGTGTCCCATCCTTTTCTCACCCGTATAAATCTTCCCTTATGTCAAAACATTTTTCTTCAAGCCTGCCAAGATTCAAATAAATATGCATCAGGGTTCATTGATTGTCAAGCCCGCGTTTACACCGAACGTAGGCTTTGGAGTTTATCCTGTGTTGCAAAAAAACAACAGGCTAGAATCAATTGTGGGTTTTTTCACACATCTGTGCGGCCTCAACCGCTTATTCACGCAATGGACTGTATGAGACATCTATCCGTTGTTCTTCATGTATAGCCAATTTTTACTGCTCGTCCGATTTAACTGTGGCTGGCATATAATTTGCTCATTAATTTTTTCACGCAAAGGAGGCATATAAATGCATCAGAGGACGCTGAAGCGAGAAGTGGTGTGCGCGGGTACGGGCCTTCACACCGGACAAGCGGTTACCATGCGGATTAAACCTGCGCCGGCAGACTCCGGAATCGTGTTCCATAGAAAAGATGTAGGGGTAGACATCCCCGCACATGTCGAAAACATTACTAATTCAACATTGGCCACCTCTCTTGGGGTCAACGGAACATCGATCCAAACTGTGGAGCACTTACTGGGCGCGCTTTACGGATTGGGAATTCACAATGTCCGTATAGAAACAGACGGCCCCGAGATACCGGCGATGGATGGTTCCGCCTTGCCTTTTGTACGGATGATAATGCGGGCCGGTATTGCCAGGCAGAACCGCCCCAAGAAGCTTTTAATCATTCGCGAGCCCATTGAGATATCCGACAATGATGCCGTGGTTCATCTCAGGCCAAGCCTTCAACCGATTTTTTCTTTCCGCATCTCGTATCCACATCCTCTTCTGAGGCATCAAGCACTGACGGTGCTTCTCTCTTCGCCCCATTTTAAACGTGAGATCAGTCCCGCACGGACGTTTGGTTTTCTGGATGAGTATGAGGATCTGAAATCAAGAGGCCTCGCCCGGGGAGGATCCCTGGATAACGCCATCGTTTTGGATAAATCGAGAGTATTGAACGATGAGGGTCTCCGTTTCAAAGACGAATTTGTGCGTCATAAGATATTGGACAGCATGGGAGACCTTTCGCTCCTCGGGTTTCCCGTCATCGGACATCTAAACGCTCACAAATCCGGCCATCGGCTTCACCATATGCTTCTTGAGAAATTGCTGGAATGTAAATCTCACTGGACCTTAATCGATCCTGAAACAATATCCTTGGACACAAACCACAGACCTATCGATGAACTCCACATTCAGCCTATACCGGCCTGAATGAGTATCCGCTCCCCTCATAAATCAGCATCCTTGCCCGTGATAGAACGAGGAGATCGACGGATTATTTTCTTCATTGGAGAGGTCAATTACGACGGACCGCCATAGTATCCCCCATACGTAATCCTCAAAATTCTCTGGCACATTCCAACCTCTCGGGACGTCAACTGGAATTATTCCGTTTCGCGGAGACTTTATTCGGTATAGTGCGGGGATGTGCTGCGGATTCGTCATTTTAAAAACGAAAGAAGAGTCGACCAATGTCAAAAAGTCCTCATTAACAATTTTAAAATAGAAGGAAGCACAGCTATTCCAGATGCTTCCACACCGATTTGCTTTCGCTGGAATTAAAAAAATTGGAGTTTATTCTTTTCCAGCACTTTCCCAGCAGAAAAAATTATGCTACTTTGTTCATGGATAATTGAAATCCATGGGACGAAAATAATCGTTTCATTTATTCCGAGCCTCTATTCGTTGTTGGTCAAGCCTGTCGGGCGATTGCAAGAGGGGCTTGACAGTGGAATCCATTGGCTATAAAAAGCATTCTTGAGTTTCCCATTCACTTGTTAAACGGGAGAGGGAGGGGCTTAAATGGGCCTGAAAGAAATACTTGTGCCTACGGATACCGGTTTTTTCGATCTTATTGAAGAACTGACCGATGTGGTAGTGGTGGGCGTGGAAACATTTCACCAGTTAATGCAGGAGTATCAGCGGCTGGAAAACTATTACAGCAAGATCAAATCTTTTGAGCACCAAGCTGACCATCTGGTCCACGAAATCCATGATAGGCTCAACAAAAGTTTCATTACCCCGTTTGATCACGCTGACATCTCTTCGCTGGTTTCCAAGCTGGACGACATTCTTGACATTGTTGACGGCGCTGCGTTGCGAATGCAGAACTATAAGGTGCCCTGCAGCACGGAGGCCATGGTTAAGCTTTCGGCAACCTTGCAAGATGCTGTACTAGAGGTCAAAAAGGCAGTGCTTTGCTTACGAAAATTATCCAAGAGTCCCCAGATGCTTCAATACTTCATGGAGATTCACCGGCTGGAAAATCTGGCTGACGAGCTATCGCGGCAGGCCGTGGCCAATTTATTCAACGGCTCAGGGAACCAGGACTTTTTGACGTTCATCAAGTATAAAGAAGTCTATGAACTCATCGAAACCGCTGTGGACAAAGCTGAAGATGTGGCCAACATACTGAGCGCCATTCAACTGAAAAACACATGACGATTCCTGCTTCTGAACATCTGTTGGTCATTGGGATTATTTTCATAGCCCTTATTTTTGATTTTATCAATGGATTCCATGATGCGGCCAACGCCATTGCCACTGTGGTTGCCACCAAAGTTCTCCCTCCCCTTTACGCGGTGGCCATGGCGGCTACTTTTAACTTCATCGGGCCGTTTGCCCTCGGAGTGGCAGTGGCTGAGACTATCGGCACCGGGATCATCCAGCCAGACATGGTGGATTCCTGGGTGATACTCTCGGCTCTGTTGGGCGCTATTTTATGGGATTTGATTACCTGGTGGTTGGGTCTGCCGACCTCATCCAGTCACGCACTCATAGGGGGCCTCATCGGCGCGGTGCTTTGCAAGGGCAAGCACCTGGACCTGGTTATATGGAGCGGCGTTGGGAAAGTGGCTGCTTTTATGCTTGTAGCACCTCTCATGGGATTCTGCGGATCCCTGCTGGTCACGATTGCCGCCCTTCATATTTGCAAAAACATGCCTTCTCATCGCGTAAATTTATATTTCCGGCGTCTCCAGCTTATCTCTGCCGCCCTGTATTCCCTGAGCCACGGAACCAATGACGCCCAAAAAGTAATGGGAATTATTGCAATCCTTCTGTTCAGCAATGGCTGGCTTTCCTATTTTCACGTTCCCTGGTGGACCATTTTCGTCTGTGCTTTGGCCATGGGCATCGGGACACTTTTCGGCGGATGGCGGATCATTCGTACAATGGCCCAGCGACTGACGAATCTGAGACCATATCAGGGATTCAGCGCGGAAACGGCCAGCTCACTGGTTCTGGGAGGCATGGCCCTGGGAGGGATTCCGGTATCCACCACACACGTTATCACCGCTGGTATCATCGGGGTAGGCGCTGTCCGCACCGTCTCAGCAGTGCTGTGGGGGGTGGCAATAAGTATTGTATGGGCCTGGATCTTAACGCTGCCCATGGCCGGT
>JAFDED010000025.1 GCA_019310535.1 Deltaproteobacteria bacterium
CCAGGGGACGAAGCCAGCGCCGAAGAGTCTCTCGATTGACACGGATTGCCTCGCGCTCAGCCAGGATCTCCGAGAGGTGGGAAAAGTTGAATTCATAGTACCGAGTTTTGACCGGCTCTATCGCATGAAGCCTGAATTCAGAGGGAAAGGCGTGAGCCGGGGGACGGCCCTTGTTGCCATGAAACACTCCCAAGGCGCCGCACTGTTGGACTTTTTTCTTTATTCGCTTGATATGGCGGGTGGATACATTCAAAGCCGAAGCTGCTTCTCCGGCGGTCATTTTCTTCTCCAATAAGGCTTGTATCACCCCATAACGCTTCATCTCTCTCATGGTAAAAGTCTCCTCTCTTTCCATCCAGCACCTCCTTCTTAGGAAGTGCCTCAATATCAGCAGATTTTAAAGAGGGGTGACATAATCATAGTGCATTAACATGGATAGTCCGCGAATGGACACACTGTATTATAGTGTGTTAATATATTTATAGTTTGAAAAAAATGCACCATAATAAATTAACGGACTCACTCGCGCGCTAATAAAAGGCGACGCTCAACCCGCAAACCAGGGAGATTTGACACGGGGAGGTTAAAATGAGGGTTCGGGCGCATGTTGTGATAAGTGGCCGAGTGCAAGGTGTCTTTTTCAGGGCAGAAACCCAGGCGATGGCCATTCAGAGAGGGCTGTCAGGGTGGGTCAGGAACTTGCCGGACGGCAGGGTTGAGGCGGTATTCGAAGGTGAAAAGGATGCGGTGGATCGG
Source organism: Deltaproteobacteria bacterium (assembly GCA_019310535.1). Taxonomy (GTDB): domain Bacteria; phylum Desulfobacterota; class JAFDED01; order JAFDED01; family JAFDED01; genus JAFDED01. The sequence continues at coordinate 757 of JAFDED010000025.1, forward strand.
GCCATAGCATGGTGCCGGCACGGCCCCCGGCACGCTCGCGTGGATGATACTGATGTTCGCTGGGAAGAGGAAATCAGCGAGTGTCAGGGTTTTAAAGTGCGACCATGAGAAGGGAATAAAGTCTTACAAATTCCTGTGGTACTGATGGATAAAAGGAGGACGCGCCATTGGATTTGACCCAGACCTTGAGAAAGGCCGAGGAGCTATGGCCTGACAAGCCCGCGGTGTTTTGCGGGAACCGGATATTTACATATGGCCAGTTTGCCGGCCGCTGCCGCCGCCTGGCCAGGGCCATGGCCGACATGGGCATCGGGGCAAACGACAAGGTTTGCATCATTCATCCAAACTGCCATCGCTTTCTGGAAGCGTATTACGCAGCGGCACTTTTGGGTGCGGTTCTGGTCCCTGTAAACATCCGACTGACTCCACGCGAGATGGCATACATCGCCCAGGACTCCGAAGCCAGGTTTCTCCTGGCAGACATGGAGTACGAGGAGGCGGCTCATGTGATCATGAAAGAGGCCGCCGGTCTGAATACTTGCCTCATAGCCGGCGGCCGGGAGCCAGACCCGTACGAGGAGGCTCTAAAGGGACAGCCGGACGGCCCTCTGCTTTTGTCCGGGGCATGCGACGACCACCTGGCACAGCTCTATTATACCAGCGGCACCACTGGTCGACCAAAGGGAGTCATGCTATCTCACCGCAATGTCTATATCCACGCGCTGATGACCGTGGCGGAACTCCACCTGACCGATGCGGATGTATGGCTCCACGCTGCCCCCCTGTTTCACCTGGCCGACGCCTGGGCCACCTGGGCCATCACATGGGTGGGGGGGACGCACGTGCTGGCCCGATCCTTTCGACCCGAAGAAATCTTGCGTCTTATGATTGATCGGGGGATAACTATCACTAACATGATCCCCACCATGTTGAACATGCTGATCAATGAACCGGAAGCCACCCGACAGGAATATCCCTCTTTGCGCGCCCTCCTTTCAGGAGGAGCACCCATTGCTCCCGATGTAGTCCGACGCGTTATGGAAACGTTCAAGTGTGATTATATCCAGACTTACGGTATGACTGAGACAAGCCCTTATTTGACCCTCTCCATCCTGAAAGACCACCTCAAAAAGTTGCCTTCTTCCCGGCAGTTTTCTTTTAAAGCCAAGACCGGGAGACCCACCATGGCAATAGATCTCAAAGTAGTGGATCAAGCCGGCGCGGAGGTCCCGCATGACGGGCAATCAGTTGGAGAAATCGTGGTCCGCGGAGATATCGTCACCCGCGGCTACTGGAAGCTGCCCGACGCCACAGCAGAGGCCATCCGCGACGGTTGGCTTTATACCGGCGATCTGGCCACCGTGGATGCCGAGGGATTTGTCAACATCGTGGACCGCAAGAAGGACATGATCATCACAGGTGGTGAGAACGTTTATTCCACCGAGGTCGAGTACGTATTGTTTAAGCACCCCGCCGTTCTGGAATGCGCCGTGATCGGAGTCCCCCATCCCAAATGGGGAGAAGCCGTGCATGCGTTTGTGGTACTTAAAGAAGGCCACAAGGCCGCTGAGGAAGACATCATTCAATTCTGCAAGGAACGGATGGCCCATTTTAAAGCACCCAAATCGGTGGAATTCAAGGAAAACCTGCCGAAAACGGGTTCCAACAAGATCGCCAAGGCACAATTGCGGGAGCGCTGGATGAGTCAATCCGGGGAAGGGACGTGATCTTTGAAGGAAGAGTTTTGACGGGATAATACTAACAGGATTGGGAAAATCCTGAGTATCCTGTTTTCACGTCGAAATTTAAAAAAAGCACCGCCGGGAACAGAGATGTCCCGGTGGTGCTTTTCTACCGCGGGGCCTGTCACCCGAACATCCTTGTGGGAAGCCAGAGAACTAGCTGAGGAAATATGATGCAAATGCTCAGTCCGATAATTTGCAGGATAATAAAGTACGGAACGCCCTTGTAAATGTCGGTAAGGGTTACCTCCGGAGGGGAGACCCCTTTCAAATAAAAGATGGAGACGGCAAAGGGCGGCGTCAGGAACGAGGTCTGCAGTGTAACGGCGATTATCAGGGCGAACCAGAGAGGATCGAACCCCAGTTCTTTCACGATGGGGATGATGATGGGGATGAAAATCAACAGGATGGCTATCCAGTCGATGAAAAACCCGGCGATAAAGATACCGAGCAGCATGACAATCAAAAGACCTATGGGGCCTACCGGAAGGCCCAAAAGAAAATCTTTCATTATGTTCCCACCGCCAAGGCGCAGGAATACGCCGGTGAAACAGCTCGCTCCGACGGCCACGAACAGGACCATGCTGGTGGTCTTCAGTGCCGAATAGACCGCTTCTGTCAGGGCCTTAAAAGTGAATTTCTTGTATGCAATGCTCAGGAGCAAACCGCCGATGGCACCCATAGAAGCCGCCTCTGTGGGGGCGGCGATCCCGAACATGATCGATCCCAGCACGCAGAAGATAAGCCCGATGGGCGGCACAAAGCTCTTGAGAAGACCCAGGATTATCTTGGATACGGGAACCTGCCTTTCTTCTTCTGGAAGGGCCGGGCCCAGGTGCGGCTGAAAATAGCATCTGATCAGTATGTAGATGCAATAGAGACCGGAAAGGGTTATGCCAGGGAGAATGGCCCCGGCAAAAAGGCGGGCGATGGACAACTGTGCGATTTGCCCGTACAGGATCAGCATAATACTCGGTGGAATGAGGATGCCCAGCGTGCCCGAAGCCAGTATGCATCCAGTTGCAAGTCTCACGTCATAGCCACGCTTGATCATGGCAGGCAACGCCATCAACCCCATGACCGTGAGCTCTGAGCCCACGATTCCCGTGGCTGCCGCAAAAATGCTGCACACAATGGTGGTGGTAAGCGCGAGGGAACCTCTCAAAGCCCCCACTGCCAGAAGCAGTGCATCGAACAGTTCATCCCAGATGGCTGCGCGCTCCAGTAAATATCCCATGAAAACAAACAGGGGGACAGCCACCAGTACGTCGTTCGTCATTATCCAATATGTTCGCGAAACCAACAAGTCAAAGACCACTGGTCCCCAGCCGACATATCCGAATATCATGGCGTTGGCCAAGAGAACGAAAGCGATGGGAAACCCCATGAAAACGCTTAAAAGCAAACCTGCAAACATGATGATGGCAATGACTTCCGGATTCAATTTGTTTTCCTCCCAAAGAGAACTTGCAGGCATCGGAGAAACTCTGCGATTCCCTGAATAAGCAGCACAGTAATGGAAATAGGAAGAACCAGCTTCAAAGGCCAGACAAACGGCCGCCAGGGGCTCACGGCAGCCCTTTCCTGGATCTGCACGGCATACCAGGCGTAATCTGCACCTTTTATGATGAGAAAAAACATCACGGGGAAGAAGAATACAATGTACAAGCATGCATCAATGGTTGCCTTGCCTCTGGGTGAAAACAAGCGATAAAAAACATCAACCCTTACATGTGCCCCTTTGTTGAGAGTATAAGCCGCCCCCATCATAAACAGGGTACCGCAAAACATGTAGCTCAAATCGTAAGCCCAGACTGTTGGGGCGTGAAACATATATCGGGCAAAAACCTCATAAACCAGGCCAAGGGTGAGAGGAATGACAAGCCAGGCGGAAATCTTCCCGATCTTCTCGGTGAAAGAATCGATAAAGTGTATAATCTTTTCCATTTATATTTCCCTAAATGCGAATTAAAAACATATAAGATTATTCTATCAGGCAGGTCGGCAAATAAAATTCTTATTGCTTACCCATTGGACCGAACGCTGTGATTCAATACCGGCCAAACCTCAAGGGCATTCAGGTTGCATGAGGGGTGGCCCGGACGACTTGTCGTCCGGGCCACCCCAACAACATTCTTCATCTATTATTGTATTATTGGCTGCAATTTGACTCTAATATCGTTGATCAATACGGTGCTGATCAAAGTGGATAATTCTAAAAACATATCAACTGTAAGGATTGGAAGACCAGGGGCCTTCCAATCCTTCGTCATGAATCAAGGATTATTTTTTGTAATAATAGTCTGCGGCCAGGTCGTAATCAGGATGCCCTATCTGCCTGTACGGCACCACCGTCTTGGCGAAAGCCCTCTGAGACTCAAGCACCTTGGAGAAGAATGCGTTCTCTTTCGCCTTTCTCGCCAACACCTTATCGGCGGCTTTCAAAACCTCAATCAAAATATCCGGGGGTGTCTTGACAACCGTCACCCCGTGATTTTTCACCAGATCTTTCAGGTCCTCGGCATTATGCGTCAACATTTTGAAGGTAAAGCGCATGGTGGCAGCTTCACAGGCAACCCTGACAATTTCTTTCAGGTCATTGGGCAATTCATCCCACTTCTTCTTGTTGATCAGCAGCTCCATCATACCGGTAGGTTGGTGAAGTCCGGGGAGGTGATAAAATTTCCGGACGTCATGAAGCCCCACAGCTTTGTCCGAACTGGGGTCGCTGTATTCAGCGGCGTCGATGACTCCCTTCTCCAGGGCGGGAACGATTTCTCCACCAGGCAGGGTAACCACCGTGGCGCCGGCTTCTTTAAAAACTTCCGCGGTCATACCGGCTGCGCGGAATTTAAGCCCTTTTAAATCCGCCCAGGATTTCAAGGGCTTGTTAAACCAGCCCTGTGGTTCGGGCGTTTCGCCGAATGTGGGGAAAGCGATCACATTCAATTTCAGCTCTTTCTGTAAAAGTTCGTTATAGAGATCGAGACCGCCTCCCTCGTACATCCAGGCCAAAAAATCTTCTGAGCTCAGGCCGAACGGCCCTCCGGAAGCGCTGGAGAAAAGGCCGCTCGCGGGGTGCTTGCCGACCCAGTATCCGGGCCACGAATGCCCCATATCCAGAATGCCCCGGTGGACGGCGTCGAGAACCTCGAAAGCTGCCACTACCGTCCCGGCAGGCATGAAATCGATCTTTATACGCCCGCCGCTCATGGCATGGATATAATCCACAACGATCTGGGGGTCGACGTTGTGAAAATCCCCGGCCGGCCAGGTGCTCTGCATCTTGAATTTGTATACCTTGGCGTCAGCCGGACCGACAAACAGAAAGGCCGCTGCAAACATTAAGACAAAAATGACAAAAAATACACTCTTGCTGTTTTTCATGTCTTTTTCTCCTTTTCAGACAGAACCGTTCAATAAATCCAAACAAAACAACCGCCCCGAGTATTTTGAAAAGCCACCACCTCCTTCTACAATAATTTACCTGCATCAAGAAGAATTATATTTAACAGGTTTCTCGTTTCTGTCAAGGAAAAACTTGTCGCAAAAAAAATGCCGGAAGGGGATAATTCTTTCCGCTCGGTCAGCAGGTTTGACAGGTGTATCATAAAATAAATGTCTCCTCGAGGACCTCTTCCAATGATTACGTCCCGCCGGGTGCAGTGGACACAAAACTCTCTGCTTTGAAATCCGCACTGGCAGTGCACTCAATCTGATGAGCAGCGATTGATGCAGATTAAAAAAAAGAATCAGTCGTAACTAACCGCCTCGCTGAGAACCCCCTCTCGCGACTCCCTTAGCCGTCTTCGATAACGCTGAAACAGGTAAAGGCCTAACAGCATCCCGGCGCCCACAATGCTTGAATATAGTTCATGCCACCACAAAAGAACGAGAACCGGTACGAGTATGAGGCGTTCATAAACAGTCACCCTGTCTCCAAAATAGCCGATCACGATTGCGCCCAGGGCCATGATTCCGAGAATCACTGTCACCAGAACGCCGATAAATTCCAGCCACGGGAAGGGAGGCCTCGGGTTTTCCAGTATCCAGGGCATAAATACGAGAGCAGGGGTGAACACAAAGGCAAAGGGGACATACACCTCCGCCAGAGACAGCGTGTACGCCCTCAGGCCGGTTTTGAACGGATCTCCCTGGGAGATTCCCGACGCGGCGTACGCTGCAACAGCCACAGGTGGTGTTACATCAGCCATGATTCCGTAATAAAACACGAAAAGGTGGCTCAACAGGGGCGCGATCCCAAACTTCATCAGTGCCGGCGCCGCAATAATGGATACCACGATGTAGTTTTGCGTTGTGGACAGTCCCATCCCGAGGATCAAGCAGGCAATGACCGTATAGACCATCGTGAAAAACAGGGTGGTCTGGTCTAAGGCGAACAGGTTCAGGACATCCAGTTTGTCTACAAGGGAGGCGGACAGGTTGCTGAGCACGATAGTGGCATTGGCGAACTTGAGCCCGAGGCCCGTCAGCGTGGTGGTCCCCACGATGAATCCAACCGCGGTACACGCCGCACCAATGGCCAGGGCGTTCTTGGTGCCCCACTCCAGGCATTCGATGACGTGGCCGAATCGCATACGGCCGTCTCCGATAATAAGCCCAACTATTATAACAAAGAAATTGAGACAGAAGGCTGCCAGGATTTCTTCCTTTCCAACATGGAGCAAATAGACCATGATCGCGATGGCTGCGGTTCCCCATATCCAGAACCTTGGCTCCGATTTGCGCCAGCTCCAGTAAAGGCCGACCACCGTTAAAGCTGCCCAGAGGAATGTCCAGGTCATCGGGCCTTCCAATGGGTTCCACCGGAAAATAATCACGGGTATTGACGAGCTGACAGCGATGAAGAAGTTCTTTGTTCGGGGTCCGGATTGTCCGTAGGATACCGAGGCGATGATACCCCAGAATGCGGCCAGAAACGGGGTGAACCCGGTGACCAGCAGCCAGATGATGACGATCAAGGGTAAAAACAAAGTCCCATTTGTTTGGATGAGGTATTTAACACTGGGCAACTGATCCCTGGGAATACCGCGCATGTTATTTTTTTTCGCTTCCAGGTGGACCATCCAGCCAACGGCAAAAAAATGGCAGACTGCTGGGACGATGGCACAGGTCGCGATGGTGAGGTACGATATGCCCAAAAACTCGGCCATGATGAACGCAGCCGCCCCCATGATGGGAGGCATGAACTGTCCTCCCGTGGAGGCCGTGGCCTCCACCGCGCCGGCAAATTCTGACTTGTATCCCAGCTTTTTCATCATGGGGATGGTAAAGGCCCCGGTAGTTACCGTATTTGCCACCGAGGAGCCGGAGATGGTGCCCATCAAACCCGAAGCAAGAACCGAAACCTTTGCCGGTCCGCCGGCAGACCAGCCGGCCAGGGCCATGGCAAGATCGATGAACAACTTGCCGAGCCCGGTTTTCATCGTGAATATTCCGAACAAGACAAAGTGAAACACAAAAGTAGCGACCACTCCAAGGGGAATTCCGTATATACACTCTGTTCCGAGGTACATGTGGTCGATAATCCGTGCCGCTGAGAAACCGCGGTGCGCAAAAAAATCGAGTCCCGGGATATAGGAGAGATACGGGCCCAGATAGCAGTTGGCCAGAACCAAAAGCCCCAGAATGGCAAGGGGCAGACCGATGCTTCTCCGCGTGCCTTCCAGCGCCAGGAGAATGGCAAAGTTGCCGATAACCAGATCGCGTACATTGGGAAACCCCGCCCGGTATACGAATTGATCGAAATCAACGATTATATAACTCGAGAAGCCGACCGCCATCACGGCCAGGGTGATTTCAAAGTAAGGAATCTTTTGCGGGTCGTAATGAAATTCCTTCTTACCTTGAATGATTCGGGCTGCATCCCGGAACATAAACAGGAAAGGAGCCGCCAGACCGGAAATGATGACGAAAGTCCAGATAATAAACACAATGTCCGAGCTTGCCACATAGGCCTCCCAATGCCGCACAATAACCATGAGGAGATATGTCAGCACTCCCAGACCCGTCACGGAAACGCTCAAATCCAGAAACGTTGAAATTGTCGGTTTCCAGAGATCTCTGGTCTTCATGGCAAATGCCATGAAAAAACCGAGAACGAAAACAAGCACCGTGGCCGGCGTTTTCAAATCAAGAACGTCCTGCAGCCCCAGAGAAAGAATGGTTCCGCTCATCAAAGCGAAAATGACTTCGTATGTCCACGTGAGCCATAGTCTCTTGATTTTGACTTTGCGTGTGGGATAGACAAGAAAAATCAAGGAAAGCACAAAAGCCAGGTGAAAAGTGCGATGCTTCCACTCCTGCAACACGCCGAACCCCGCCGTATAGATATGAAAAAGGGCGAGGATGATGCACATGGCCAGAACAACCCCGGCCGCAGCGCCTTTCAGTTTTCGGAAGCGAAGCTCCGGGTCAAAGGTCTCCACAAGCTCCTGAACTTTCGCCTCATCCACTTTATAGCTGATCGTTTCCGCTTTCCTGTTTTTCATAACGTCTTCCGCCATGATCCTCTCGCTTTGTTTGGAAACAGCAGGTTAAAGAGTGCGTCCTGTGAGATAATGTATCAAAAAGGCGGGCACATTCATTTGTTGGACCCTGATCAGAACCAAAGAATCCCCAACACACGAGGAGATGTCCTGCTCTTGTTCATTGTTAAAACGGAACCTGTTATGCCACCTGGTCTCGACCCTCCAGTACAGGGAAGGCACTATCCGTCTCATGCCGGTGATTCTGAACCACCTGCCATCCCGCGTCAATTTCTCGCCGTCGGACAGGCTCGAGGGCAGCCCGGCTCCCTGGCCCTGGAACATGGTCTCTGTGAGGACAATCCGATAATCCGCATCGATGACAAAGCGCTCCCACACATCGCTCAATGCCACGGAATGAAAATATCCCAGAAGGAAGGTGTCATTTGGTTTGACAACTTGAAGGGAGATAATTTCGTCGTTATTGCTGAGCACTAACACATTAAGGGGATATCCCGCCACCGCTATCCCGAGTACAAGGAGCACAAGAATCGCAAAAATAGATTTCCGCATCGATCACAAAAACCGGGCCGCACGGTTGCATGATCAATGCAACCGTGCGGGCCCGAATACCCGTGAAGGCCGGTTATTCAAAAGGAAATCAGCTCCTTAACCTGCCTGCACCTTACTTTGCCTCAGGCGGGATGAGATTCGCCGGAATCTTGATCCCTTTCTCCTTGTAATATTTATACGCTCCCACATGGAGAGGAACGGTCATGCCCAGCAGGGCGTTTTCCAGTTTCACGTTCTCGCCCTGCTTGTGTACCTTCGCGAGAATTTTGGCGCAGCTTTCCTTTTCCTGCTTCTTTCGATAAATAAGCGGCGTGTCTTCCCACAGATTGTAAGTAACATCATAGATGTCTTTCTCGGGCACATCCGATCTTGTTATCCAGATGGCCATCATGGCGATTGATTTTATCGGATTGGGCTGCTTCAGGTATGAGTTGGCCGGCATGGTTACCTGAGCATAATAGGGGTACTTATCATGCAGCTTTTTGGCAACGGCATCGGGGAAAGGAAGGAAAACCACATCCTTGGTGGTGGCGATTTCGATCATGCTGGCATTGGGAACCCCTGAGGTCCAGAACAGGGCGTCGGCCTGCTCGTCTTTCATCCGCTGCACAGCCGTGGCATAATAGACAAACACGGGCTTAATATCTTTGTAGGTAAGCCCGATAGCCTCCAGAATCCTTCGGGAGTCGAACTCGGTTCCACTGCCTTTATCGCCTACGATCAACCGTTTGCCTTTTATGTCATAGATAGACTTGATGCCTGATTTCCTCAAAGCCACAATGTGGATCGTTTCAGGATACATGGAAGCGATACCCCGAAGGTTCTTGACCCGGGGGGTTTTCCATGCTTTTTTGTCCCCGACATACGCTGCGAGGGCCACGTTGTTTTGAGCCAACCCAGATTCAACTTCACCCCTGGCGATCAGATTGGTGTTCGCCACCGAGGCGTTGCCGCTCTGGGCGGTTACAACCATGTCCGGGATTTTGTTGGTGAGGCACTGAGCGCATGCGCCTCCCAGTGGATAGTAAACGCCGCCGGTCCCCCCCGTGGCGATGCCGAAAAAGCGCGTCTTTGCCATTGCCGGTCCTGACATGGCAAGGGTCAGTGCCAGAATAACAACAATTGTTACTAGCAAGGACCTTCTAAACATGGTATGCCTCCTTTCAGGCATTGAGCCTTTCACCGCTTAGTGAACCAACATATTGATATGACAGTAATACCTCAATTCTCTTGACGCCCATGGATCGCTTTCTTTTTTTACCACCTCCTTGATGGTCTCCGTGACCTTTTGAAATTCCACATTTGTTCCTTTAAAAACCTCACGTCCGATCCCGTAAATGTGAGGTCCTCATCGGCCGGCACCATTATTCCCTTTGCTATTCTACCACCGTCTAGTACTATAAACAATATTCCGCTTCAAATGACATACTAATGTACCATACATATACCTCTGAATATCTTTTGTCAAGAAATTTACCGCCCTTCATCGACCCGGGCAAATAGTAATTCATACATTCTCTTTTCCAGTGGGACTTCTGCTTGACTAACACATAGGGTTATGCTTTTATGTGCCCGGAAAACAGTTGAAAAACGTTTTGATAGATCAGTGTTTTCCTTTAGCATTTTCACATATGGGTCAACCACCCATGGCAGGCACCGAAAATATGAGCAGGTCTTTCCCGTCTCCGCGTACCCGGAAAGGGCTAAAGTCATGGAGGTACCACCGGCGGTAGGGTATGTATTGAAAATCAAAAGGAGAAAGACTGGAAAAATGTTAGACAGGATAGCAGGGTGATCAAGGTTTGATAACCCGGCATTTTTTCGGATGTATCCCGTCAAAAAAAGAAAACAGAGCATGGAAAGCTTCCTCATTGTAATAGCGGACGACCTCACCGGAGGCATGGATACCGGCGCGGGTTTCGCCGCACACGGGATTCCCACTCTTATGATCTCAGACCCGCTGATGCTGGATGATCCCGCGGCGATCCCTGAGGACATCCGCGCCCTGAGCGTGAACACCGCCAGCCGGGCACTGGGACCGCAGGAATCCTATGGCAGAGTGGCTCAATGGGCGCAAAGGCTGGCCAGATTCCCCATCCGACGGGTTTACAAAAAGATCGATTCCACTCTTCGCGGCCGCATCGGAGAAGAGATTGATGCCGTGATGGACGTACTGGGCATTCCGCTGGCTCTCATCGCGCCCGCCTTCCCGGAGCAAGGCCGATGCACGGTGGGGGGGATCCACTGCATGGACGGTCAACCTATAGGGGCCACGGAAATACGCCATGACCCGGTCATGCCGGTGTCTGAATCCCGCGTGCCCGCTCTGCTGGAGGCGCAATCAAGGCGGAGTGCAGCCCTCATAGACCTGATCACGGTAGTGTCGGGAATGCATGCACTCCGGGATGCCATCAGCAGGCAAATGGCGACCGGGGCACAACTAATGGTATTCGACGCCGTGCGTCGGGAACATTTGCGCACAATAGCGAAGGTGGCCCTGGATCGAGGCCGGGATGCGCTCGCCGTGGGATCAGCGGGGCTGGCCCGGGAAATCGCCGGGGAAATAGGTCCGCATGCATCCCGGAGACTCTCATCAATCCGAAAAGGTTTGCCGGGCGGCCCTGTCCTGGTGATATGCGGAAGTCGAAGCCGGCGATCCATCCAACAAATAGCCAGGCTTTGCGGGGTTGCGGGTTCCCATCGCGTTCTGCTCCGCCCTGGTTTATCGACCGGGGAAATCTCTTTCAGCACCGGAGAATTAACCCGGGCTGCTGAAGCAGTGGGACGTTCGCTGCACAGCGGTAGCGCTGTCCTCACAGTGGATATTGACGAACCTGACCGGGCTCGACCGCATTCCCTCCTGCCTGGGCGAATCGTTGCGGCGCTGGCCGCGGTGGGCCGTATGGTGATGGATTCGCGGAATTTACCGCCGGGAGGGCTGGTGCTCACCGGCGGCGATACCGCCTGTGCGGTGTTACAGAAGCTGGAAATCGGGGTGCTGGAGCTGGCCGGAGAGATCGCCCCGGGACTCCCGCTGGCCTTTTCCCGCTCGCCCGCTTTCCCCGGATTGCCCGTCATCACCAAGGCGGGGGCCTTCGGAGGGCCGGAGGCGGTGGTGAGATGTGTGAGGTATCTGGAAAAGAAAACATGATGAAAAGTGAAATTGGCACCCGGAAAACTTTCAGAGCTTTTCCGCACACCTGAATTGTGCCCAGTCGGTGCAACCCAATTTGCAAGGCTGCATGATACATTTTCAAAACAAAGGAAATGCTTTACAGACCAGATTTGGAATATTGCAACCACGATTCTGGCAAAATTTCCGTTGACCAATAACGTTAAACATGAAAATGGTTGAAATATACTCTCATCTGAATGGAGAAGAATATCTTTTAGTTCATCATGGCGATATATATGAAGAGATTAGAGATGTTATCCGCACCGTTGATGGATAAGTTTAGAACTAAAATCAGCAAAGAAAAGACAATGAAAGGCAGAAGGTTATACAATCCGGATCAATTAAATCGAGAATTTAAACTATATTTTAAGAAGAAGAAGTGGAAGGACGTGCGCTATTCATACTATGTCACAACGAATTATAAGATAATGCAGGAATTGATAGCCTTACCACTAGACAAGCAGAAAGATTTTTTGATCGACAAAGGAATAACAACTCCAATTCGTTCATATAAACAGACAGATTTCGTCAAAGAAAATATTGCAATAGAAGTCCAATTCGGCAAGTACGCATTTGTTGCCTATGATCTTTTTGTAAAACATCTTCTTTTTTACAGTGGTGGCTTGATAAATGTCGGCATAGAAATCCTGCCCATGAAGTCTATGCAGTCCGAAATGTCAACAGGAATTGCATACTTTGAAGGAGAAGTTTATAATGTGCTGAGACACGGTAGGAATAATCCGCCGGTGCCGTTAATCATAACAGGAGTAGCCCCGTAAGTAGACAAAGGTAAAAATCAAGCATTGGATGAGCAAAAACGTTGAAATGTCAATATCTTATCATATACCGTTTGTATCACTTATGTAGAATGTCTGTGGCAATCCTAGACCCTGATCTTCCCGCCATTAATCCGTAATGTAATAAGTTGTCCGGGAAGCTCGATCGCTTTACTCAGATCCCTGTTCTATGTGCTCCCGCCCTGGAAAAGAAATGCAGCATATTACGGAAATTATTACTGCCCATTTGTTTGCAAATTTTCTCATATCGTAAAGGAGTAAAAAAATGACCCCGGAACGACCTCTGGTAGGCGTCAGCGTTGGCGACCCGGGCGGTATAGGGCCCGAGATCACCGCCAAGGCGCTGGCGCTGGAAGAAATATACCGTGTGTGCCGCCCATTGGCAGTGGCCGACCTGAAGTTGATGAAGGAGGCAGTCCGAATCGCCCGCGTTGACCTTGAGTGCCGCCCGGTGGAGCACCCCGGGCAGGGCCTTTATACGCTCGGGACAATGGATGTCATGGATCTTCACAATGTGGACTTCAGCAGCCTGGAATATGGAAAAGTCACAGCCAGTGGAGGCAAGGCGTGCTTTCAATATATCGAACACTTGATAGATCTGGCACTCCGGAAGGAGGTCGATGCCTGCGTTACGGGACCCATCCACAAGGAAGCGCTCCACCTGGCGGGCGTTCCTTTTGCCGGCCATACCGAGATATTTGCCGACCGGACCGGGACCCGGGATTATGCCATGATGCTGGTGGACGGAACATTCCGCGTGGTTCACGTCAGTTTGCACATATCCATGCGAGAAGCGCTGGACCGGGTTCGCAGAGAACGGATTCGAAAGGTCATCCAGTTGGCCCACCGGGCCCTGATCCGCATGGGAATCGAGGAACCCCGGCTGGCCGTGGCGGGTTTGAACCCGCATTCCGGGGAGGGGGGGTTATTCGGCCGGGAGGAAATCGAGGAAATATCCCCCGCAATCCAGGACTCCCTGGCCGCGGGCATCAACGTGGTGGGGCCGATCCCGCCAGATACCGTCTTTTCCAGAATGGCAGGGGGTCAGTACGATGCTGTGGTGGCCATGTACCACGACCAGGGGCACATTCCCACCAAGGTCCTGGGCTTCATCCACGATGAGCGGACAAAAAGATTAAAGGACATCTCGGGGGTGAACGTGACCCTGGGCCTTCCCATTATACGAACCTCGGTTGACCACGGTGTGGCCTTCGGTCGCGCCGGCCAGGGAAGAGCCGGGCCCCAGAGCATGATCGACGCCATCATCCTGGCGGCGGCCCTTGCAACAAAGCAACTTGATTAGAGCTGAAGCTGGTATTACTTCGTTAAATATCAATACAACTAATACGTATCCATGAGATAGTTCTGTCCACAAATCCTGCAATGACCTGTCCAGGTTGATAGGAGGAGTTGCCGTTCCCTTTCAAGGGTAAGGAAGGCATGAGCCATCATGGTCAGGGTTACATGGTGATTCCACCCCATCCAGAACCGGCCCTCATAATGGCCCAGACCTAACTCGTCCTTCAACTCCCGGTAATCCATCTCAATCCTCCAGTGGGCTTTGGCATACCGCACCAAACCATAATTCCGAGGAAGGTCCGAGAGCCAGTACATGGATGGTGTGTCTTGGCCCCGCGGCCATTCAATGATCAACCATTCCAGGCGCTTCCGTACCGCTTTAAGTTCCTTCGGCGTCATCAATAATATGTGATAACGCAAGCAAAATAAAATATCCAACACGTAACGAAGTAATATCATGTCGGCAAATAAAACTTTAATTGCTTGATTTTTGTTAAATTCTTATTGCTTACCCATTGGACCGAACGCGTTGATTCAATACCGGCCAAACCTTAATGGCATTCAGGTTCCATGGGGCGCAGCCCGGACAATAAATAGTCCGGGCTGCGCAGCAGCAAGAGGCAGTACATGGCTCGTTTAATGGTTTCCGGGCGCGGGGTGCACCGGGCAAAACCTCTTGTAGCTTCGCAACCTGGACGGCAAGTCGTCCGGGCCACCCCAACAACATCCTTCATCTATTATTGGCGGCGATTTGACTGTAATATCGTTGATCAATATGTTGCTGATCAAAGCGGATAATTCCAATCTTTTATGAATGCTCGCCATTGTGCATCAAGGTCCACTATGACGGAGACCCGATTTTTGACGAGGGGCTTTGATCTTTCACTCATCGTCTTTTCCATAGTGTTAACTGGAAAAAAATATGCTCCCCTGAGAAAATATCGCTAAACGTTTGACCGAATTTGACAAATTCCCTGATTATACTTTGATTCATTGATCCATGTAATAGTAAAAATCTCAGGACGGCCGGGGACTCTAACTTATATTCCAGATACTTATGGTGATGAATAAATATGATTGAACCTCCTCATCTCGCTATTGGGACGCTCTTAATGCATAAAAAAGATCGTACCTCCGGGGATTCGGTGCGGTTCAGTTCGGTCTTTGCGCTCAATGCCATGGATATGCTTGCTTCTTATGCTCATCTTTCCCTCTTTAATCGATTTGATTCTCGGGTAAGAGATTTACGCAGGAAGATGACGAGATTCTTCCTGATATCATAACGGATCCATAATTGATTTCCACAGGAGGGACATGATGAACGCGATGGAGACACTTGCAGTTGCGGGGCTTTTGCACGACGTCGGGAAGTTCATGCAACGAGCACATCCCTCGGAGGATGTACTGGATCCCCTTGTGAGGAACCTGGAGGGCACTATTTGCCGCGTTTCCCGGGAAAGTCCCTCCGGATATTCTCATCGTCATGCACTCTGGACCATGGGCTTTTTTCAAGAATACTACGAGAGGTTGTTTCTGCAATTCAGCGGTGAGCGAACGGAGGATTGCATAGCTAATTTGGCTGCGCGTCATCACCGGGCCGACTCCCCGCTGCAATGGATCGTTTCCGAGGCCGATCAGCTCTCGGCCGGAGATCACAGCCGTCAGGACTATCAACCCGATGTAGAAGGCAGCATGGCATACAAAAAAACACGATTGATTCCTGTAACAGACAGGATTCGATTGAAGGATAAACCCCGTAAGGAAATCATGCACAGGCTGGAAGTCTTTGAGCATAATCCCAATGCCGATGAATTCTTTCCTGCACAAAAGGAGACTCTTAAACCTCCAATTGACGAATCGCTGGAGCAAGCCCGGTACGCTCCACTTTGGAAAAATTTCGTCGACGGATTTCAACGCCTTCCCACATCATCCATCGATGTCTTTATTACCGGCCTCTTTTACTTGCTGGAGCGATACACCGTACAGATCCCCACAAGCACGGTAGACTTCCCGGACATCACCCTGTTCGATCACGCCCGCACCACAGCGGCCATCGCGTGCTGCCTCTGGGACCATCATCAGCATTGCGGCGACATGAATATCGGGGCCATAAAAGATCGGTCGGCGGAAAAGTTTCTCCTTGTATGCGGCGACATCAGCGGCATCCAGAAGTTCATTTATAACATAACCTCCAAAGGGGCTGCACGCGGGCTGCGGGGCAGATCGTTTTACCTCCAGATCCTCTGTGAGACAGCGGCGAAGTTTATCCTGCGATCCCTGGGATATCATTTGGCCAACCTTCTCTTTTCAGGCGGAGGACGATTTTACCTCCTTGTTGCCCGCCATCACCGGGAAAGTCTCCATGAACTCCAGAAGACAATCAATGACTTTTTACTGAACAGGTACGCCGGGGAGCTTTATCTGGGACTGGGCCACAGCATCTTTCCCGGCAGGGATTTCCAATTGGGCGGTGATGGGCAGCCGTTTTCCCGCCACTGGGAGACCGCCTCCATGCACTCAGGAGAGGAAAAAAAGCGGCGTTTCCTCGGATTCGACTATGAAAAGCTCTTTAGCATCGAACAGGTAACAGGCTTCCATCTAACATGCGGTATTTGCCGCAGCACCCGGGAGGTCAGCCAGGGTGAGGATATTAATGTTTGCGACGATTGCAGGAAAATGGAAGAGTTGGGGAAAAGTCTATCCAGAGCCGTGGCCCTTGCCGAGGGGTGGGATGGCGCTATTCCTTCTGGTAAGGACCGTCTCGATTTTTCGGCCCTTGGTTGTCGGTATGCCCTGCTCCGGGATTCAGATAATCGCATGGAGCTGTTCCGACGGGGAGCGAAGGTTTATAAACTCAACTCTGTCGATTTTCTTGAACCAGGCGAACGCTTCTCCCCTTTTTGCGGCTATCGTTTTGTTGCGGGAAACCGCACACCGGAAGACCCTGATGGAGTCCCTTTAGACTTCGATAAGATAGCAGCCCGGTCCACTGGTGTGCGTCGCCTGGCAATACTGCGCATGGACGTTGACAACCTGGGCCGATTGTTCCGGGAGGGGTTCATAGAGAGTGATGAGGCTACGGGAAATGAACTGGATGAAGCTTCTATCTCGCGCGTGGCCGGGTTCAGCAGGGCTCTGGACGATTTCTTCAACGGCCGCGTGCATTATATTGCGAACAAGGATAAGTATCGGGACAGGGTAGCGGTGCTCTATTCTGGGGGCGATGACCTCTTCGTGGTGGGAGCATGGGATGGTGTTGTGGAGATGGCTGGTGCGATACAAGAAGATTTCAGGCGCTTCGCCTGCGGGAATCCCTCGCTGACCCTCTCTGCCGGAATCACTATTGTGTCGCCCAAGTATCCCATTGCTTTCGCCGCGGAGGCGGCAGGAGAGGAGGAGCACCGCTCCAAGTCTGATCGGGACTTCATTCGCTCCGGCAGCCCATCAATGCTGTGTACTGCTCGCAAGGACGCGGTTACGTTCTTTTCTCGCACACTGGGCTGGGATGAATTTGCCTTGGCTCGACAGTTGGCATACGACATGAGAGGGTGGCTTGAGGAGGGAGTGTTCAATCGTTCCCTCCTCCACCGCCTGGGACAAATCCACGCGCTTTACCACGATAATAGAAAGTGCTGGATGGAACGGAAGGATACCATGGACATTGCCCAATTGGGTGAGCGCATCCGCTACAGCAAGTGGTTGTGGCGCATGGTTTACGGCCTTCGCCGCCTGGGATCACAGGAGAAAGGGAAGGTGGAAGCGGAGAGATTGGCGGAAGCATTGATCCATAATCGTTTTAATGGGCATGCGTCGGCCCGGATGGTGATTGACTACCTGGATGTTCCGGTCCGATGGGCCGAATTCATGGTGAGGAAGGAGGATTGAGATGGAATATCGACCAAGAGAAAGAGGGCTTGGACGCCCCGGGCAACGGGACGAGCGCAGGGAATCGGAGAGAGGGCTACGACAAGAGGAGAAAGAACGGATAGCTAAAATAATGAATGGAGATACACGAGAACTGGTAAAGTATGCGGAGGAAAAAGGCAAAGAGCTATATAATAAAGAATTAACGCCATCTCAGATCCGAAATGTTTTCGGAGAGGTCAAAAAGATACAAATGCAGGAGTTTGATCCCGAACGCCTCTTATTGCTAAATTACAAGCTTGTTTACGCTGCTAGCCGTCCAGGCAGTAAATTAGGAACTAAAGAAATGAAGGATATCCTAATCGAGGCGATTCATCATGTAAATGACAGTCCAGAGCGATTCGAGCGCTTTTGTAATTTTTTCGAGGCACTCCTTGCTTACCGACAGGAAGCAGAAAAAGAGAGGGGAAAGAAGAGGTGAATCATGAGCAAACTTGAAAAGAAAATATTCATTTCGGGAACAATTACGGCAAAGACGGGCCTTTCCATCGGGGGCGGCAGCGTTGGGCTTGAGATCGGTGGAGCGGACAAGGTTGTGGTTCGCAACACTCTGAACAATCAGCCTTACATTCCCGGCTCTTCTCTTAAGGGAAAAATGCGCTCTCTCCTTGAGCAATTGAAGGGAAAATTTTCTAAGAAGGACGATAAATTCCTGGCCTGCCAGTGCGGAACATGCGAGATATGCCTTCTTTTTGGCTCTCTTCCTACTAAAAACGAAAAAAAAGAAGAGAAAGGGGGCACTGCTCGTCTGATCGTCAGAGATTCACCCCTGACACCAGAGAGCGCCAGGCTGCTTGGGGCAAGTCGTGAGACGGACATGCCCATGACCGAAGTAAAGACCGAGGTGTTCATCGACCGGATAACTTCCCAGGCCACTCCCCGGCAATTCGAGCGGGTGCCCGCGGGAGCGGAGTTTACATTGAGCATCATATGCAACGTTTTCGAAAGTGACGATGAGAGGGAGATGCTGGATACGTTGTTCACGGGGATGCGTCTCCTGCAGGATGACTTTCTTGGAGGAAGCGGCACCCGGGGGTATGGCAGGATAAAGTTCAAGCTCAAGGAGACAATGCTTGTACGGGACCGGCAGGCGTACCTGCAGGGGGTCGATGCGCGGCCGTATGATGAATCTCCTGTGTCAGTCCCTCCCGAGCTTCAATAGGAGGCATCCATGGAAAACACGGTTGTTTATCGGCTGCGGTTCAGTGCCCCGCTCCACCTGGGCACATCCGGCGAAGGCTACGAGAGGGTCGAGTCCATTCTGCATTCGGATACCCTGTTTTCCGCCCTGGCATGCGTGTGGCCCATGATCTTCGACGATCCGGTGGAAGAGCTGTTCATCTCGCCGCCTTTTCTCGTGTCCTCGGGATTTCCTTTCATGGGGGATCAGTATTTCTTCCCGAAACCCGTTGGCTGGGATGTTGCGGGGACGGACGACCCCGCTCTGGCCAAGGCATTCAAGCGGGTTCGCCACCTTTCCCGAGAGGTTTTTGAAAAAGTGATAAATGGCAGTTCCCGGGAACTCGGGTTAAGCGATGAAAACATTATAGGGGGAGGGGAGTTCTGGTCTACCGGAGCGGTGCCTGGCAAGATCTGGGACACGCGAGAGACACCGAGGGTCAGCCTGGATCGAACCACTTCCCGCTCAGAAGTTTTTCGCTACGGCGAGTTGCTGTTTTCCCCGGACGCCGGTCTGTTCATCCTGGTGCGCTTCTTACGGGATGAGATTCGCGGCCGTTTCGAGGCAGTCCTGCGGTTGCTGGGCGATGAGGGCATTGGCGGCGACAAAAGGGTGGGGAAGGGGCTGTTCAGCCCTGAACCGGATATACATTTCAAGCTCGATATTCCCGATAGTGCAGGCCATGCGATACTCCTCTCCCTTTACCGGCCCACCCGGGAGGAATGGGAGGGGTTCTGCCGCGACGGCTCCGCGCGCTATACGCTGGTTAACCGCCCTGGGTTGGTGCACGGGCTGGCTGGGACACGCTACTTCCGCCCTGCGGTGAGGATGATGGCCGAGGGTTCGGTGCTGCCGGTGCTGGACGGGCCGCCCGTTGGAGACAACCCCCAGGTGCTGGATCAAGTGGCTGGCAATGGGCAGCCTCCACACCCTGTATTTCGGCATGGTAGGGCCTTCATTATCCCTTTCCGCCAGGGGGGCGAAAGCAATGAATAAAATAAAAGAGACACGGGTTTATAACGTCCAGGTTTTGACATTTGTACACGTGGGCGATGGAGAGAAACTGGGGGTCTGGGATTTTTACCAGGAAGGCGAGAAAGGAAAGGTTCGCGTGGTGGACGTGGATGCTTTCCTGGAACGCTTTGGAAACGATGTCCGACGCATGGCCGCTTTCGCCGACCCTGCCCTTCGGCGTGGATGGTCAGACTGGAGGAACGAACCGAACAATCGGAGCGTCAGGGATGAGATTCCTATTCTGCGATCCATGACGGGCCCCATGTCGTGGACCGCCAATGAAATCCGCAAGCAGATAAGAACAGGACTGGGCGTACCCATCATCCCCGGCTCGTCCATCAAAGGAGCCATCAGGACTGCCGTGCTGAAACGGCTTGCCGGAAACGCCGCGGCTTCAGTCAACAGAAAGCTCGAAGATTTGCTTGCAGACAAGAGCAGGAGAAATCCCCGCCGTGCTGATGACGAGCTGGACAGGTTTCTGTTCGGCAAGGACCCCCATCACGACCTGATGCGGGCCTTGCAGGTGAGCGATGTGGCCTTCAGCGACAAGGACGTATCGGTTATGAGGGTCAAAATCAGAGGTCTGGGCCACAGCGGAGGGTACTACAAGTCTCGGGGCAGAGGTCAAGGCGACATGGATATATTTGCCGAGGCCATAAATCCCGGCGCCCGGGGAAAGCTGCGAATAACGCTGGATCGGCATCTGATGTCCCCTCCGCAGGCCAAGGTGCTGGAATTCGGAGATAAAGCGGCCTGCCTGGATGATCTGCACGGCATACTCAATGAGCGGGCTCGCGAAGCCCTGGAAGACGATAAACAGTTTTTCAGAGAGGCCCATATGCAAGAGATTGTGCGGCAGGCAGAAGTTTTGCTGGGCCACGTACAACGTGCAGGCAAAGATGTGGCTGCCTTGCGGCTGGGCTGGGGAGTGGGGTGGAAGGGGACCACGGGCGATCTGCTGGACGCGGAAATGCTGCAGAGGTTTCGCAGCGCGTTCCCAATAATGGGCGTGAAAGAAGGCTTCCCTTACCCAAAGACGCGCAAGGTGGTGCACATGGAGGATCAGCTTCCCCTGACGCTCGGGTGGATATGGCTGTCCCGACTCAGAAAGGAGGAGGGAACGCCATGAAAAAGGCCATGATCATGACGGTGGGAACGGGCAGAACAGGGGAGGACATAGCGGGCGCTCTGGCATTTTCTTTCAAGCAGCAAAACCCGGATGAACTCTTTTTGATCGTTACGCCCAAAAGCCAGGAAGAAACATTACCGTACTTTCAAGAGAAGCTGAAGGAGCGAGGATTTCCCGAAGACCAATGTACGGTCCATCACGTACAGGAGGCGGATGACGTGGAAAAGCTCGCCCTTCACTATACAAAGCTTATCCGGGAGATAATCGATAAAGGGTTCCTTTCGGAAAACATTGTAGCGGATTATACCTCTGGCACAAAAGCCATGAGCGCTGCCCTTGTCCTGGCTGGTTTGTCCTGCGCGATCGGAACGCTCAGCTATGTCATCGGCGATCGGGGGGAAGGGGGTCGGGTAATCCACGGCACCGAGCGTTTGTTCCTTCTGTCGCCCGTCAAGCTTCGGGTGGAGCAGGGGCTCCGGCTCGCCCGCCAGATGTTCAATCATTACCGGTTCGAGGCGTGCCTGGACTTGACGACGGATCTGCAGGGTCGTATCGGCGAACCAGAGTTGCTGGGCAGGATAATTTTTATGCACAATCTTGCCAAAGCGTACTGTTTCTGGGACCGATTCTACCTACAAGATGCGTTCTGTTGTTTAAAGAAACTTAAGGATGACCCTTATCTGGAGGCAATGGGGATCAAGGAAAAGGTTTTTCAAAATTTTATATCCGTCCAGAATTCCAAAGGAGACAACAATTACTATTCCCTCAACCGATTGGTGAACATCCATCAGAACGCCCGCCGGCGCATTGAAGAAGGAAAATACGACGACGCCACAGCGCGCATCTACAGGCTCTTCGAGTACATGGCCCAGGTCAGACTGAAGAAAAAATATAATATAAAAACCAAACACCTGGAGGTTGAGAAATTGCCCGAGTCATTTATCAGACAGGAATGCCTCGTTGCCGATCAGCACGGAAAAGTCTCACTGGGGCTTCAAAAAGCCTACCGACTCCTGGATCACCGGCGCGATGCCCTTGGTCAGGACTTCGCTGTCGACTATGGTAGTGATAATGCGCCGCTCAAAAAGCTTCTGGACAAGCGCAACAGCTCTATCCTGGCCCACGGATTCGAGCCCATTAGCAGAGAGGATTGCACGGGCCTGATGCAGTGGGCGGAGAAGTACCTGGATAAGCATTTCCAGGGCTGGTGGGATCTGAGCCGGAAAGCCGAGTTTCCCAGGCTGCCGGAGGGGATCGGTGTTGAGCCGGTCACGTTTGGATAATTCTTTCTTGATCAAATCTCGATTACGGCATCAGGGTTTATGGAGGGATATCCGGTTAGATAAAGCAAGGGCAAGTGTCAACCGGGATTAGCTCCTGTACAACGCCAGGCTTGGATTCCTCGGAAGGTACCGGGCATCTCCCGGCCGGGCCGCCTGTTTGTCGCCTTCCACCAGGACCCTTCCACGGCTCATGGTCAGCACCGGTGCTCCGAGGCAGTGCCGTCCCTCATAAACGGTGTAGTCTGCTTTCTTGTGCTGGGTGGACGCCGTGATGACATGCTCCGCCCATGGATCGAACAGCATCAGGTCCGCGTCGAATCCGGGCTCCAGCGCCCCTTTGGGCGGGTAAAGGCCGAAGATCCTGGCGGGCATTTCGGAGGTCATTCTCACCAGTCGGGGCAGGGTGGTATGGCCGCGGTTGATCCCCTCGTCGTAGAGCACGGGAAACAGGGCCTCCATGTCGGGCAGACCGTGCGGAGAGTCGAAAACCCTGTCCCGGATGGGCTCCTTATCCTTCATCATGCGGCCCGCAGCATCGGTGGCCACCACGTCGATGAGCCCTTCTTCTACGGCGCGCCAGCAAGCTTCCACATCTTTCATGCCCTTGAGGGCCGGCCCGACCTTGGCCAGCGTGCCGCTCTTTTTCATCTCTTCATCGGTCAGGGTCAAATAATGGAGGCAGGTCTCGGTGAACATCTTTACGTCGCCGCGGGCGCGGAACCATCGGACAACATCCAGGGATTCCCCGGCGCTCAGGTGGGGCAGATAGATGGGGGTGCGGGTCAGGCCAGCCATGGTAAGGGCCCGGTAGACCGCCTCTGATTCTACAAGGTTGGGCTGAGAGGGGAGAAAATATTCCGGGGACGTCTTGCCCTCGGCCTGGAATTTCTCGACGAGGTAATCGATGATGGCGCCGTTTTCCGCGTGCACCATAAATAGGCCGCCGTTATCCCGAATCACCTCCATGAGCATCAAAATTTCGTTGTCTTCCAGTTTCATTCCCCGACGGGCGTAAGCCATAAAGGCCTTGAAGGAGATAATCCCCATCTCGACGGCGCGTGGGATCAGGACTTTCATTTCTTTCAAGTTCTCGCGAACAAACGTGCAGTGGAGCCCGAAATCCACCAGGGATTGTTCCCTCCCCAGGTCGATGAATTTTCTCAGGCTGTCCATCAAATCGCTTGCCTGGCCCCAGGCCTTGACCGTTCCGATGAAGGGGATGAGGGTAGTAATGCCTCCGAAGGCCGCGGATTGGGACAATGTGTCGATTTTGTCGGCATATACGGGGTGGCAGTGGGCGTCCACAAGCCCGGGGAGGACGTACTTGCCGGAGGCGTCAATTCTGCGTGCGGCTTCAGGGGAACCGTCGTCACGCCCCAGCCGGACCACCTTTCCGTCCCGAATGAAAACATCCTGCCTGGCCGCGCCGCTGCTTGATACCAAAAGGCCCCCATGAACGATGCAGTCAAATGCCTGCTCTTTGCTCATTTTTTACATTCCTTGTGCTGAAAAAGCATGTTCATAAATTATCACATTCAGGGCGTTATCTGTATTCCCTCTATAACAACCCGGTCCCCCTCCCGTATGCCGAATCGGCGGCAGAAGAATGCGTTTACCTCCACAACATAGCGGCTTGGGGCGGGGACTTCCAGCACAGCAGTACTATGCGGCCGGGCGTTTTCCACCACGCCCACAATGCGCAGCTTCTCATTGATAAATATAAGGTCCAGGGGGACAAACGTGTTTTTCATCCACATTTTCTGGCGGCTTGCGTGGGGAAACACAAAGAGCATCCCGCGATCTGAGGCCAGACGGCGGCGGAACATCAAACCCCGCCGCCGTCTGTCAGGTGTGTCGGCCACCTCCGCGCGGACAGTTGTTTTGTTTCCCTCCAAGGAGATGAACGTTACTCTGGCTCCATCGGCCAGGGAGGGTTCTTTTGCCGGGCAAGGGGAGGCTGAATTCCACATTAATGCAATAAGAGCAGCTATGGTTACACGGGTTTTTATTTTACAGTTCATTGGAATAGCTGAACAGTACACACTCCGTATTTATGGGTATAGAGGTGCCATGTAACGGTAAAACGCAACAAGCAAGGCTCACAATGTAGAGGATATACTAACCCTAAACCACCTCCACCACCTCGTGCGCCAGGCATAATTTATTATGATATCAACAATATGATATCGTTTACACAATTTTTAAAACAAATAAAAAGGAATCTCAAGAAGTTCCTTTATTCTTTTTCGTAGGGCTTGCCATCCGCGGCCGGCGGCACGGCGCGCCCCACCCATCCGGCCAGCACCACCATGGTCAAAGCGAACGGGATCATCAGGAAGACTTGAGAGGGGACGCCAATGGCACGGCCCTGCAAATGCTCGGCGAGGGCTTCCGCCATACCGAATAGAAGGCAGGCTGCGAGAGTGCCATGAGGTGTCCATTTCCCGAAAATAAGGGCCGCCAGGGCGATGAATCCGCGGCCTGCGCTCATTCTTTCCACGAACTGGCTTAAATCTCCCAGCGAAAGCTGGGCACCACCCATTCCGGCCAGGATGCCTCCCACTATCACACCCAGGTATCGCAGATGGAAAACATCCACTCCCAGGGAATCCACCACTGCCGGGTCTTCTCCCACCGCCCGCATCCGCAGCCCCAGTCTCGTCATGTATAGTAGAACGATGGTGAATCCCACAAGAAACAACGCCACCCAGGTGAGGGGAGGCAAGGCGAACTCCCGTGTCGGCCGAAAATGTGAAACAGAAGCAGGCCAGTCAGCCCCAGGGCCAGAATGTTAAGGGATATCCCCACTACAATCTGATTTCCCCGAAGCCGCACGCACGCGGCGGCCATCACCACCCCTATAAGCGCCCCGCTGAGGGCGGCCATTCCTACGCCCATCCATGGGCTGCCAGTGGAGTGGGCCCCTATTACAGCACACAGCGCACCGACAAGCATAGTTCCCTCGAGGGCAATGTTGACCACGCCGGTTCGCTCGCAGTAAAGACCTCCCAAGGCCGCCAGCAGCAAGGGGGTCGCCTTGGCCAGCGTTTGCTGGACTATGAGCAAGGCTATCGGCTCACTCATTTACTTCTTTTCTCCTTCCATTCCCATTACCTATTTCCCGCCAGCGTCGAGAAATCGGACGGAGGATATCTATGGACATGAAAAAAATGACTGCTGCCTGGACCACAAACACCATGTCACGAGGTACTCCGGCCTGGAGTTGCATCAAGCGGTCGGAGGTACGCAGTGCTCCGAACAGCAAAGCAGCCAGAAGAATCCCCAAAGGATGATTGCGAGCCAGCAGGGCAACGGCGATCCCATCAAAGCCATAGCCTGGAGAGAATTGTGCATAAAAACGGTGGTGCAGGCCGGTTACTTCTATAGTTCCCGCCAGTCCCGCACAACCTCCGCATAGGGCCATCACCAGCACTAAGGTTCGGCCCACACAGATGCCGCTGTAACGCGCGGCTGCAGGGTTGTATCCCACCGCCTGAATCTGAAAGCCCATTGTTGTCCGCCGCAGAAGAATATGAATTAAGAAGGCTGCGGCTATGGCAAAAAGAAGTCCCCAGCTTAGCTCCGCTGCCGGGATGTCCCAGAGAACGCCGAGCTTCGCAGTGGAGGCGATCTCATGGGTTTTGTTCGTGAAGTCATCCACACTCATGGGACCCATCACCATGTAAGTTGTAAAATAGATTGCCAGATAATTCATCATGATGGTGTTGATCACCTCGTGCACTCCCCTGTGGGCCTTGAGCCATCCCGGTATGGCTCCCCAGACCGCCCCGGCGAAGAAACCGGCCAGGAAAACGAGTATAATGTGCAGGCTCCCCGGCACCCCCTCCGCGTAGATCCCGGCCCACGTGGCGGCGATTCCCCCCATGTACAATTGCCCCTCGGCCCCGATGTTGAATAATCCGGCGCGAAATGCCACGGCCACCGCCAGTCCGGTGAGGATCAGCGGAGTGGTCTTGATGAGTGTGCCCGCCAGGTTTTCCCGGCTCCCGAAAGCACCCTGGATCAGAGCCTCGTAGGCTGCGAACGGGCTTTTCCCCAGGGCCAGGATTGCCACAGCTCCCACCGTGAGGCCAAAGGTCAGCGCAAGAATAGGCTTCAAGCCGGCCTGCAGATTCCCACCGATAATTTTGTGAAATCCTGCAGTGCGTCGTTGGCGGAGTGAAAATGTTTTTGTCATTTTTATTGTTCTTTACGCGGTTAGACCCAGCATCCAGCGCCCCAGCTTAGCCATCGTCGCTTCACAAGATTCCATGATGCCCTGAAGTTTTCCTCGATACAAAACCGCGATCCGGTCGGAGAGGGAGAGAAGCTCAGAAAGATCCGCACTGACCAGGAGAATGGCTTTGCCCTGGTTCCGTTTTTCAAACAGCGCCCTGTGTACAGTGCGCGCGGCCCGAACATCCAGCCCCCGGGTGGGATGCATGGCCACAAGCAGTCGATGTGGTTGACCAAGCTCCCGGGCGATCACCAAACGCTGCTTGTTTCCACCGGAAAGTGCTCGACCTGGAAACTCTGGATCCGACGGCCGGATGTCAAATTCCTGAATGAAAGAGTAAGCATGGCGCGTGATGGCCCTGAGGTTGAGAAGACAATGACTGCTGAAAGGGGGGTGCCAGTGCCGGGTCAGAACCAGGTTGAAACCCAGCGTAAAGTCCTCTACCATTCCCACTCCCGGGCCGTCTTCTGGAATGTATGCCAGTCCACGGTCTCGCGCCTTCCTCGGTGTTTGGTTTTGGGTCTCGACCCCGTCAAGAAGGATACGTCCATGCGTAACATGTCTGAGCCCCGCCAATGCTTCCACCAGTTCGATCTGACCATTGCCGGACACTCCGGCCAGGCCAAGGATTTCGCCCTCGTGCACGTCCAAGGAAACACCCTGTATCGCTGCACGGCCCGTATCGTCCTCAACCCGAAGATCTTCGATCCGTAAGATCACTGCCCCCGGCTGCCGGGTTCGGGGAGAGACGACATCTTCAAGTTCCCGGCCTACCACAAGGCCCGCGAGTGAGGAGGCATCTGTATCCTCAGCGACAAAAGTTCCCACCTTTCGTCCGCCCCGCATCACCGTGATGCGGTCCCCCAGGCCGAAGATCTCCCCCAGTTTGTGGGTTATGAAAATGATGGTATGGCCCGCATCCCGTAGCCTTTGCAACACCCGAAACAGTCCTTCGCTCTCCTGCGGAGCCAGCATGGCTGAGGGCTCATCAAGGATCAGCACTCGGGACCGACGGTACAGGAGTCTGACGAGCTCCAACTGTTGCCGAAGTCCCATGGGAAGTTCTTCCACGCGGCAATGGGGTTCCAGATCGAACCCGAACTGTCCGCAGAGTGCTTTCAGTTCTCTTTCGGCAGCTCTTCGATCCAAGAATGGACCGCGAGTCAACTCGTGCCCGAGTACAACATTTTCTAAGACCGTCATGCGGGGAATTAACATGAATTGTTGGTGCACCATCCCTACACCCCGGAAAGTGGCATCTCGGGCGCTGCGCCAGGACACCGCCTCTCCATCCAGCATGATTCTTCCTGATGTGGGTCTAATGAACCCGCACAGGATATGCATCAGGGTGCTTTTGCCGGCCCCATTCTCCCCCACGATGGCGTGTATTTCACCGGAGAAAATTTCCAGATCCACCCGGTCGTTTGCCAGGAGATATCCGTAACGCTTGGTGATCTTTTCCATGCGGACAACAGTCGTCAAATTTTCTGTCCCCTGATGGTCATGGGCGCTACCGTAAAAGACACAGGACCCTTTTGAAAGCAGGCCACAAAGCCCGCTAAATAATCTCACGACTCAGGTCAAGCGCTCCACTTCCCGTAAGCCATCACTAAACGCCGACAAGGTAACGCTTATACACCTAATGGTGGATGTATAGTAGATTGACATGTATGACGCAATTTCGTCCCATACCATTGGTATAAGCGAATTGCATGGGAATCAGGCTGAACCGGAAATGGGCAATCGAAGGGTAAAAGTGCTGCCTTTGCCGGGCGTACTGTCCGCCCTCACGGTCCCCCCGTGGGCATAGGCGATGTGCTTGACGATGGCCAATCCCAGCCCTGTTCCGCCGGATTGACGGCTCCGGTCTTTATCAACGCGGTAAAATCGCTCGAATATCCTGGAGAGATGCTCTCTGGCGATGCCATATCCGTTGTCAATGACTTTGATGATGAAATCCGCGCTTTCGCGGGAGACGTCAATGATCACAGTGCCGCCTTCTTTGCTGTACTTGATGGCATTGTCCAGGAGGTTCGCCGCCGCTTGTTCCAATAGTGAGGGATTGGCGACAGCCGAAAAGCCCGGATCGCACTTGAGTATTACTTCTACCTTTCGCGCGGATGATTTTTCCTTACTTTCCAGGATGCAGACCTGGAGAAGGTCGCAAATGTTCACCTCTTCTAACTTTATTTCGCTCTTTTCCTCCAGCCACTCAATCCTTGAGAGGGTGAGCAAATCGTCGATTATATTGTTCAGTCGATCTGTCTGCCTTGCCAGGATATCAAGGAAGCGCTGAATTGTATCGGCATCGGCCCCGCCTTCATCCCGCAATGTTTCCACACAGGCCTTGATGGAAGTGATGGGTGTTTTGATCTCGTGTGATATGTTGGCAATGAACTCCTTCCGCATGTTCTCCAGGAGGCGGACCCGGGTAATATCGTTCAAGACCGTGAGTGTCCCCATGTTTTCGCCTTCGGCGTTCCTGAGGATTGAGCCGTGAACCTGTAAGAATCTTTCTTCCGGGCCCGGCAATGCGATGACCGCTTCGGTGAGTTTTCCGCTCTTGATGCTTTGGGCAATGAAGCGTCGAAGGTCGATGTTGCGTATTACCTCCAGCAAGGGGCGGCCTTTTGTTTCGGAGAGGCGAATTCCAAACATCTTTTTCATGGCGCTATTCATGGTCAAAATGCACCCCTTCACGTCAACCGCCAGCAAACCTTCCTGCATGCTGGACAGGATTACTTCCCGCTCGTTGCGCTCATGGATAACCAGGCGGATTTTCTCATCCATGTTTTGGGCCATTTGGTTTAGCATGTCGGCTAGGCCCGCCAGCTCTTCGATGTCAGGGATCCGCAGCTTTTCACCAAACTCCCCTCGGGCGAAATGTTCCGCGCCTTCTTTCATCATGACGATGGGGCGGCTTATCCAGCGCGACACCACAAGGCTCATGATGGCGGCCAGAACGGCCGTAAAGACGCCGCCGAGTGCTATTTTCACGTAAAGGGAATTTAAGGCCTCATTAATCTCAGCCATGGGTTGTGCCACACGGATTGCACCGATCACTTCGCCTTTCTCTATTACCGGTGCCGCAAAGTACAACATATCCTCGTAAAGAATCCGGCTGTAATGGATAGAGGATCCTGTGCGTCCTGCAAGGGCTTCTTTTACTTCAGGTCTTTCGCCGTGGTTGTCCATGATCTGGGGGATTCCGTACGAATCGGCCAGAACCTCTCCGGAAGGAAGAATCATTGTGATGCGGGTGGAGGTCGACCGGCCCAGGGTCTTGCAAAGCGCGTCCAGGGCATCACGATGATTGAGGGTAAAATTCCCTCTTAGCTGAGACATCAAGAAAAGTGCACGTATCTCCATATCTTTCGTCGTTTTGGATATATAGAACTCTCGCAGGGAGATAGAGATATACCCACCCGCACCCAGGATGGAAATCAGGATGATCAGAAGGTAGGTCGGAAAAATTTTGTGAAGTATTCGCTTCCGGCGCAACCGTTACTCCTTTAACCTGTAGCCTACCCCTCGTACGGTCTCGATATAGCTGCCATATGCGCCAAGCTTTTTTCGTAAGGGAACGATGTGCACGTCCACCGTGCGATCCGTGACAGCGATGTTCTCCCCCATGACAGCGTCGATAATTTGGGATCGGGTGAACACCGCTCCGGGACGCCGCGCCAAAAGCTGAAGTATACCGAACTCCGTGGGCGTGAGAGCGACGGGGGTGGCCGCAATAACTACCTGATGACGAACGGGATCGATGACCATCTCACCCATCTTGATCGGCGAATTCTCATGGGGGATCGGCGTTTTCTTCCTCCGAATAATGGTCTTCACCCTAGCCAGTAAGATCCGAGGGCTGAAAGGTTTTGTTATGTAATCATCCGCACCCAGTTCCAACCCTACAATAATATCAGCTTCGTCCCCCTTAGCGGTGAGTATCACAATGGGGATTGCTGAAGTTCTGGGATCATTTTTCAACATCCTGCAAACAGAAAGCCCGTCAATACCCGGGAGCATTAAATCAAGCACGATAAGGTCAGGGAGCGAAGCGCGCGCCCTTTCCAATGCCTCTTCTCCGGATGTCACGCAGGTCAAAAGATATCCTTCCTTCTCCAGATGATACCTGAGGATCTCCAGTATATCTTTTTCGTCATCAACAAGCAGGATTTTTTCTCTGGCCGGTATCATCTAAATTGTTTTTCCCTTTACGAAAAGGCGCCGGAGGATCGTGGTAATGTCCATAGAAAGCAAAACGCATCAGCACGGCCAACCGCCTGCTTCCCGTGGACATCGCCAAAGAGAGACACGATCATGGCTGAACCTCAGGGTAAATAACACCGCTGATTGTAAACACGGCACCGGGGGTTACCTTGTGGGGACAGATTTTGCCCTCTTCCTGGATGTGAACCACTTCCGTGCCCCGACTGACCAGGTGATCGCATAATAGCCGTCGGTGACATTTCCAGAAAAGCCTCTCGGCACAAAGTATTGCCGTCAATTCCCTGGCAGCGGCCGCGAGAAGGAGCTCCACCGCGCCTTCAAACTCCCCGGTATGCATGTGATCCGCATAATTGCGCAGCCCTATACTGCGAAGGCCTGGATTAGGGGAATTTCCCCGGGCCTTTCCACGCCTCCACCCTCCCAAAGCCTCCAGCCAGAGATAACCGATCCCTTCGACGGCCAGATTGGTCTCAAGAGCCTCGCGGTTGAACTGCGGGAACTTTTGCGAGTAAGGGCGCCGCCGAACATCAGCGATCATCCGGATGCCATTTTCTTTCAGTAAAGAAATAAATTCGGGCCAGGACCGGGTGGAATGGCCGATTGTAAAAATCTTGATTATCACGACTCAGAAAAGTATTTCCGGGACAATCATCCAGGCAACTCGCCAGGCCTGATCTTCTCCTTGTTCAATGCACACTATTCCACCCTGGCGAAACGCTATCACCTCGGGTAATTCTCTCCCGGTCACGAGAGAGGCTGAGAGCTTGCTGAGAAACGGGAGGTGTCCCACGATAGCGATATCCTCTGCTTCATCAAGAATATCACGTTTCACCGGCTCAATGGGGTGATTAGGTGCCAGATCATCTCGTTGGAGGATACCTTCGACCGGGGTCAATCCTGAAGCTAACAATTCGGCCGTCCGGACGGCGCGAGTTTTGCCGCTGTGCCACATGGAGCGCACGCTCAGTCCCATCGGCCGCATAAACGAGGTGATTTTCTCCACATCATGCCGGCCCTTGTCCGTGAGGCTCCGATCAGGATCGACCGATTCCGGCTTTGCCTCACCGTGCTGAACCAGGTATAACCTCATTGTGGTTTCTCCCTTATCCTTATAATTAAGGATGAGTTTTTAACATGATAACCGAATAGGCGGGATATACATCAAGTTCATCCGATTATCCCGTTAACAGTTCAAATCATGTCATCGTCGAATCCTCTGGTACCACGCAGATCATTTCTTGCTGTAATCGTAAAACCCGCGGCCGGTCTTTCGCCCGAGGTACCCCGCTTCCACATATTGTCTCAGCAATGGGCAAGGGCGGTATTTGGAGTCGGCAAATCCTTCGTACATAACATTCAGAATGGCCAGGCACGTGTCTAGGCCGATAAGGTCGGCC
Source organism: Deltaproteobacteria bacterium (assembly GCA_019310535.1). Taxonomy (GTDB): domain Bacteria; phylum Desulfobacterota; class JAFDED01; order JAFDED01; family JAFDED01; genus JAFDED01. The sequence continues at coordinate 33,225 of JAFDED010000025.1, forward strand.
AGTGCCAGAGGCCCCATGGGATGATTCATCCCGAATTTCATGACATTATCTATGTCTTCAGCAGTCCCGATTCTCTCGTGAAGGGCGAAGATGGCCTCATTGATCATGGGCAGGAGGATCCTGTTGGCTATGAATCCCGGGAAGTCCCTGGATTGAACAGGGATTTTGTCGAACTTGAGCGCAAGGTCCCGGGTCAGCTCGCCTGTCTCCCCGGAGGTGGCGAGGCCGTTAATAATCTCCACCAACTTCATAACCGGAACCGGATTCATGAAATGCATACCGATCACAAGTTCCGGGCGTTTGGTAGCCGAGGCGATCCTGGTGATAGGGATGGAAGAGGTGTTGGTGGCCAGCGTTACGCCCGGCTTGCAGATTTCATCTAACTCTTTGAAAATTTGCAGCTTTATTTCCTGGTTTTCAGTGGCGGCTTCCACCACAAAATCGGCTTCCGCGAAAGATTTGACATCAGTGGCAGTTCGAATCCGCCCCAGCAACGCATTTTTTTCCTCCGCTGTCATCCTTCCTTTTGAAACGCTGCGTTCCAGGTTCGAGGTGATCGATTTGATCCCTTTTTGTACGAATTCATCCGTAATATCGGACATGATCACTTGAAGACCGCTGGCAGCCGCCACCTGGGCAATGCCGTTTCCCATCTGCCCCGCACCTACAACTCCAAAAGTCTTGATATCCGCCGCTTTCATTTTCCCTTGTCCTTTCTTTCTAATTTTGCCTGATCAGAATGACGAGTTTGCCATGTGAATCACTCCGCAAACATTGGTTTAAAACCAAAAGCCGGGTTACACCTTCGAATCGATCGGCGCTATATATTCTCCACCAGCAAAGATACGGCCTCTCCGCCCCCGAGGCACAGCGATGCCATGCCCAGATGGGCGTTCCTCTCCTTCATCAGGAAGAGAAGGGTGGTGAGCACCCGTGCGCCGGATGCGCCGATGGGGTGCCCTAAAGCCACCGCCCCGCCATGAAGGTTTACTTTCTCCTCAGGGATGTCCAGGATGCGCATGACCGCCACTGTTGTCGCCGCAAAGGCCTCATTGATCTCGTGGAGGTCAATATCTGTCCCGGTCAGACCCGCCCTTTTGAGAACTTTGGGGATCGAACGGGTAGGGGCGATCAGCACGTCCGGCAGGTCGATGCCTGCGGAAGCTTGCTCTCTTACCTTCAGCAGCGGTTTGACGCCGAGTTCCCTTGCCCTGACATCGGACATCAGCACAAGGGCGCTGGCGCCGTCGCTGATCTTGGATGAATTTCCCGCGGTCACTACACCACCATCCTTGAAAACCGTCGGAAGCTTTGCCAGCAGTTCCATGCTGGTCTCCCTCGGTCCCTCATCAACTTCGAGATGGATAGGCTCTCCCTTTCGTTGGGGGATCTCCACGGGTAATATTTCAGCGCGAAACTTTCCCTGGCGGGTTGCTGCCAGGGCCAGCTCGTTGGACCGCAGGGCGAACGCATCCTGATCATTCCGGCTTATGGTATGTTTCTCGGAAATCAGCTCTGAAGTGTAACCCATGAGATACTCGTTCACCCCGTCAAAGAGACCGTCGCGAATCATGCCGTCGATGATTTTCCCGTTGCCCATTCGGTATCCGGCTCGGGCTCGCTCCAGGTAGTAAGGTGTCTGGCTCATGCTCTCCATACCGCCTGCTACTATAACTTTCGCATCGCCGCACTGGATGGCCTGAGCGGCCAACATGACCGCCTTCAGGCCGGAGCCGCACACCTTGTTGACCGTGACAGCGCCCACTTCTACCGGGAGTCCGGCTTTGAGCATAGCCTGTCGGGCAGGATTTTGCCCGAGGCCTGCCGGTAGCACGTTGCCCATGATCACCTCATCAACATGATCCGGCTCGATACCTGCACGCCGTATTGCTTCCTTGATAACCATGCCACCCAGGTCAGTGGCGGAAAATGTACTCAGGCTGCCGAAGAAGTTTCCGATGGGGGTACGAACTGCGCTGACAATTACAACTTCCATATTCTTGCTCGTCCTTTCCATTCGAGATAATATTCCATTCAGAAACGTAATGGTGAATATTCAAAAAGCAAATAAGGCACACTCTTATTTTCCATAATTATTATATCAAATAAGACCTTGTGCTGGCTACTCTTTTTCCCGAGAATAATACGAAAATGCAGCGTAAATACTCAAGAAAGTGCTTTTTTCGTAGTCTTTCAACGTCGTGAGCTATTGAGAGGAATAATCCCTTGCATAATTTCATTCTCATGGTTGCTGCCGCTGTTTCCTGATGATACAATTTATCATTAAAAAATAGGATTATCCTATCAGGTCAGCAAATAAAACTTTAATTGCCTGATTTCTAAATTCTTATTGCTTACCCATTGGACCGAAAGTTGTGATTCAATACCGGACGAACCTTAATGGCATTCAGGTTCCATGAGGGACGGCCCGGACAATGTATTGATTGTCCGGGCTGCGAAGCAGCAAGAGGCAGTACATGGATCGTTTAATGGTTCCCGGGCGCGGGGCGCACCGGGCAAAACCTCTTGTCGCTTCGCGACCCGGACGACAAGTCGTCCGGGCCATCCCAACAAATTCTTCATCTATTATTGGCGGCAATTTGACTGTAATATCGTTGATCAATATGTTGCTGATCAAAGTGGATAATTCTATTAAAAAATATGCCGAGGAGACATAAATATGCGCAGTAATCGGATTTGGTCTGAAAATATGCCTGAGTCAACATCCAAAGTCTATTTTGTTCCTCTTCCTGATGGTGCCGGAGTCCATCAGCAAGTCGAGGGGGTCCGGCAGGCATACGAGGCGGTCGGGGGCGGAAATGTCGTCAAGGCCGGTGATTTTGCGGCCGTCAAGGTGCATGTGGGAGAAAAGGGCGGCACAACTCATGCGCATCCCGAACTGACCAAAGAGATCGTCCGGTTAATCAAGAAAGAGGGAGCCGAGCCTTTTCTGACCGAGACTTCCACGTTATACAAGGGAGAGAGGATGAACGGCGTCAAACACCTTTTGCATGCCCATTTTCAGGGTTTCTCGGTGGAGCGGGTGGGTGCGCCGTTTGTGATGGCGGACGGTCTGCTGGGGAATACTGATGATCGGGTGGAGATCCATGGGGAATTGAACGAAGCGGTCTACATCGCCAAAGAGATCTTGCTGGCGGACGCCCTCGTGGTGATGTCCCACGCCACCGGGCATATAGGAACGGGATTGGGGGCTTGCATCAAAAACTTAGGGATGGGTCTGGCGAGCCGGAGAGGAAAGCTTCGCCAGCATTCATCGTTACAACCGCACGTGAAAGAAAATCTATGTCAACTCTGCGGCAAGTGCATGGAATGGTGCCCACAGGGGGCAATTGTGGAGCGGAATGGCAAAGCGTTCATCCTGGTAGAACAATGCATCGGCTGCGGAGAATGCTTGACGGTTTGCAAATTTGACGCCATTCCATTCAACTGGGACGTGGGATCCATGACTATTCAAAAGAATATGGCGGAGTATGCGTTAGGTGTGTTAGTAAATAAAAAAGAGAAGGCAGTTTTTTTTAACATTCTTGTGAATATGACTAAAGATTGCGACTGCTTGAACAGGAAGCAACAGAAGATTATGCCGGACGTGGGGATTATTGCTTCGGTTGACCCGGTTGCTGTTGACAAAGCCACATTAGACATAACGGTAGGGCCAAATAAAGAAAATCTGGCTACCCTTTCGTATCCTGGTATTGATCCCATGATCCAGCTTCGCCACGCGGAGAAGATCGGACTGGGAAGGTTGGCCTATGAGATGATTCGAGTCGGATAATGGCCGGAACATGAATTGCGATTAAAAAGCAGAACCTTCGGCGTTGAGCATGAGAGGAGGCAGGCCATGAAACTCCAGGACAAAGTCGCTATAATAACCGGCGGGGGAAGGGGGCTTGGCCGATCAGTGGCTCTTGCCTTTGGAAGGGAAGGAGCGAAGGTTGTTGTTGCTGCCCGCACCAAAGAGACCATTGATCACGTGGCCGTGGAATTACGATCGCTGAAAAAAAGCGTACTCGCAATGCCTGTGGATATCTCTGATGAGAATCAGGTGGATCTTTTGGTTCAAAAGACCCTGAAGACATTTGGCACGATTGATATCCTGGTGAATAATGCAGGGACAAGAGGCCCTATAGGCCCCATCTGCAATGTTTTGCTGGAAGAATGGGAGAAAACCATAAAGATTAACCTGACAGCCACATTTTTATGCTCAAAGGCCGTGTTGCCGGTAATGATGGAAAAAAAGAAAGGGAAAATTATCAATGTAGCCACCACCATGAGTCTCAGGCCCAACCTTACTCCTTATTGCGTGGCAAAAGCGGGCGTCGTGCATTTCTCAAAACAGCTTGCCCGTGAAGTCAAGAATTTCAATATCCAGGTCAATGCTATTCATCCGGGGGTTATGGATACCCAGATGCAGGCGGAGATAAGACAAGCAGGCGTGGAGGCTATCGGCACGGATTTATTTGAAAGAATCAAGGAAGAAGGAATCCTTCACTCGCCTGATGAGCCGGCACAATTAGTCGTATTTCTCGCTTCAAAGGCGGCTGATGGAATTACAGGCGATTTTCTTTCCTTTGATGACAAGGAAGTGAAGTTTTTAATCTCTCAGGCCTGATATTGGCATTATGACATTATGGATATGTTATCCCCAAAGTAGAGAAAAACATGTTTGAAAGGCTCTTAAAACATTTTAAAAAGGATGGCAGGGTATTCCAGGCATTTCAAATTGAGATCTCAACATACTGTTCCCTGGAATGCCAGATGTGCCCCAGAACATTCTTTTCGGAGCAGTGGATATTCAAGAATATGTCCATGGAGACATTTCAAAAAATCGGCGGCTATTTTCCTTTAACGAAATGGGTTTATCTCCAAGGTTGGGGGGAACCGCTGGAAAATGAAAATCTGATTGAAATGGTCCGCCTGGCCAAGCGGGCGAACTGCTTGACCGGCTTTACGGACAACGGTGTTAATCTCACAGATGATATTTCCAGGGAGCTGCTGAGCGAGGGCATCGATCTTGTGGTGATATCGATGGGGGGTGCTACCAAAGAAAGTCATGAAATGCTGCGGGTAGGGTCTGACTTCGGCCGAATCCTGGATAATGTCAAAAAATTAACCGAATTAAAAAAACACTTGAATATCAATACTCCCACGGTCAAGCTTTCCCAGATAATGACGAAATTCAATATCGGATACCTCCCGGGCATGATCCCTTTGGCCATAGAGCTGGGAGTGGATGAAGTCATGGTAACAAATATCGATTATCTGGCCGGGGAACGATGTAATTTCTTGAGGACTTTTTATCATGAATCCCCATCACCAGCGTTTCAAGATAGCATCGATGAAATGCATCGGCTGGGGAAAGAGATGGGAATGACCGTGAGATCTTACCCTCTTAAGGCGGAAGAGGTCTTGGTTTGCGAAGCCAATCCGCCTCAAAATGTCTTTTTTTCTGTGGATGGTTCTGTAGCCCCCTGTATTTATCTCCGGATTCCCAAGAAAGGAGATATCATCAGGATTTTTCAAAACAAAGAATACCATGTTCCGCAGACGTTCTTCGGAAACATTAATGACGAAGATTTTCTTCAGATTTGGAACAAGGAATCCTATAAAAGGTTCAGGAAAATATTTGAGGAACGAAGAAAGGCGGAGTTTAATATGGCGAAAGCTTTAGAAGCAATTGATAGCATGAGCTTTTCAAAGTTCAAAGAACAAATCGACAAAAGGCCGCCTCCTTTTCCGGACGTTTGTCAAACGTGTTATAAGGCTTACGGGATTTAACATCAGAGGGGTATATAGAGTTGCTTTGAACGAGGAACAGAACTTTTTCGTCATTAACTCAGACACCATAAATGTAATGGCAAGTTCGGCACCCTTCAGGAATCGGGTGCAAGGAGAATGAGCTTTCAATCTTATGAGATGAACCCCCGACTATCGTCTGAACGAACCGGCTTTGTATGCCTTTTTTGCGCCTGTCGAATTGTTTGCGAAATGCCCGATACGCTCGGCTTTCCCAGATTTCCTCAAAATCCGTCTCGTTTATATTTCCCAACCGCATTGTGGGCGCCTGACACCAGACTCCCTGAAAAACTCGCTTCTGAGCATAGCAAAGTGTGATGCACGGCGAGACATGCCCTTCCCAGTTGAAAAATACGGTATGCAATGGGTCTTGTTCGCAAACCGAGAGCTCTCCGGGGAGAAAATCATAAACTCTCATAAACAGGCCTTTTTCCCGGGCTCTTTTCAAACTCTCATGAACGATTTGCTGGTGGGAAGGATCGATTTTCTCAGGTTCCCAGTGGAAAATTCGCTCTGCGTCGTGTTCCGCGGCCAGGATAACATCCAGATTTTTGGCGATTAGTTTATCAATACCTAGATCGACACAAATATCTACCATCAGCGGGAGTTCATGAATATTGCCGCGCATCATGACGAAAAAGATCATTGTAGTGCCTGGATAAGGGGCTGATGTTTTACTACGCAGTTCTTCCATGCTGGAAATGTGAGAAAGCACCTTGTTGAAAGATGCTCCCCTGCGAATATTCTCATACGTATGTGGTGTCGCGCCGTCCACAGAATAGGCAACCCAATCCAGCCCGAGTTTCGCCATTTCCCGTGACAATTCCTTTGAGAGCATTGTGGCATTGGTGCTGAATCCCACGCGACATCCTTTCTTCTTTGACAAGGCGATCATATCCAGCAGTTGGGGATGAATGAGAGGTTCGCCACCACCGGTCAGATCCACTTCCTCTGTTCCGTGGAAGGAACGCGCGATGGCAAGGAACGTGTTCCATTCCATGTCCGAAGCACCGGCACGCATCTCATGCCAAGGACACATGGAACAACGCAAATTGCAACGAAGTGTCGGTTCCACCTGGAAGAGTTTGAATTTCCGCATCGAAAGCATGCGTTTTAAAGAAAAAACCACAACACCCTCTGCGAATACTTATTATTTCTGCTTAACGGAAATGATAACCAAATCTAACGTTTCGCAGTTAAATTTGTGTTCAAAAACACTTTCAATGTGGCGAAATTACTTTAAGTCTTGAAAATCACTAAAAAAGGAATTGCCATGAGACAGTATAGATCATTTTCTCTTTCATTGCAAAAGGAAATGGATGGAAACCCTGGCAAATTGACATAATACATGAATTTTGATATTTTAAAACTAAATGTTTGTTTCCTGAGTAGATGCGCGGCAGGATCGCTTCTTGGACAGGAATATCATGAAAAATTCTCTGAATAATGATGAAACCCTTGAGCGAATGCGTATCCTTCAGGAGATGAGCGCCATACTGACATCTACCTATGACCTCGACCGGCTTATGCGCAGGTTATTTGGCAAAGTAGCCGGGGTTTTGGGCGCTGCTGCCGGATCTCTGTGGCTCAAGGAAAAGGAGAGCGATGAGCTGGTCTGCAGAGTTGCTTTGCCTCCCAATGCATTGTTATTTGAAGGGAGGCGTCTGAAACTGGGACAAGGCATAGCAGGTTCGGTGGCCCGGTCCAAAAAAGGGATGATCATCCCTGACGTGGAACAGGAGCCCAGGTGGGATCGGAGCTTCGACCAAAAAACGGGCTTTCGGACAAGGTCCATCCTGTGTGTGCCACTGATTGTGCATGGGCGTTCCATCGGTGCTATCCAGTTCGTCAACAAACTACGGGAAGAGGAGCAATTTTCTGAAGCTGATCTTGCATTCTCCGGTTCTCTGGCTAATAACTGTGCGGCTGCTATCGAGCATGCCCGGCTTTTGGAGGAACTCCAGGCTAAACGTCAGTTAGAACGGGAGATGGAAATCGCGCGCTCTATCCAGGAAAGTATGCTGCCCAGGAGGTTCCCCTCTATCGGGGGGATCGAGGTGGCGGCGGCCACATTCCCTGCTCATGAGCTGGGTGGGGATCTATATGATGTCCTGCAGGTAGGCCCTCAGAAATACGGTTTCGTCATAGCCGACGTGTCCGGCAAAAGCCTTCCAGCCGCGCTTTTTATGGCCAGAGCATGCGGGTTGATCCGCGCGGAATCCCGTGAGGGGGCGACTCCCAGCAACATTCTATGCAGCGTTAATGAGTTTCTCTTCGATCATTCCGGTACGGATATGTTTGTTACGGTGGTTTATTCCATTTATAACACCCAAACTGAGTCCATTTCATACGCCAATGCAGGGCATTGCGCACCGCTGCTTATCCATCAGAGCGGAGAACACCAGCCGTTGGAGACGCACGGCAAACCACTGGGCGTCGTGCCGGAGTTGATGCTTCCCCAGGGGAAAGTTGAGCTGCGTGAGGGAGACCTTCTGATATTGTACACGGATGGTGTTGTGGAGGCGATGAACAAAGAGGATGAGCAGTTCGGCGAGACACGCTTTTTGGAATTGATTAAGGAGAACCGGGATGAGCCGCTGCCGGAAATTATCGACCGGATAAGGAAGGCCGTCATTGCATTCACGGGCGACAGCCGGCAGGATGACATCACACTACTTGTTGTGAGGCGGAAGGTCGGAGAAGAAAATGCCTTATTGGCTGGATAGTCATCATATTTACTGCGACGTGTACCACGTCGAGGGCGGGAGAAGAAACCGTCTGGAACATATAACCGTTTTCCTGGCGGTGTTTTTGCAGCCAAGGGGTATCTCTTGAAGTGCAAAGAACGACAATCGGTGATGGATAGAATAATTGTCAATGCGAATCTAGCGCAATTGACAGCGATCAGTCGGTTTGTGACTTCATGGGCGCGAGATGCCGGCTTCGATGAGGAGAGAATACAGGATATCGAGCTGGCTGTTGAGGAACTGTGCACCAACATTATCCAGCACGGCTACTCACCGGGTTCATCCGGGACGATAGAGATCAGGTGTGAAGACGAAGGTGAGTGGGGAAGCATTTACATCTTGGATCGTGCGTCCCACTTCGACCCCTGCAGTTGGTCATCGTCCCCGTCCCGCAAAGATATCTCCACAACCAAGCCCGGGGGCAGGGGGATTGCAATTGTTAACAGGCTCGTCGATGGTCTGGAGTACGAGGAAAATCCGGATGGCGGTAATTGCGTGAGGATGATAAAGAAAAAACAATCAAATTGAGTGTGCGCTTCCCGGTGGAATACACTGAAAGGGAAGACCCGTCATCCCGGTATTCAAAGGCGACTTCGGAGTGAGATAAATGAAAATTATGGTGTCTCAGGCGGGACAGGATAAAAAAATGACGGTTGTTGCGCTGGAGGGCCGTATCGATGCATTGGCGGCCGACGAGGTTCTCGCAACCCTGCGAAAAGCGGTAAATAAAGGTTCTCACCATCTCGTCATCAACATGGCTCATGCCACTTTCATCAGTTCTTCCGGGCTCCGGGTCCTCCTCTCCATAGCCAAGCTGATTCATCAGGTTGGTGGAACTCTCCTGCTCGCGAACCTGTCGCCTCGTGTGCGCAAAGTATTCATCGTATCCGATCTGGAAGACCTGTTTACCTTTCACGACAACGTTGAGCAGGCACTGGCCAGTCATGGCATGGCCCGGGATGAGAGCGCATAGATGGCACTATCCGTATTTGCGGCCTTTTCCATCACTTGTACAAACAAGAATTGCACCCAACCGGTGAAAATCGAGCGTTGGAAAAAGGAACAAGATACAGGAGGAACGTATGATTGACCTGAGAAGCGACACAGTAACGAAACCCTCGGAGGGAATGCGAAAGGCCATGGCCGCGGCGGAGGTTGGGGATGACTGCTACCAGGAAGATCCCACGACTAACCGCCTGCAGTCCATGGTAGCCGAGATGCTGGGCAAAGAGGCGGCCCTGTTCATGGCATCGGGCACCATGTCGAATCAGGTGGCCCTCAAGACCCACACGCAACCCGGGGATGAAGTGATTGCAGAGTATGACGCGCACATTTACAACATCGAGGTGGGCGCGGCTGCTGCACTCAGCGGCGTGAACGTTCGACAGGTAAAAACTCCGGACAGCATACTTCGCGCCGAGCACATACTCCCGATCTTGCGGCCTATGGATAAAGTCCACGGAATCCGTCAAGTGCTTATCTGCGTGGAAAATACCCACAATCGGGCCTCCGGAGCCGTCTATCCTGTAGAGGTTGAGGCAGAGTTGGCCGAACTGGCCCATGGGAGGGGAATGGCCACCCACCTGGATGGGGCGCGGTTGTTCAATGCCTGTGTTGCCACCGGGACTTGCCCCGTCGACCATGCACGCCACTTCGACAGCATTTCCATTTGCCTGTCCAAAGGCCTGGGAGCTCCCGTAGGGTCCGTACTGGTCGGTTCCACAGATTTTATCAAAGAGGCGGCAAAAGTGCGACGCATGTTTGGCGGAGGCATGCGGCAGGTGGGTATTCTCGCTGCAGCAGGAATCTATGCCCTGGAGAACAATATAAAGCGCATGCAGGAGGATCACGATAACGCCCGGCGTTTTGCTGTTGCTCTTGCTGAAATTCCGGGTATTAACCTGGATGCCTCCAAGATTCAAACCAATATCGTGATATTCGGCGTTCGGGGAACGGGCTTAAGCGCTGCCCAATTTGTGAGCATCCTGCGGGAGCAGGGGGTCTTGATGAACCCTATCGAGGGAGACCGCATACGGGCGGTAACCCACCTGGATGTGGATAGAAAGGCCATCGATGAGGCCATTGCGGTGATCAGAGGCGTGGCAGCTGACGGTACCCGTCTCCAGGCCGCAAGGGCCTGAGTACAAGGGCACGGTGCATTGAGCTGAAGCGAGTGAATATCCGGAGTTACAGAGTTTGCTGATTGCGCGTGAAGCGCGGATTTTTGTAACATTGAGCCCATTGCCTGGCCTAATTGTCCAGGACTTTTCCCGGTAATTCGCACAGATTTATCGAAATGCTTTGAATTTTAATACCTTGCGGTCATCAGTACTTGAAAAAGGAATTGTGGAGCAACTTTTCGATAGGGGAGGGCGGCCCGGGCGACCTGACGTCCGGGCCGCGAAGCGATAAAAGGCTGTCCACGCAAAGTCCCTGTTCCGCCGGCATACAGGTGAACATGAGAGGAATATCCGGGCAATCCTGATAGACGCAGCAACAGCACCCGGCGTTTAGATATGGCCTCTTGCTGCTGCGCGGCCCGGATAACACATTGTCCGGGCCGCCCATGAGCTCCGTTACTCCACCCCGGAGCGGGAGGTAATCCCCCAGATCTATAATTACCACTTTTTTTGAAAATTTAGGGGTGACATAATCATATTGCATTAACATGTCCAAATTGTATGCTTGACAACGGTGCCATGAAATGTTAGGAACAAATAAGAGTTCAATCAAGATTGGGAGGAATAGTCCGATACACTACCAGCCTTACTCACGCGTGAGATATACAACGGGACGTAGCGCAGTCTGGTAGCGCACCTGAATGGGGTTCAGGGGGTCGCTGGTTCAAATCCAGTCGTCCCGACCAATAATATCAAAGGGTTAGCCTACGATGGTTAGCCCTTTTTCTTTCGATGTGCCAGTTTTTCGAATCATCTTCGACTGTTGAAAAATTATTGTTCTTTAAAATCAATAAGATACGGGCGCATAATCCCTTTGGAGCACTGCATCTCATTTCCGGTTGAAAGAAGGGCCCAGCAATTTGTTGGCACTGCATTATTGAACCTAAATGTCAAAATGTTAGGGCTCACATCAACTTTCAGTTTAACTTTATTTAATGTAATCTAAAAATGACAAGTACTTTTTGCATATGTTAAATGGTGTCCATCCGGAAACTATAATTTATTGAATTAATTACAAATAAAGCCATTATTTTCTTGCATTGCTATGCTTAAACCGGTATTGTTTCCGTGGGGGAGAAGATACGCGAAAAATGGAATGAGCAGTTGGGTTTTTCTCACATCATGCCGAACAACAAAGTGGCCAGGGAACTGGGTGCCATATCCGACATTATTGATGCCAATCCCCAGATCATGAAGGCCATTTACAAGGATATTGCGGGAGGGAAAAGATCTGATACGGGACGTGAGGGCATGACTGCTGAGCAGGTTCTACGCTGCAGGAGAACATAAAAGCCATTTCCAAGGAGACCTGGGAGAGTGTTCACCGGACGATCATCGGGTATGCACAGAGCGAGGGGATCGAGAAAGGCCGTACTGTTCACATGGACTTTACCGCGGTTGAGACCAACATCCACTATCCTACGGATTCCACCTTGCTGCAGGATGGGATTCGGATCATCACGAGATGGTTGAGCGAGGGCAAACGGCTGACTCCCACGCCCGATTACCAGTTTTCCGACCACACCAGGAGAGCCAGGAGGCGGGCCTTGACCATCCTGAACGCCAGGAAAAAAGCTGTCCGCCAGAGGGCGTATAAGGACCTTCTGCACCTGGCCCGGCATGTCAGGGAATATGCAGTGCAGGCCATTGCGGTACTGCATGCATTATGGACACTACTTGGAGTTCATGGTATCCCAAAGGATATGCCAAAGGGACCACGCAAGAGGGGACGTCCCAAGAAACCTAAACTCAAGCCTCCTCCAGAGCTTAAATATGCACAGGTTCTAAAGCATCGCAGAAAGGGCCGTGTGGTCTCTATAAGTACCAAGGTTATCTTTGGAAAAGAGGAAGAGATAAAGATGCTCTTGGAGGCTTCTCCTGTTAGTAAAAGTGTCAATATCTCCTTCATAGAGCGTAACAACCTGACCCTAAGACAACACTCAAGGAGATTGGGACGAAAGACTAATGGATTCTCTAAAGAAATAAGCAAACTGGAGGCCCAATTGTACTTAGTGTTCATCCGGAAACCCCACTTTTTCTTTTTTCATGTGAGGAGAGAAGGGTTCTTTCATAAAATAAGTTAATGATATCACTAGCCATATTATCCATCTTCAATTTTTTACCATAAGAGTTTTTACCATAAGAGTTGAGAATAAATTTTTGTAGTTTCCGGATGGACACTACTTAGTCTTAGGATATTATCATTTTGTCAAAGAGCATTTTGGCCTTCGTCAAAAGCCCGAAGTCAATAGTAAAAAATGGGTTCAAAGAAATCCAGCTATGGCAGCTGGTGTAACCGACCACATTTGGAGTACCAGAGAATTATTGATTTACCGTGTGCCATAACTATCTTTCAATAAAAGAGGGACACTAAGCAATTTTCGCTTGGAACCAAAATAGTAGTCGTGATGTCCACAGCTCGGACAAACAAAGCCTTGAGGCCAGCGAAGCTCAAAAAGCCTCTTCTCACAATCTTGTTCGGTTTGATATTTCTTCTGGAATTCCAGAAGGTTTGTTCCTTGATATGGCTTTTTCATATGCCTACTTCCCTCCTCATGTATATTGTATGCCATGATTCAATAACTACAATATACAGTATTAGCTGAGCTAAGTTAACCCTACAACGACATTTAAATAATTTTTATATTGCGCTTCGACGCATAATCTGCTATAACTGGGCGAAAAAACGAAAGGAGGCAGATTATGCGGATAGAATGTCGAACCGAAGAGGAATTGTTTTC
>JAFDED010000173.1 GCA_019310535.1 Deltaproteobacteria bacterium
CCGGGGCCTCGCCATGCGCAAAGACCTCTCTTGGCGACGATACGACCTGCGAAAGCTCTTCATGCGTGACATCGAGACCATGAAAACAACTTTCTCGACCAAACCTCGCTTATTCTGGGGCTAGAGCAGGGGAGTTGACCTGAATGCCAGCCCGCTCCATGTTATTCAAGTGCCCGGGTTGCGGGAAGAAGCTTCGGATATCCACTGACAAGGCAGGGCAAAGAGGCAAATGCCCAGCATGTGGTAAGGTGGTGAGCGTGCCGCGAGATCCTGCCGCTATTGGGAAGACCCATAATCGCACAGGGAGTCTTGCAACACAAGCAAGGAAATTTGATCTCAATATCGAGAAGATACTGGAAGACTGGGACGTGCACGACGCCGTGAGGGAGATAATAGCAAACGCCATCGATGAAGAGATCCTGACGAAGACTAAGAAGGCCAGAATATTCAAGGACGCCAAGGGGCTGTGGCACGTGAGGGATTTCGGGCGCGGACTGCGCTATCAACACCTGACGCAAAAAGAGAATGACGAGAAGCTGCAACACCCCAATGTCATCGGCAAGTTTGGTATTGGCTTGAAGGATGCGTTGGCCACCTTTCACAGACATGACACCGGGGTATTCATAAGGTCTCCACATGGAGATATCAGTCTCGGCAAGTCTCAGAAGCATGGTTTCAAAGAGGTTGTGACACTCCACGCCTACGTTCATCCGCCGTCGAGGCCAGACCTTGTGGGAACTGAGTTCGTCCTCGGATGTAACGACAGCGCCCTTGAAAAAGCAAAAGACTTGTTCTTGCGCTTTTCAGGCGAGCAGCTTCTGGAACGAACACGGTACGGGATGGTTCTGAAGAAGAAGAAGGAGACTGCCAGAATCTACGTCAATGGGGTTATGGTTGCACAAGAAGAGAATTTCCTTTTCTCGTATAACATAACATCGCTCACCAAGGCCATTCGCAGTGCCCTTAACCGGGAAAGAAGCAACGTTGGGCGCACAGCATACTCTGACCGGGTCAAATCCATCTTGCTTTCCTGCGAACGCGAGGCTGTGGCAAGAGCAATCGTCGAGGACCTGAAAGGTTATCAAGAGGGAACGCAGCACGACGAGCTGAAATGGAAGGATGTTGCCGTCCACGCGTGCAGGCTCCTCAACGCGCGAGCTGACGTGGTCTTTTCCACACCCATGGAACTTGCCACCGCTCCGGACCTCGTCGACAAAGCGAGGGCCGATGGCTACGAGATCATCCCCGTGCCTCAGACCTTGCAGGATGACATCAGGGGATTGCAGGATCCGTTGGGGCGCCCTGTCAGAGACTTGCAGGAGTTCCAGAGAGAATGGAACGAAAGCTTCCAGTTCAGATTCGTGCACGAACGCAACATGACAGCCCAGGAGCGGGCTGTTTTCAGGATGACTGACGACATTCTCGCCTTGGCAGGTGGATTGCCGGCTGGAATCAATGAGGTCAAGATCTCGGAGACCATGAGGCTGGACACAGCGACGTACCGGGAAGCAGCCGGGATCTGCGAAGCCGATAGAATCATAATAAAGCGCGATCAGCTGCAGAGCCTGCAGAGCTACGCTGGCACTCTGTTACACGAAGCAGTGCACGCTAGGAGTGGCGCTCCGGACGTCAGCAGGATGTTTGAGGAGTGGCTCACCAATATGCTTGGTGTCTTGGTTGCCATATGTCTGACTGCCAAACGGGCGCCACGGTGATCCTGGGGAGTCACGCAGTTATGCCATATCTGTTTCAACCATGCCGCTTCTTATAATGTTCGAAAGCGCGCCCCCGAGTTGCGTAAGCGCTCCGAGATTCGTAGAATGATGAAGGTCTGGGGCGTGAAATTCTGATGAGGGAAGATCGCGATGGCGGCGCAAAGGTGTAGGGTGGCTATGCGCAGAGGGGAGGATACAAAATGGCCAAGATCAGTTTTAGCTGTCCAGAATGCGGAGCCCGTATCAGAGCAGAAGAGAATAAAGCGGGCCAGCTCGGGAGATGTCCGAGGTGCAGTGCGGTAGTTCCAGTGCCAGAGCAAGCGGAAGAACGTTCTCGCGCGCAGGCAGAAAAACCCCGGCCATCACTTACCGAGAAGACTTGTCCCTATTGTGGTGAGACTATCAAGGCTTCAGCCGTCATCTGCCGGTTTTGCCGCATGAATCTTGAGACCGGACGGTCCGTTGACAGTGCAATGCCCCAAACTGCGTCTGCCGCACGAGAAGAGCGGAGAGCGGGGCCGGAAGAGCTTTTGTGGCGGGGCTCTCCTTCGTACTGGGATTATCTCGCTGTCTTCGCGTTGGGAATGATATTCTTCGCGTCAGGAATGATATTCTTCGCGTTGGGAATGATATTGCTGCCGATTTCTGGTGTTGGCTTGATACTGATCGTCTGGGCACTACTGGACCGTAATTATGTCAAATACACGATATCAAGCCACAGGGTAAGTTGTAAGCGTGGCATTATTGGCAAGAGCTACTCCGAAGTCGATTGTCGAGATATTCGGAATGTCACGGTTAAGTACGGCGTCATCGAGCGGCTGGTGGGCATCGGGAACGTCGGTATAGCTTCAGCCGGACATGCGGGGGTAGAGGTTGTCTTCAAAGGCATAAGAGCGCCTGACCGGATTGCCAAAATTGTCCGCCGGGCAAAGGCGGGTCAGTCTTCCGCCTCTTCCAGTGAATAATGGCTTCCATCTCGTCACTGAGGACACGGCCATCATGCTCGTCTCACTGAATCCGGCGCATGCGCCCGAGTTGCACAACCGCTCGGAAATTCGCCGGATGATGAAGGTCTGGGGCGTGAAATTCTGAGCGCAATTCCTGCCTGCCTGTGCGTCTTCACACGCAGCCAGGCTTATTGACTCCCGCCGGGGCGTGAGATACACTTCCTACAAGCAGGGGCGCGAAGAGCGGGAGGAGGGATCATGCCGTCAGTGGAGAAATGGGAAATTTGCGGTAAGCTCATCCAGCCGCACGAAACGGCGTTTCTGCTCAACGAGCGTGTCGTCTGCGGCGCCTGCCGCGAGGAACAGAAGATCCGAGATGAGACTGGCGAGACAGGATATGCCCAACAATATAAGGCTGCGGAGCTGAGGAAGCTCGCCAAAGGTGTCGATCAGGAAGCCGCCAATGAGATTGAGCTCTTGACGCAGCCGACGGCCTGGATCGTGACGCTGCTCGAATGGCTCGCCGCCTTCTGTCTCCTGACCGGCTTCGTAAGCGTGCTTTTCGCTGCCGGCAACGAGGCGGCACCTTTCGTCATTGCATCGCTCGTGATTGGCGGCATAGTTGGGCCTATCATCCTTCTCGTACTCGCCGTGTGCCTCAAGATACATTTCGAGCGGCTCGCGCAGATCGTCAGTGGCATCGAATCTCTTAACGCCCAGGTTGAGCAGAAAAAGGCGTAGTCTGAAGGTGCCACATCGAGGGATGGGCGATACTTGCTGCCTGTTTTCTGGAGGGAACGAAGATGAGAAGCAAACTCCTGCTCATTCCAATTGTCGCCTTATTCTGCGTCGCCGCGTCCGCCCGCGAGACCCCCCTTTCGGCCACGAGGCTCTCGACAGGCAAATCGCCCTGGCAGTCCGTCGGCTGGGATGGCGCGAAATGGGCGAAGGACATCTCCGCCCAATTCGAGATTGTCCGGGAGCTTGGCAGGGCGGGGCGGACGCGCGTGGCGACTGTGCTCAAGATCATAGATGGCGACACTCTCATCGTCCTCCTCGACGGACAGAGAGAGCGCGTCCGACTCCGCCACGTAAACGCCGCTGAACTCGACGAGCCAGGCCGAAAGGAAGCCCGGCTCAAACTCATGCGTCAATTCCCTCCTGGCTCCAAGGTGCAGTTGACGTTTTACGCCAGGGACAAGTACAGCCGCGTTGTGGCGGAGGTCGCTGCATATAAGAAGCCGAACCCAGCGAAAAAGGGCCCGCCCATAGACGAGAAATGGCAGGGCTTCCGGGGTCTGAAGTGGGGCACGAACATTGCCGATGCCCCCGGGATGGTTCTGGTCGAAGATAGCGGAGATAATAAGTTTTATCAACGGGAGGGAGAGAAGCTCGCTATTGGCGATGCACAACTTACGGAGATCAACTACGGATTCTACAAAGGACGTTTCGACGGAGTGACGGTCGAAGTGAAAGATTATTTGAACTGGACGGTCTTGAGAGATGTTGTTTTCGCCAGCTATGGA
>JAFDED010000174.1 GCA_019310535.1 Deltaproteobacteria bacterium
AGAAGAAAGGCGTCCCGCCCGGACCAGGTCCCGACCCCGGGGGGGGCCAACCATCAACCCCGAACCGCAAATGATTTTTGCCAGGATTTGTCTCAGTAATGAAAAAACTTGACAGTCGCAGTTATGACTATAGTTGATAACCTGGACATCAAAGAAGTCGCAGGGGAGGTAAAGTTGAGACTTGAAAAGGCTATCAGCTCACTTGAATAGAAATATCATTTAGCAAATGAAAGGTAATCATGATGCCTGATGACAAAGATAATGACGCTAATGAATCCGGAGAAGAACTCGAAGGCGAAGTGATTGGTGAGCTTATAAAACTCACGAAGGTAGGATCCAATGGATGCCATAGCGGGCCTGATAGACAATGAGCAATGGGACCTCAACTATAATAGTTTAGACGGCGGGTTCCCACAAATATTACATTTGAACGGAAAGGGAAATTCGAATGGCTGAGAAAGAGCATTACAAAATAAAGGGCATGGACTGTGCCGAGGAGGTAGCTGCTCTACGTGACACTGTGGGACGCCTTCCCGGTGTCAGCAACCTCGATTTTGATCTTTTAAATTGTAAAATGACGGTTACATTTGAGCCGGATACGGTCAATGCGGAAGACATCATTTCTGCCGCAAGCAAAGCCAGCCTTGAAGCTTTGTGCTGGGAAGACGCTGAGGCAATGGCAGAAGATGAGGGCTTTTGGCAACGCAATGGCCGCATGGTTATGTGCATTATAGGCGGTTCCCTTTTGGTGGCGGGATTCTCTGCCCATGCTATCCTCCACGGTGGTATTGTCGATGCCTTCGTTGCAGGTGATGTGGGCGGAGAGCGCACCTTACCGCTCGTATCAATACTCCTCTATGTTGGTTCAGTTGCCATTTCAGGCTGGTTTATCTTTCCTAAAGCTTTTGCATCTGCAAGGGATCTAAGGGCTGATATGAACCTTCTGATGATTATTGCAGTCTGCGGGGCGATGATCATTGGTGAATGGTTTGAGGCCGGGGCGGTAACCTTCCTGTTTGCTGTGGCGCTTTTACTTGAATCGTGGTCTGTCGGGCGGGCGCGCAAGGCCGTTGGAGCTTTACTAGACCTTGCGCCGACAACGGCACGTTACATATGCCCAACGGACGGTGACATCGAGGAGAAACCGGTAGAGGACGTACCGGTGGGTGTCACAGCATTGGTGCGGCCTGGGGAAAAAATTCCCTTGGACGGAATTGTCACAAAAGGCATTACGTCGGTAAACCAAGCCCCTATCACCGGCGAGTCGATTTCAGTTCCGAAAGAGGCTGGAGATGAGGTTTTCGCAGGAACCATCAATGATGAGGGAGCGTTCGAGTTCAAAGTTTCAAAATCGGCCATCGACACTACTCTGGCCCAGATTATCCGCATGGTGGAGGAGTCCCAGTCCCGCCGGGCTCCGAGCGAGCAATGGGTCGAGAAATTCGCTCGTTACTATACGCCAACCATGATTGTGCTCGCCATTGTAGTTGCCATCATTCCTCCATTGATATTAAGCGACCCCTGGATAACGTGGGTGTACCGTGCTTTAGTGCTTCTGGTGATTGCCTGCCCCTGTGCTCTGGTGATTTCCACTCCGGTCAGCATCGTATCAGGACTTACATCGGCTTCCCGCAACGGTATTCTTATTAAAGGAGGTGTTTATCTGGAAGCACCCGCTGAATTGGAAGCAATTGCTCTCGACAAGACCGGTACGCTCACCCGGGGTTGTCCTGAGGTTCAGGCGGTTGTGCCTCTCAATGGACACACTGACCAGGAGCTTCTGGCAAAAGCCGCTGCATTGGAGGTGAACAGCGAGCATCCATTGGCAAGAGCCATTCTTCGCAAAGCGGAAGCAGAGGGCGTAAAGTTTGCATCCGCATCCGATTTTCAAGCCATGAAGGGTAAGGGGGCCGTGGCAACTATTGAAGGTAGAACCTTCTGGATCGGCAGCCACCGGCTTATGGAAGAAAAAGGGCAGGAAACCACCGAGGTTCATTACAAAGCTTTGGAATTAGAAAAAGCTGGTCATTCTGTTGTCGCCGTGGGAAACGATAACCATGTTTGCGGTCTTATCAGCATCGCCGACGGTGTGAGAGACCAGGCAGCTTCCACTGTCAGAGCATTGAAAGACATCGGTGTTAAACGGATCGTGATGCTTACAGGTGATAATGAAGGAACAGCCCGTGCCGTAGCCGAGTCCACGGGGGTAGATGACTTTAGGGCCGAACTGCTTCCGGAAGATAAAGTCAATATTGTGGAATTGCTGGTGAAAGAATTGGATCATGTGGCTATGGTGGGCGATGGAGTAAATGACGCTCCGGCTATGGCGACGGCGACGCTAGGAATTGCTATGGGATCGGCGGGGACGGATGCTGCCATCGAGACAGCCGACATAGCACTGATGTCCGACGATCTGTCGAAAATACCGTGGCTTATCCGGCATTCTCGCCGGACAATGCGAGTGATTAAGCAAAACATATGGTTTGCCTTGGGACTTAAGTTAGTATTTATGGGACTCGCAATGGCCGGAATAGCTACTTTATGGATGGCTATCGCCGCAGATATGGGAGCTTCCCTTCTTGTCATTTTTAATGGTCTGCGACTATTGGGAGGAACGGCTAAAAAAATTAACAAGCGCAAGGTATAACAGGGTGAATGAGATGACGGAGTATGAGTCAGACTATGACCTTCCTTCCAACCCCTTCTACCCTCGGACCTATCTCTCATTGACTTAGGTCACGGGCTGGCAAGCTCCACTCGATCATGACAATGGACGTGGGCAAAGCGCTCAAGGGAATGATCACCTCCATGTGGGCCGGAGTGAAAGCTGCTGTTGCCTGGACCGCGGCAACCATCAAGGACATCGCCATCAAGGTCGCTCATGCCGCGTCCGTGGTAGCCGGGACCGTGGCGACCTGGGCGAGCGTGGCGGCTTCCAAGGCCGCGGCCGCAGCGCAATGGCTCTGGAACGCAGCCATGAGCGCAAACCCAATCGGCCTCATCATCGTCGGAGTAGCGGCGCTCGTAGCAGGAGTAATCCTTCTCATCAAGCACTGGGACGTGGTGAGCGCGGCAGTCAAGGATGCGTTCTCCTGGTTCCAGGACTTGCTCGGCAAGGCACCGGACTGGCTCCTTGCGCTCATCTTCCCCATCGGCCTCGTGATCAAGCATTTCGACAAGGTCAACGGTCTCCGCTTCGCGGCCGTCCCGCCGTCTGGTGGTTAGCGTTACGCCGGGCCGCCGGTCGCGGCACCGGCCTTCGCTGGGTTACCTACCGGAGGGGAGTTCGAAACGTCGGGTGGGTACCCCGCCTGCAACCTAGTTGTTAAATAAAACGAGATAAAAATGGATGGCAGAAGGACATCAGCACTGAAGAGTAAATTGCCGGAAGACGAGTTGCCCTAAAGTTCAGCAATAAGGTTGCCCTCCGTTGAAAGTGTCACGCTCTTTGGTGGCGATCCCTGTTCAAGTTGTTCTGTGCTTAAAGAATGTCTATGTGGTTGCGAGGAGGACTCTGAAAATATACGCTAATTCTCAAAGATCTACGAATATACCCCCTTGTAAGGCCAACTATTGAGTCTCTCGTCCGCCTGAAAGATTGAACAATGTGTACTGGCAATGGGAAGGTGAACCTCTTCACCAACTGTAGGACTTCCTCCGCGACTGATTTGTCTCTGCCTAAATTAGTGGAGGTATCTGTCAAACAGCATATACGAGATGATGGCCTCGTGTTGGGCGGGGATAAGTTGGCCGTTGAGGTTGATGTGGCCGGTGTAGAAGGGGTTGTTGAGCATGCCTCGGAGTGTTGAGGGCCGCCACTTGCCGCCAAGCTTGGTGGGGACATTGTCGGCCTGGAGGCGTCTGGCGATCCAGGGCAGGTTCTTGCCTTCGGCGGCCCAGGCGAAGATGCGCCTCACAACCTCGGCCTCCTCGGACACGACCTGGACGCTCCCGTCCTCGGCCCGCCGATAGCCATACGGCAACCAGCCGCCCGTGTAGCCGCCCTCGCTCGCCTTCCTGCGCTTGCCCTTGGACAGCCGCTCGTAGATCACCCGGCCCTCGAACTCCGCGAGCGACGCCATGATGTTCCGAAACAGCTCGCCCGTCGGCGTCGAGGTGTCCACGCCCTCGCGCAGGAAGACCGTGTCCACCCCGGCGGCACGGAGCGCCTGGTCAATCTCCATC
>JAFDED010000091.1 GCA_019310535.1 Deltaproteobacteria bacterium
GGTGATGGTAATGCGGAAATGTTTGGCCGCCTTGAAACGACCGAGGACCTTTCCCACCCTCATGCCAATTTTCTCCTTACCCTTGAGCCTGCGTTTTTTCCTTTGTGTGGCCTCTGAGATCTTTTCCAATTCACGTTCGGTGGCCTCAAGGAGCTCTTCGCGCTTTTGTGCCCTCTGCCGAGCCAAAAATGGGTTTCGACATGCCACCAACCGCTCCCCCGGATAGGCAGGGTCTGTTATTTCAGCCAAATCCTTCTCATCAAAGAGGGACAACTGAAGCGAACCGGTAGACACCAGTTTACGGATCTGGGGGGCTCTGAGCGCGGTGATCCAGTCTACCCCATCAGTCCCCTTGAGCTCTTCCCGGATACGAGCTTCGGTGATCATCCCCCGATCTCCAACCAGCACAACACGCATAAGACCAAAACGCTCACGCACGCTCTTGATCTGCGAGGCCAAAGTGCTTGGATCACCCGTATCGCCATCAAATACTTCCACAGCCACAGGGCATCCCTCGGTATCACACAACAGGCCGAAGATAATCGGTAACTTCCCCTTCTTCCCATCCCGAGAAAGCCCCCTTCGGGCTAACGGACACTCACACGCTTCAAAATATGTGGAGCTCACATCATAGAGCACCAATGTCTCTTGCGCCAAATGGCGCCTGGCCAATTTCCTCTCAATCCGTGCCTGACGTTCCAAAAGCCAATCCATCGCCCCATAAAGATCATCTTCATACGCCGATTCTAAACCCAAAACCTCACCCAGGGAGGTTAACAGGGTCTCCTCGCCAAGACCACGCGCCATCGCCAGCTTCGATCCTGAATCAATGATCCGTGCCACAATCATCGCAACAACCAAATTGCGCTCTCGGCAAGCTTTCGCTGAAATCACACGCTCAAGCCTCAACCGACGCAGCGTGCCAAGCACAGCAGCCACATGACCGTGTGGACGACTCCGCACGATTGTAAAGCTCTCTTCAAACTTTTCTATAGCGCTCCCCCCGCGCAACAGCGTACGTAACCCCTGCACAAGTTCCGGCGGCCACCTGGTGAGATTGGCAAGGGTTTTTTTGCGGATTTTACCCCCTTCTCGGTAAGACTCGCGCAAAAGAATGCAGGGTCGTGACATTCTGTTCGGTACCGTGTCAATATACATGACCATAATATAACAATAATAATTCCATAATGTCAAGTAATCTATTTATTATACATGGCTACATAATATAAATGAATAAATTTAGTTTCACCCATTATATCAACTGGTTATACTCAATAATTATATCTTTTGTTAGGGGAAGTTCTGTATAAAGACACGGATATGCAGGGGTGGAGTGATTCCCTCCCCAAGGCTTCTCACGGGGCAGCTCGTTCGCGAATGAATCGATTCGGGGCAGTACGCCCGGCGAGGATGCTCGATGATATGTATCGTCAAAAGACCAAAGAGAGGATTAAGGAACCAGGCAATGAGAGAGAATGTGAACATCCTCCAGGAATTCGAGCTTTTCGATTAGTTCCATGCAGCGGTTGATTTTATGGTCATCAATGACACCTTTTGCGCAGGAAGTAAATTTGAGCCTCTGTTCTTCTTTACTGAATGGATTACAAGGCGATCCCCTGGGATGACCGACGAATTTGTGAAGCGTTCTGCCATCCACTGTCTCAATGGCAACCTCAGATCCTTCTGGACACTCGGCGGACGAAGTCCCTCCCAGGTCAAAGGTCTCAACAGCCTCGATGACCACCTTTCCCATGATTTCCCTGATGACTGGATCACGAAATTTCTGCTCGCGGAGGTGTGAAAGCTCAAGCTTCCCATCCTTGAGCACACAGGCGAGGGAGAAAGGCATGCTGAACTGAGCCTGCTCAGGGTTTGCCGGATCATTGTAAGGCAGGCTTTTGACAGCAATTGGTGTAGTCCGACAATGGATCCGATTCACCTGCTGCCATGTCAACCTGTTTTCGGAGGCCAAAGCAATTACCGCATCCATGGCGGCATGGGTGCCTGAACAACTGGGATGGGGTTTAAATGACAGGCCCGGCGAAAGGATAACCAGGGGATCTCCCAGCTTGTCGAAGACGCTGTCGTCATACTGGTCATCACAGTACAGGTGGAAAAATCCATATTGCCCTTCCAGGATATCCGGGGATGCTGAGAGGCCTTTCCGGGCAATTTGTGCGGAGAGGAGCCCGTTTTCAGCGGCCAGAGCGGCGGAGTATGGTTTGGCAGGGGTGCCATTGTGCTGCCTCATGCCCCCGGTCTGGCTCAGGGCCAGCCCGATGGCGTTTTGAACTTCTGCGATGGGGATCTGAAATATCTTGGCTGAGGCCGCTGCAGCGCCTATCACGCCCAGGACACCTGTGGTGAACCATCCCTTCAAAAAAAGGTACGGACTGACAGCCTCACCAACTTTCCCCTGGATCTCGAGTCCCACGATAAACGCCAGGAGGATATCCTTCCCGGTCGCGTTCCCTTCTTCTCCAAGGGCCAGCACCGTGGGGAAAAGTACGGCACTGGGATGGACGATGCCGGCATAACAGGTGTCGTCGAAGTCCCACACGTGCGCGGCGAAGGCATTGGCAAGGGCCGCTGAGGGGGCCTTCGCTCTGTATTCGGTGCCGATGACCCTGCACGGCCCTCCATCCGAGGATTGCATCAAACATTCTCGGACTATTTTGGCAGCCGGATGGCCGGACCCCGCCAGAGTAACGCCGCAGACGTCCATGATGCATTCTTTGGCCTTCTCGACGGCAGACGGCGAAAGGGCCTCGAAAGACATCTCACCAGCCCAACGGGCCAACTTGTTCAGCACATTCATTTTCAAATCTCTCCAGAGATACAAAGGGAAGCGGTTTTTCCCCTTTCGTTAGCCGTTCCTCACGAAAAATAAAGTTGCAAATAATACCCCTCTCTTCCAGCCGTGAATATAAGACCATTTGAGGCAACTTGCTGTCGGGTAAAGCCTTCTTCAGCGTTCCACAACTACCTCTCCGCCCTTGATGACCTTACGGATATTGCTCCGGTCCTGAAGAAGTCCCACATCCGTCAGGGGGTCTCCCTCAACCACCAGAATGTCCGCCAGTTTGCCAGGCTCTATGGTGCCCAGTTCCTTTGCAAGTCCGCAGGCCTCTGCGGCATTCCGTGTCGCAGCCACAAGGACTTCCATGCAAGACATGCCGGCCCGGTGCATGGCCACCAGCTCATCAGCATTTTCTCCATGAACAAGGGTCCGGTACGTATCGCTGCCGTTTGCCATGCGGACGCCTTTCTGAAGGCATCGCCGGAACGCCTTCCATGCAGTTTTTCGCCCCTTTCGGACCGCCTGGACGGCCTCCGGGGGCTGGTGGCGCCCTCTCCGCTCAAGCGCCTTCTCAGAAAACAATCCCAGGGTTGGCACCAGGTAAGCGCCCTTCTGGGAGAAAAGATCCAGGCATTCGTCATCGATATCTACGAGGTGTTCGATGGTGTCAACGCCGGCCCGTAAAGAAAGTTTGACCGTCTCCGGGGAAGCGGCATGGGCAGCTACCTTGAGCCCGTGGGCGTGTGCCTCATCCACAATGGCCTCCAACTCTTCCTGTGTGAAATTTCTCCACCACGGTTCCTCCACTTCCCCTCCCCACCCGGAGGCAAAAACCTTTATGAGGTTGACATCTTCGCGGATCAAAGATCGAACTCGTTTGCGAACTTCCCAGACCCCATCCACGCAGTCCTGAGCCGAGGGGACCCACGGAGTGGCGCGGCTGACGAACCCTAAATCGACGTGCCCGGCAGTAGCTAAAACAGCTCCTGCAGACAGAATCCTGGGGCCCGGCACAAGCCCCATATCAATGGCGCGCCGCAGTGAGACGCTCTCCTCGCTGTTGCGGGTCCCATAGCCTCCCATATCCCGGAGAGTGGTGAAACCGGCCCGCATGGCTTCCATGCCGTTCCAGAAAGAATAAAAAGCAGCCAGTGTGGGTGGTGTTTTCAGAATCTCAAGCTGGAGGTTCCGCCCATCTCTGACTACCGGAGTGTTGAGATGAACATGCACATCGATAAGTCCGGGCATGACGGTCATCCCCCGGGCGTTGATTGTTGTGCATTCCTCAGGAGCATGGATGTCATGGACGGTTCCCACCCGTTCAATACGCTCCCCTTTGATGAGAACCGCGGCGTCCCCGACCGGAGGGCTGGCTGTACCGTCTATGAGCGTTCCATGACTGATACAAAGGGTTGATCCCGCCTGATACTCCATACTTGCTCCAATTCAAATACATAATGAAAAACATTGCCGGCCAGCGGAGTGGAAAGAGATACTCTTCACAAGCGACCGGATCCTGAAGCAGCGCTGAAATTGATCGATTGGGATTTGAGTGAGAGGGGGCGATGAAAGGTCCATTCCCTAGGATTCGGCTTCTATGGCCAGCCGCAACGTATCGCCCCGAAGCCCGCGTCGCAGTGCCTCCAGGAAGAGCACATCTTCAACAAGAATGTTACCCAGGTTCACATCAGGGCCAAAGGCGGCGATCAGATGGGCTTGCTGATCCTTGGTGGGAGCTTCCCAGAGGATTTTTTCCACGCCGCCCACTTTGCGTACCAATTCCGTTAGCACATCTTCTCGTACATCGCCTTCCGAGCCGAAGAGAATGGTGTCCTTGCCCTTTTCCCTCGCCTCAACCACCACCATAAATGCCCCCAGATCAAGGTCGCGACGGATTGCCCGGGCAGCTTCCTCCGGGGCGATCTGGATATCAGCGAACTTTTTGCCCACTTCACACAGCACACGAAATCCTCGTTCCCTGGCCGCCAGTATGGCACGGGCGCGCAGATCGTCGTCCATATCGATGGTCCCGTCGGATATCTCGATGGCGGTGAACCCGAGTTCCTTGATCGCATCCATATAGTGCTCCATGGTCCCCTGCCAAATGGCTACCTCTGTCATGGTTCCGCCTGGCATAACCTCAATCCGGGCGGCACTGAGAAGGCGGATTTTTTCCCGGAGAAGGCCCTCTTCATAAAGCATAGGCGTTCCCATAGCTATCTTCACGTCATCCACGTAACCGCCCGCGGTTTGTATCATATCTTCCAGTGCGTGAAGGCCCATACCGCGATCGATAACGAACGTCCAACCTTTCTGTCTGGGCTTTGCCGTGGTTCGGCCAGGAAAAGGATCACGCATCATTTCGCATAAAAGATTCGAAAATTTTCCGCTTGCTTTTTTCATGACCACTCCCAAGAAAAAGATAGTAACAATTTTGACTGGATAACGGGACAAATCGAATTTTCTTAACGCATCTCATTCAGCAGACATTTTGGACAGACGGACTCCCCTGCATATTGTTATCCGGTCAAGAATCTCATTCCGCCCAATTCCAGCAGTGCTGAGGGCCGCACAGAATTGAGACGGCTTGACGAATGCAGGGATGACCCGACAGTGCAGACGCTGCCTCCAAACGTCGCTGCGCAAGGGCCTGGGTGTCCAGAGGTGCCACGGAGACCCGCCCGTCATACAGTTGAAGCTGAGCGCTGGCCTTTTCCCCCAGGTTGTCGAAGAGGGCTTTCCGCAACTTTCCTTCTGAAACCTTCCGGTCAATGGTCACGTCCTGGCGTCCGGTTTCTATGCGAGGCAGCAAAATTATCACACGGGGATTCTCCAGGCGATCAGCACGGGTTTGCACTTTTTCAAAATTAACGGCTATCTTGGTTCCCCAAACGTTTTCAAAGTGCGGCAGCTTCAGCCCCAAACGGGCCGGAACGTCGGGGAAATCCACCAGCAAGCTGCCCGGTCGTATGTTATCGAACATGGATCCCTTGAAAAATGTTACCCCATCGTCGTGCACTCGAAAATGCGTCATCTCAGTGGAAAAGAGCTGATAACCACGGTGCATGAGCGCCTCAAGCATCAGTACTGTTTTTCCCGCCCCCGGGCCTCCCACCATGACCAGCAACTCGTTGGTGTCTTCCCGGTAAACGGTACTGGCATGGAAAGAATAAATGGAACGGCATCGCTCCAGGGTCAAAAGTGTCCACATGTAAAACAGGCCCGCATTGCCGAATAAAGTCCAGCGTCTGTCGCGGCAGGTCTCCTCCAGGCGTGAGACATCGCCCATGAAGACGAGCCGGTCATTTGTACGCAGGATGGAGGGGGGAGGCCCGGGATGATCGATCACGGCCATATAACTGTCCATCTCTGCGTCAAATTTCTCCCCCTCCACTGCGGGGAACGAGGTGTGCAGGTTCCAGATCTGAGGATCTCTGCGCTGGCATTCCATGTCGAAGTACCCAGGATGAGACAGCAACGGGCCATTGTTGGAAATCAGACCAATCCGGGCTTCGATGACACGGACACCTCTTTCATAAAGAGTCCGGGGCGAATTCATAACGGTACGTACATCCTCCATCAGATAATCATTATTATGAGATGATCAGGCAATAAGTCCCAAAATCTCACACAAGAGCGGGCCGCGTATGTGAACAACCGAATATCGCTTTTAGCGTACTTGATCAAAATGAATATACTGCTTTACCTTTCCACCTCAAGCATGGTCTTCAGCGTTTCTTCCTTGATAACGTGAACGATTTTATGTTTGATCTCAACGAACGCGTTGGAAAAAATGAGCGTCTCGGGATCTCTCGGCCTTGAAAATGGAATTTTAACTTCCATTTTTATCCGCCCCGGCCTGGCGGTCATGACAAAAATCCGATCCGACAGATAAATAGCCTCGTCCACGTCGTGGGTTATAAAAAGGACTGTGGTCTTTAATGTATCCCAGACCCTGAGCAAAAATTCCTGCATGATCAGGCGGGTCTGAGCATCCAGAGCTCCGAAAGGCTCATCCATCAAAAGAACGGAAGGTTCATTGATCCATGCCCTGGCGATGGCCACTCTCTGTTTCATCCCTCCGGAGAGCTCATATGGATAGTGATGCTCAAACCCCTTGAGCCCCACCAGATCAATGTATCTTCTGGCGTTCTCCTTATATTTTTGGGGGAATACATTATTCATTCGAGGCCCAAAAGTGACGTTCTCCGTGACCGTCAGCCACGGAAACAGTGTGGGTTCTTGCAGAACAACCCCTCGATCCAGCCCGGGTTTTTCGATAGGATGGCCGTCCAGAAGTACCTTCCCGCTGGTGGGCTTATCAAAACCCGCCATGAGATTGAGGGCCGTGGATTTTCCACATCCGCTCGATCCAAGAAGGCAGATAAATTCTCCTGTTTTAGCGGCCAAGTTGAAATGTTCCAGTGCAATGGTCTGGACCTTTTTGTCCTTGTCGCTGAATATCTTACTTACATTAATGAATTGAAACTTGGCATTTTCCAACGGATATCATTCACTCCTTTGTCCGGATGATTTATCCCTTTCCCATCCAGGGGACCACCTTTTTCTGGACCATAACGATCGCGATATCCAACAGATAGCCCGTTGTCCCTAAAATGCCGATTCCCAGTAAAACCACGTCCGTGCGTAGGTAGGCACTGGCATTAAGCACCATCCATCCAATCCCGGATGTGGCGGCTATCATCTCCGCCGCTATCAATGTTGTCCATCCTATTCCCACACCAACTCTCATCCCCGTGAA
The DNA here is from genome assembly GCA_019310535.1 of Deltaproteobacteria bacterium. GTDB lineage: Bacteria > Desulfobacterota > JAFDED01 > JAFDED01 > JAFDED01 > JAFDED01. Next base: position 7,563 of record JAFDED010000091.1, read on the forward strand.
CAGATCGGGCAGAACGCTGGGAAATATCACATAGCGAAAAAACTGGTACTGATTCACGCCAAGCGCCTTGGCCACGCGCATTCGGTTCTCAGGGACGCCCTTTACCGCTGCAGCCGCGCTGACAATGACAGTGAGCAATGTGGCCATGAAAATCAAGACAAACTTTGAGGTCTCTCCGATTCCAAACCAGAGAATAACCAGAGGAATGAGGGCTAATTTGGGCAGTGGCCTGAAAAACTGGACAAAAGGATCAAGGATGGCATTGATGACGGGAAAAAATCCCATAAGCAGACCGATAGGAATTCCGATGATGCCAGCCATGGCGAAAGCGAAAAGGGCTCGCGCCAGGCTCACCAGGATGTGCATCTGCAGGGGCACCTGTCGATACCCTACCTCCACCAATTCGATGACGGTTTCCACGATCTCCTGGGGGGACGGCAAGAAGAGAGGCTTGATCCATCCCAGGTTTGTGGCCAAAAACCAAAAAAAAATGGTCGCCAAAATAGAAATGAAACTGACGATGAATTCTTTTCCTGCTTCGAAATAAAGGATTTTTCGTATGCGACTCAACAATGTTGGTTCCCCATAACATCCGCATTACGAGCCATCATTCGCGGGCTGTTTACATGAAGCACGAAAATGCCAGCTCCGCGGCATTTACCGGGTTAAAAGGCACCTTCAACAAATTTTCTGAAAAACGTACACCGTTCTCTTCTGAAAACACCTGATAAAGATGATGAAGGGGGGAATACCCCCTTCATCACCCGCGATTATCACTTCCGTCTTGCCACTTTCTCCATGAAGGTCATATTGTTATATTTTCCAAAGCTCTTTGGCAGATCCCGTTTTCGCAGGTCGCCCAGTTCAACTAGGAAAAGGCCGACGTCCATCATGGCTTTGGTGATGTTTGACTGCTCCGTGGTCTTGGAGTCGCCCAGCCATTTAGTGGTCAGTTGCTCTTCAAACGATGGATATTCCAACCCGGCCAGGGTATCCGCAGCGGCTTCGTACTTTTGATTGAGGTAGTCAGCAATAAATTTCGCCCACTTTTCAGGGTCGCTTTTGTACATTTTCACATTTTCCTGGAAGATTTCCAGGAACTTGACAATCAAATCGGGATGTTTGTCGGCAAATTCTTTGCGCACCACGTAATTGTTCCAGGTGTAATAGCCGTGTTTTCTGAGTTCTTTCGTAGCCAGGAGTTCATGTCCTCCATCAGCTTCCATCTGATGGGTAAAGGGCCCCCATACGTAGGCCGCATCGATATCGCCCCGCTTCCATGCGGCGAGCATTTCCGATGGCTTCAGGCTTAGGAGCTTGGTCTTTGCAATATTTACCTTGTAGACCTTGAGGGCGGCCAAAAGGGTGTAGTGTGCTGTGGAGCCCGGAGGGTAGCCGATTTTTTTGCCTTCCAGCGCGGGAATATTCGGGATGGCTTTTTTGGCGATCAACCTCTCACTTCTGGCTATCGCTCCTGCAATGGCGATTTGATAAATATCAACACCGCGGGCTATGGCCGCCACCATCGGGCTGGATCCCAAACGGGTGATATCAACCTCTCCTGCGCCCAGTGCAGAAATGGCGGCAGCCCCTGAAGGCCACTGCAGCCATTTGATCTTGGCGCCCATTCCATCCTCGAACATCCCTTTGGCTTTACCGATGACCCAAGGCCTGGGACCTCCGAACCATCCCATTCTAATGGTCATTTCCCGAGACATTGCCACAGGGCTCCACGCCCACTGTAGAGAAAGCCCCAGTGAAAAAACCAAAAGCACAATACCAAGTTTTTTGACCTTTTCCATTGCTGTTCCTCCTTTCAATCGTTTTGGTTTGTCGCCCCTCCCGCATAAATCCTTTGCGATAATTCCTCGGGAAAACTTGGCTACGATACGTTAAGGACCCCTCTTCCTGTTCTTAATAGTACATAACAAATTATGATGTGTATTCTCAACAGGTTTTATAAAGAATTTTCAGATTCCGAACATACAATCTTACTTCTCCGCCTTGTGAGCACGCGCATAGCCAACGCAAAATGTTCTTCCAGGCAGCTAACATATTGATAATAAAATACTTAAATGGAATTACTTCCATTTATTATGAATGACGCAACTTTATTCTTTTAACCATCGCTTGTCAATGAAATTTTGGCCAAAGGATTTAATAAAAGGCATAAACGCATAAACGAATGTATTTTTTTGGTCAGGCAACAAGAATGGGTAGAAAAAGTTAGAAAGAGGTAAAAAGTGGAAAGCCGCGTGAGTGCAGCGAATGGGGCCTTCCACTCTCCTGAGCTCAAACCTTAGGGCACATAGTCCGATGAGAGCATGATATCATTACCATCAAATTCATAAAGAGTAGAAGATCATGTACCCACAACCATGCCAGCCGCCATGAAACAACCGTCGTTGTGCCTTCCTGACGGGTCGGCATCGCTGATGGCGAACTATCTCTCCAGGCGGCCGACCCAACACGATGACCATACATCAAATCGGGGTGAACTGCAAAGAGCCATTGGGGAATATAGCCACAGTCTGGCCCGAATCACCGTCCTTCAATTCTTCCAGGATATCTTCCCACTTGTTCCGAATCATGACGCTCCTGGGATACCTCGTGTATAGGTCCGAAGGAGAGCAATTGGGAGAAAACATCAGGACCTTGCGGCCTTTGAAAATTTCAGCCACCGACTTCCTGTGAGCTGCCGGCCGATACATGCGCATCCCCGGGTCTGCTAAAGAGTGGAAACCCAATCCATCAGAGCTCGCCGTGGTGATAACCACTTTTCCCCCTTCTCTGACGATGCGTCGGTTCATGTTGCCGGTCCAAACGTTGAGAGCTTTCTGGGCCTGAACCAGTTCCGTATCCTCCGGAAAGGCGTTGAAGATGCCGATATCCACTTCCGAGGGAGCATCGGTGATATACACCTTCCTGGCCAATTCCACGGCTGCACGATGCGCTTTGACCAGGTCGCCTATGAATACCCCCGCGGTGCGGCCGTCGGAAGTTCCCACCGAGTTCACGATGACGTCCAACCCAGCCATCCTGGCCCCTTCTTCCATGTCACGGCGAAGTTCGTTTTTGTTCAAGTCATATCCTTGAGAAAATCCGGTGCCTCCTATTTTCTCCATAAAAGCGGGCCGGTGGTTCTTCTCGATGGTGTCTATGCTCCCGAGGCCCGGAATGACAATCTTTCCGCCGCCTCCAAAACCAGCCGAGGGATGCGGGGTGATAAAGCCAACGCCTATCTTCAGGTCGGCCTCTATGAAGTGGCGGTTGATCTGAACAGGGGTCCCCCTGGAAGTGGCGCCCACATTCACAATATTTTCATAAGGGTGATGGTTGATGACCGGGAAGCGATTCGCTACTTTCTTGCCCAGCTTCTTCTCCTGGTCCATCTTCATCAGCGGACGATGGCAGCCGATGGCCATCAGGATGATTATGCCATCTTCGCCTATCCCACCTTTTTTCAGCTCATCAATAATGAAGGGCATAAAACGGTACGCCTGGGTCGGCCGTGTCAGATCGTCCACGGCGATGGCCGCCGTTTTTTTCCCTTCGGCTAATTTACGGATTGTCTCATGGCCGATGGGATTGGCGAATGCACGCTTGATATCAGCCCGACTGATATCTTTTACGTCGGCCATTGAAGCCACATGAAGTTTCCAGTTCTTCGGAAAGTTCATGGAAAGATTCTTGTTCCCGCGCCAGGCCCCCCAGGGTATCATTGCCGATTGCATATTTCCGCCTCCTTGCGATTTGCAGATGGATTTTTCCTCCTTCTTGACTAATTTCTCATCCATGCTCTTTATTGATACATTATAGACCCACCACATCCTCACCCGAGGGTTGTCTATATAACTTCCTCAGCTTATTCCTTTCCATTTTACCATATGGATTCTTGGGCAACTCGTCAACAAAAAAATTCTACGGGGTTTTTTTGAATCCGGCCAACTTCTCGGTGCAGGTTTCCAATATCTCCTTCCGGTTCAAACTTATCCCTTTTTCAGGAGCGATGACTACCTACACCACCTCACCCTGCACGGTATCCGGGGTTCCGATAATCGCTGATTCCTTTACGCCAGGATACGAATCGATGACCAGTTCCGCTTCCTTGGGAAGACGTTGTACCCGCCGCTGATGATCATCTCCGTTGTGCGACCGATTAGGAGAATTTGACTGCCAAAATTTAAACCAAGTTGACAATTATTTCTGTTCATATTATTGTCTTATAAATTGTCTGATAATTGGCATGATAAGTCAGTAAAATTACCATTGCCAAGAAATAATACCACAATCTCAGGCTGCCATGAAGTTTTTCAATTTATTCAACACGATCTCACGCCGTACGGTACTTCTTCCTCATCGGGCGGAACGTTCGATGATTGAGCGCCGGAAGGTTCTGAAGGCGATCCTGGTAAAAAATCCAGATCGGGCCGAAGCTCTCAACCGGGAGCACATACGAAACGTGCGGGAAAACGTCATTCGTTATCAAGATTTTATAGGATTATCCTATTAGGTAGGTCAGCAAATAAAACTTTAATTGTTTAATTTTTTTATTAAATTCTTATTGCTTAACCATTGGACCGAAATAAGAGATTCAATATCGGCCACACCTTAATGGCATTCAGGTTCCACATGTTGCTGATCAAAGTGTATAATTCTATTACTTTATAATGCCTCTGAACTTTGAAACAGTCAATTAAGCACAAACGCGAAGCGCCAAAAGGAGGAAAATACATGTCAGAAAAAAAGAGAGCTGATCTGTACAAGGTGGGGGAAGAATTTGAACCGCTTGAATTTCGTGTAACGCCGGAATGGAACGCACAATTTATAGAGGCCCTTGAGGCCTACTACCCAAGGTATGAAAAGGAAACCGAACGTGGATCCCCGATAGTCGTCCCTGGCCTATTAATCGGCCAGAGCAACGTTACACGAAGCCCCAGCTTCAGACTTGATCCAGGTATGGGCGCTGTTCACGCTAAAGAAGAGGTGGAGTATCTCAATCCGGCCAGGGTAGGCAAAAAATTAAGGGTGACGTGGAAGGTAATAGATTATTATGAGAAAAGAGGCAGACCATTTCAGGTAAAAGAGGCATTGATTGTCGATGAAGATGGAGTAAAGATCTTGCGCCGAACGATCACCGATACCTATATGGGAGGACCATACAAAGGAGGGAAGGAGCAGTAGAATGCCATTAATAACAAGGGATACTCAAGAAGGACAAGAGTTTGCCGGCAAAATCAGAACGGTCACTCTGGAAAGAATAAATTTTTTCTCCGGCGGATTTCCCAGAGGCCCGAACTGGCCGGCGAAAAATATCCACACAGATCTGGAGGTCGCACAAAAATGCGGATTACAGACCAGGGCAGCTTCCGGGGCGATGTTTGAGGGATATCTTACCGATCTCATGATTGATATTTTTGGAGAAGATTGGCTGAATTACGGAACGATGAGCCTTACATTCATCGGTATCGTGGACAAAGACGATACGTTAATCCCCAAGGCAGTGGTCAAATCCAGAAAGCTGCAAAGCTCTGAAGTAGAATTCACTCTGGACGTTTGGTGTGAAAATCAAAATGGAAATAAAGTTGTAGTGGGAACCGCCAGAGGTGTTTTTTCATAACGAATGTCCATCCGGTAACCATTGATTTTGTTATAATTTTTAATCGACATATCCCGGCAGCCGCCCGGAGCGGCGGTCCGGAATTAGCGGCTCCTGCCTCATCGCCATGAGCAGAAAAAGATCACGATCTCAAGGGTTGCATCATTCTATTCTGAAGGAAAGAATCAAACCGGTGCCCCCTAGCAGCAAACGCTGACTTTTCTCTTGACAAGGGGAAAATACCTCTGGTAGTTATAGGTTAATTGGTAATGATATATTTGAAATGCCTCCATGCACGGTTTTAGATAAGGAGGCGGTTTCATGGGCGGTGTTTACGGTCCAAAGGTCCAAGAAGGAAAGAAGGCGTACAGGGGTTTGTGAGGATGAGATTGTGTCACTGGCGTTGGTGGTTGCAAATAATTAAGGAGGGGTGTCTGCCCATCGCCAGTGAGACGACCTGATCGTAATTCAAATGAAAATCCAGCCGTGGGCAGTTTCGTGGCACCCGCGGCTTTTTTGTATCTCAAGCATGGAGGCTGGGGGCGGGCGGTGAGACTCGAGAGGGCATGGCGATTCTATTGGATATTGAACAATCATTAAAGATCTTAATGGGCAATGAAGCTATTGCCCGGGGGCTTTTGGAGAACGGCTGCGGCATGGCCACAGCCTATCCGGGCACGCCCGCCTCCGAGATCCTCTCGGCGTTTATGCACATGACGCAGACCGAGGGACTGAGCAACCATTCCCAGTGGTCCATAAACGAAAAGGTGGCCTTCGAAACAGCGCTGGCTCACAGCTATCTCGGCGGCCGTTCAGCGGTGAGCATGAAGCAGGTGGGACTCAATGTTGCCATGGACCCCTTGATGAGTTCGGCCTACACTGGCGTCAGGGGTGGGTTTATAGTTATTTCCGCCGATGATCCCGGCCCCCACAGCTCGCAAACCGAGCAGGATAGTCGCTGGGCGGCCATGATGGCCAAGGTGCCGGTTCTGGATCCTTCCTCCCCACGGGAGGCCAAGGAAATGACAGGGACTGCCTTCCGGTTATCGGAGGAATTTGAGATACCCGTGATGATCCGCCCGACCACGCGCATCTGCCATGCGCGCCAGGCTGTGCCCTGTGATCCGCTTCGGGCGTGGATAAACCCCGACCCTGCAAAAAATTTCAGCTTGAACTTTGAGCGTAACCCCCAACGCTGGGCGGCTACGCCGCGCCATCGCTATACGCTTCACCAAGAATTGAACGAGAAGCTCGCGCGTATAGCTTCGAAAGCCTCTTATGCCCCTCTTCCCGAGTTCAGAGGTAACAAGAAGCGAGTGTGCATCCTGGCTTCCGGCGCGGCCCTATCACATGCGGCCGACTGTCTGGTTGAGATGAAGGCCGATGTGGATTTGATCCCGGTAAGCATGCCCTTTCCACTGAACACGGAGGCGATGGCCCGCGTACTGGATTCCTATGACGAGGTGCTGGTCATCGAGGAAACGTATCCCGTTATAGAGATGCAGGTTGCTTCCCGCCGCGGGGTCCGCGGAAGGCGCGATGGGTTAATTCCCGACGCAGGCGAGCTGACACCCGATGTGGTTCATCAGGCCGTGGGCAGATTTCTGGGCATGGAGACTGCCAGATCCTTTCCTGCGGGGGCCGGGGGACGCCGCCCCACGCTGTGCCCTGGATGCCCTCACAGGCCGGTTTTTTACGCCCTGAGAAAGACGTTTCCGAAGGCCATTTACCCCAGCGACATCGGTTGTTACACACTGGGATTGAATCTCGGCGCAGTGGACACGGTACTGTGCATGGGAGCGGCGGTGAGCCTCGCCGCGGGCTTCTCCCTTTCCTTCCAGATGGCGGGCGGCGAAGCTCCCCCCGTTGCGGCCACCATCGGCGATTCAACGTTTTACCATTCCGGAATTCCGGCTCTGGTAAACGCGGTACACCACCAGGCGCGCTTCGTCCTTGTGGTGCTGGACAACGGCACCACGGCAATGACGGGCAACCAGCCTACACCGGGCAGCGCACTTCTCCCCAACGGTGCACCTGCAGTTCCCGTGCCGCTGGAGGACATCATCCGTGGCTGCGGTGTACGTTTCATCCGTGTGGTGGACCCATACGACTTCGAGTCCCTCACAAACGCACTTAAGAAGGCCCAGGAGGCGACCGAGGGCGGTGTGGCGGTAGTGGTGGCTCGACGACCATGCATCATGGATCGGGGAGCCGGCGGGGTTGGCCGGGTTTTCCGTATGGAGGTGACGGAAAACTGCACAGCCTGCGGCCATTGCGTGGAAAGGTTCGAATGCCCGGCAATCTCCATGAATGCTGAAAGGACCGCAGTAGAGATCGATCCCTTGCTCTGCACGGGATGCGGCGTATGCGTCGAGGTATGCCCCACGGGCGCCCTGGTGGCCCATGACTATTAATTCATATTAAAATTATCGTAACACTTTAGCTTTTTGAAAAAGCTCTTTGAAAAAAGAATAAGAAAAAGCT
>JAFDED010000026.1 GCA_019310535.1 Deltaproteobacteria bacterium
GCAATCTGGCTTTCAGTTCCCTCTTCATAGGGATGTGCAATGCAACGTTAGAGCTACTGCAAAGCGAAGCCCCGGAGCTGCCTTTCAGTTCCCTCTTCATAGGGATGTGCAATGCAACGATGGCCTTACGCCACGTTCCGCGGGGTTTATTCAGGCTTTCAGTTCCCTCTTCATAGGGATGTGCAATGCAACCAATGACTACAACTTTGCATAGAATAAGGCGCAGACTTTCAGTTCCCTCTTCATAGGGATGTGCAATGCAACCGAGGGATTGTGTATTATGTATAATCCCGAAGTTCCCTTTCAGTTCCCTCTTCATAGGGATGTGCAATGCAACTGATCTTACGGAAGGGCGCAGAGGGTGTCTTTGTAAAAGCTTTCAGTTCCCTCTTCATAGGGATGTGCAATGCAACTGATAAATCGCAGCCATGTCCCCATTTACGACTCTCTTACTTTCAGTTCCCTCTTCATAGGGATGTGCAATGCAACTCTATTGAGAAAATTCAAGAAGGAAGGCGTTCCTCAGCTTTCAGTTCCCTCTTCATAGGGATGTGCAATGCAACTCCACGGGACGTGTACGAAATGGTGGCAAACCTACTTTCAGTTCCCTCTTCATAGGGATGTGCAATGCAACCAGAAAAGATATTAGGGACACAAAGGAGATTACCCTCTTTCAGTTCCCTCTTCATAGGGATGTGCAATGCAACCTCGGCAATATCACTTGATGCTTCCATTAATTTATCACTTTCAGTTCCCTCTTCATAGGGATGTGCAATGCAACAGCAATGGGGGGGCAAAAACCGAAATAGGTTTCTCTTTCAGTTCCCTCTTCATAGGGATGTGCAATGCAACTTCAAACGTATGAACCCTCAAGAGACGGCTTATGGCTTTCAGTTCCCTCTTCATAGGGATGTGCAATGCAACCTCTGCCCAATTCAATGGCAGAGTCTACTCGTCAAGCTTTCAGTTCCCTCTTCATAGGGATGTGCAATGCAACTTGGAAGCGGTTGAGGTTATACTGTCGGGAGGTTTGCCTTTCAGTTCCCTCTTCATAGGGATGTGCAATGCAACTTCAACAGGATTAAGAGCATGGTGGGATGTAGTAGCTTTCAGTTCCCTCTTCATAGGGATGTGCAATGCAACATTTATAGCTTGCACTTGTGTTTTAAAGCAAAAGAACTTTCAGTTCCCTCTTCATAGGGATGTGCAATGCAACATGCTGCCGCAAAGCAAGGGCTTGAAATGCTTATTACTTTCAGTTCCCTCTTCATAGGGATGTGCAATGCAACTAAAGGGGACAATCCGCAAGCTGCTAATGTAATAACTTTCAGTTCCCTCTTCATAGGGATGTGCAATGCAACCGCAATTGAAATGGTTAAAAAAATTACGAAAATTTGAATCCTGCAGAGTCAAAATTACGCAAACCCATTTTTTGTTCAAAAACCCGGTACCTTTGCGTAACATCATCTGGACACAGAAGATTTTGTTCTTACTTTCAGTTTCTCTTTGTGGGGCCAGGCACTTCAAATTCTTTCCTTTTATCTTTTATGGTGTTCACCAAATATCCCGACAGTAGTTCTGATATTCACATTCCACACACCTGACTCTGTGGCTTGTCGCTTCCGGCATTAGCTCTTTTTCAATCATCTCCTGTATTTCAGCCGTCATCTTGCGACAGTCCTTCTTTAAGTCATCCTTCAGGGTAAAGACGACCACATCCTTTAAGGGGATAAGATAGACAAACCCACGGTCCACCCGAGTCCTGAACAATTCTTCAATCATCAGAGCATAGCCGCAGATCTGATAAAGGTGGTTCCTCTGGACAGGCCTTTGCGTGTATTTAAAATCTACAGGATACCATCGATCCACTGTCTCTATGAGCAGGTCAATCCTGCCGGTAAGACCGACCACTTCAGCCTTTAACCACACGTCGAACCGACGCTTTCCCTCCTCCAGGCCGTAAGGCTTCAGCTTCCTTCTCTTTTCCATCGTGGCTATTTCCGCCTCGGCCACCTTGCCGTGTTCCATCTTATAGGTAACCTTTTTTTCCACCGGCATGAGGTAGCTGTAATAGACAATCCGGGGACAATAAATATACTGCTTGAGATCACTCACCCTCAGTAGCATTTTCATCTTCTGCAATGTTGATTATTTCCTGAGAGTCTTTGAAATCCTTATCGCAGACCGGCTGCAACAGAATGCGGCCTGCTTTTTTGCCCAGTGTCCGTGTCAGTCTCAGATAAAACTCCTCCCTCTTATTTCTGGAGAGCATCCCCAGAAAACCGCTGAACTGGATGCGCTCCAATCCGTAATCCTTGCAGGCATTGGCCACCCGGGTGCGGATCCTATCCTCCTCAATGTCGTAAAATACATACACAATCATCTCCCGGGGGCGAAGGTGGAGTGACATGCCCTTGATGCCCATGAGGGTGGATTTCGTTCGCTCTTTGGCCACCTTCGCCATCCGTCGTCAGGAAATAACCCGGCAATTCCCCCTGCATTCAGCCCGGAGACATCACCATCGGAACCCGAAAGGCCGATATTCCCGCTCTCTCCTCAGGAAGGAGGCCAGGTTCCGGGCCTGTATTTGTATGATGGAACGAATCTGGTATTTCTTTCCCTGATAAGACTCCCTTGATTCCAGCCGCTCCAATACCTTCTGGCTGAAGAGCTTTCGTGTGTCCCCATTCAGCAGGCCGCCTTCCATTTCCAAGCGCTCCCCCAGGTTTATGTGCGATATAACAGTGCGGTCCACCACCGGCTGGCGAAATTCCTCCACGAGGTCAAGAACCAGAGAAGGCTTACCCGGCCGATCCACGTGGAGAAACCCCACAAACGGCTCCAACCCCGCCGTGATCACCGCCCCCCACACCTGAGAGTAAAGGATGCCATAGCCATAGTTGAGCAGCGCGTTCACCCGGTCGGTGGCCCCGCGGTGCACCCGGCCGAAAAACTCCACCTTCCTGGCCACAATTGCCTGCACCCCCTCCCAATACAGGCGCCCGGAAGTCCCCTCGATGCCCATGAGTACGTTGCGAACCTCGTCCGTGCGCCCTCCTGAGACTTGACCGGCTTTATGGGCAAGGTGTTTCAGATCACGGGCGATGCCCTCCACCCTTTTATAGGTTTCACTATCCGAGGTCTTCAGATATTTTCCGCAGTATCTCAGAAGCTTCGCCTGGTTGGCGATCTTGTTGGCCACAACCAGCACGGCGAACCTGGCGCCCCTCTCATCTTCCATGGCCCCGATCTGCTCCCGACGCGCCTTCACCACGGCGCTGAGCATGGGTGAGGTAATCTTTGCATAGGGCTTCCCGGTGCCGTGGAGAAAGTTCACCTGGACGCCCCGCTGACAGAGCTCCATGAGCAGGTCCGAAGAGAGGGTCACCCCGCGGGAGATCACGCTCACCTCGCTCAGCCGGAAGAAGGGAAATTCGTAAATAACTTTTCTGCCCACCTTCACGGTGAGCCGCTCCCCCGTCTTTCCCATAAAGGCGCCGAACCCGGATATGATAAGCTGGGACGTATCGCCGCTCTTGATAAGTGTAATCCCCTCCCCAACGTGTAATTCTTCCTCCTCAAGCTCAGGCCCGACAGGCACCCGCACCGGCTCCTCCTCGCCGGTAAAGAGATTGATCTGGGCAGGAGGCACATGCAGGCGCTTTGCTGCTGGTTCGTATTCCGGATGGATGCGCCGGGGCTTATCGGTGGTTGCTTCATCAGAAGCCATGATCCCGCACCTCCATGCAGGGGCTGATTCATCACGCGCCCCAGGGTCGCCTATTTTTTCAACTCCAGCATCTTCATATACCGGGCAAACAGATACGGCTGCCACTCCTTCATCTTCCGCCTGATTTCAGGCAGGTCAACTCTCTTGACATACTTTATCATGCCGGCATTGTCGGAAAGCGCCATGGCATGATAGAAGAGCCCGGGGATGGAAGCCCTGTCTTCCCGCTTTCTGTGGTCCTCAAGCAGCTCCCGGTAGTGCTTGAGCCAGCGGTTCAGTTCATCCAGGTCTCTGAAGGAACGGCTTTCAAAAATCCCGTCCAGCCGGGCAACAACCGGGAACCAATCCAGGTAATTTCCATCCAGTTCTTCATCCACTCTCAGGTCTTCCAGTTGCTCTTTCAGTTCTTTATCCAGAATCCGCCGCACATCCACCTGGCCGGGGGCCATGGCAAAGGCTTCCCGGTAGCAGATTCTGGCCTGGCGCACATCGCCTCGCAGGAAGTGCACGTCTCCCAGGTAGCCCCATGCCCTGGCATTCTCCTTCGCGGCCCCGATCAGGGCCTTCAGGGAGACCATGGCTTCATCCGGCCTGCGGGCCAGCAAATACAGGAGGCCCACCGGAGTGCCCCCGGGAAGCTCCGTCATGTCAGAATGCGCTCCCACAGCCAGGCCGTCGGTGAGCATGGAGAAGTACCGCACTTGGAGCCTCTCCTCAATGGAGTCCCTTTTCCATGGCCAGCCGAAGGCCGCTTCAAACTCCAGCCAGACCCGATAGCGTCTCTCCGCCTCCGCCGGATCAATGCTCGTCCAGACAACCTGTCCCAGCTTTTCCCCCAGGAACGCCGCCGCTTCCACCTCGCGGCCCACATTCCGCCCTCCGGGGAAAAACCTTTGATAGCGCCCGAGGGTCTCCACGCACCCGGCAAAGTCCATCTCCAGCAGCCGCTGCACACCCGTATTAAAAAGCGTGTTCTCCTCACCGAAGAGACTGAGTTGGAGGGGCATGTTTAGTTAACTCCAGGGGCATAGGCCCAAACGAAAAAATGTGCAAATTGGGTAGGGTGGGCTGTGCTCACCGACATCTTGCAAGGCGCTTATAATCACCGCCGTTATATATGGTGGGCACAGCCCACCTTTTTACTTTCTTTGGATTGGCGAATCGAAATTTAGACCTATCTCGGGATTGTAACTAGTAAAAACAATGGGCGGTGTATCTCTATTCATAAGTGATATTCGGCCCTCGTTATTCAATGCATAGTAACGCTTCCAACTTATGGGAACAATAAGCTCGCCTGCCCGAATAGGATCTTCCTCTTTACGCGCCATGTACTCATCGTAAAGCTGTAAAGGTAAAACTTCGATGCCATCGAAAGCCTTGTAAAACATCTCTTCCAAACCGTAGTCTGCCTTAAAAGGGCGCAAAGTCTTAATGCAGATCGCTTCAAACTCGGACGCCGCGTGGGCATACTCATAGCACCAGCGTTCTGCTACCTCACTGCTGTATATCTCATCCAACCAGCAAACAATGGCGTTCTCATTAATCGGTTGATCTTTCTCACGATCAAGCATCACCAGAGTGCGCTTGACCAGCTCTTGATCGTAGATCTTCTGACCATCGTCCGGCTGGCGATAAACATGCACTGCAGATAAATCGATCTGTTTTCCTCTCCGGTTTATCCGACCGAATCGCTGCACTAGTGCTTCCAAAGGGGCCGGATCAGTGTAGATTGTGTCCAGGTCAATGTCCAGGCTGACCTCTACTACCTGCGTTGCTACCAGTACAATGGCACCACGTTGTTTGCTTGTGGAACCGGCAGCATCCCGTACCAGTTTTTCCTTGGCTGACCGATCTCGCATGTTGAAACGACCATGGAGCAGTTCAACGCGAATGCCCGTTTCTTTGAGTAGCTCACGTAGTCTGCGATAGGCTGACTGTGCCCGGTCAACAAGGTTGCATACAACCAATACTGATTTGCCTGCTTTAGCGTCATTTGCTATGCGATCCAGCCCTTCGTCTGATAGAAGTTCGCCATCGAGTAAGAGCAGCATGTGCCGTATGAATTGCTCAAACAAAGCATAATCGGCAGTGATTTCCGCCGGATCGCCTAACACTTGGTGTAACCAGCCCTTGATGAGTGACGGAAACGTGGCTGACATGACCATAAAGTGTGCGCCAAAGTTTTTTGCGAGGTACTCGATGGTCTTGAGAATAAGCGCCAATCGCTTCACCTCATAGGCGTGAATTTCATCAAACACAAAGGCTGCTCCGTGATAGTCAGCAAGTAGTGCCTCATAGCCTTTCAGCCGGTACATACCCTTAAGCATCTGGTATGGGCTGAAGACACGAACTGGCGGGTAATTAAGCTGGACTAAATTGCGCACCCACTTGGCCTCACGTGCGGCCTCTTCCATGCTGTAATCGCGATTCAGCATCATTCGGTAGAGAGTCAGAAGACTGCGCCCATGCTGCAATCCGACCATATGGGGGAAGCTCTGTTCCAGACGGAGTTTCATCGCATTCATGCTGGCCTGGTAGGGCAATGTGTAAAACAGACGCGGAAGGCCAGAAATGGCAGATGCCTGTCGTGATGCCCAGAGCAAAGCCGCCTCTGTCTTGCCACTCCCGGTTGGTGCAGTCAGTAATGCTGAGCCATCGGTTATTCCTGCTGTTGTCTGGTGCTCAAAGAGCTCATCACTCGACAGTTCAAGGCTTTTCAAAATGGTATTAGCTTCAAATTCGGCGTGAGGCAATGACCCTGCATGGGCCGAGGCACTATGGTCAGCGTTAATAAGATAGCCCCGCATGGTCAATGCCCCGATTATCAGCGACTTTTCTTCTCTTATTTCTGTTTGTCGCACAAAGTGCCGATAAACTTTAAGCCAATGACGAATATTGTTCACTCCATGATTTTGTACGATAGCCACTGCGCAATCCTGGTTGGGCAGGGCAGGCGCCAAAATGCCTGCCTCACCTAATCCCAGGTCATCGATCCACATAAGAGGGCACTCGGTTAGCCAACGCCACAGACCGCACAGTGTCGGTTCATCAATTTCTGCCACTCGCTTGATAAGCTGATCATCACCGGGATCATCGGGTGGTGCGTAGAGTTTCCGAATTTCATCGGCCTCCTTGTGGTGAGAGACGATGGCCGCAACCAACCATGGTAGCTCATCGGGTGTCAGGCTATCGGAAATCCAGTTCACAAAGGCCAATGAGAGCACTTCATGGCGGTGGGGCCACTTCTTTCCCCCTCGCAACTGAGCCTGAAAGCCGCATGCAGCTTTGCCAAAGTCGTGCAAAAAAGCCGCCCAAAAGAGAATGTGCCATAGGCGGGGCGCGCTGATTGCCTCAGGCAGATTGGGGCGTAGGCGAATGAACTCGGCCAGACGGGCAAGCACCGCCCGTGTATGGTGGGCGAGACTTTCAGGCTGACTGCCTGAACCCTGTACCGAGCTTTTTGCCCACACATTGTCCAACCACTCAGGCCAAGGACAAGCGATCATCATCGTCTCCTATAAAGCTGAGGAAAGCCAGTCCCATATACTCCCCTTTCACTTCGGGTGTGGTTGGGTCCACCCAAAATGGGCCATATGACAGGTTACTTAAGCGAACGGTGTCTTCTCGCGGCAGATGTACTCTTTCTTTGAGGGCTACATACTTAGTGAACACAGGCGTTCGACCCCGGCCGTAGTCCAAGTAACGAGGCATGAGTACCGTAACACCACTCATAGTTTGAAGAGTCCATTTATGAGGCACAAGCGTGTGCTCGAAGTACGCACAGTAAGCCTGCTTCAGTTCTATCACTCCGACATGTGTATAGGTAAACAGATCTTGCGAACGTCCGAGCGTCACTGCATATCGAGGACTACGAAAGGCCTGCTCCCATGCAAGCTGGTTCAAGTATAGCGTTAGCCGGGGCTGAAAAAAGATTTCACGCTCAAACGGGTTCACTTTACCCTCAAGTACTTTTGGCATTTTAGTACCTGGTAATTTGCCTTTAGTCGGACTGAGCACGATGATGTGCTCAATGTCCTTAAAATAGCCATGGTGAGTGAAGTGATAGGAAACCTTGACCCCTTTCGGGTCGAACCACTCTCCCAGCGCACTGCATATGTGTCCATAGATGGTCGCTGGAGGCGGCATCTGATAGCTGGGATGAATCTGTTGCATAAAATGTGGGTAACGAAAAGACGTGGTTAAGCCTTCCGCCACCACTTTGAGTACGCGCATGACGGCCTCCTTTTGGGTATTAAAAATGTTCATTCCCGTTTCTATGCCATCCAATCTGCGTTCTCAGGCTTGTTAAGATCGGTTATGAAATTTTTGAATACTTCGCGCGGATGCCCCATTTTTATCTGTTGGGAAAAAGCGGCCAATTGTCCCCCCTCATTAAAAGCGGCCTCAAACTTGATACGCTCATCGTCCATATACCCTTTTATCCAGCCAATATAAATATTTGACTCAATGTCATCATTGAAAACATAGAGCGATTCTGCAAGCGCATCAATCTTCAGCTCAGGAAGACCCCTGCTTGTGGCTCCGATGATATGTCCAAAAATGTGGTTCCCGCCATTTGTTACTGCCAAGATAACGAATGCTGGAGCAACATCAGTATAGTGCAAAGCTAGCTTGGCACCTCCTTCCAGGTGGACCAGCCCTTTAAATAAAGCACTGATTCGCCGAACGCGCTCGTCATGTGAGAGGCGATAAGATTTATCGTCATTCAGGTGCTTAAGCCCTTTTTGCACCGCTAATTTGCTACGTACATCATCCAGGTTGCGGAAGCCGGTCTTGCTGCGATAGGAAAAAGTGCCGCATGCCTTCAGATCAAGAGAGAATAGGCCCTTTAGCGTGGTACGGTAGAACTGGTGCTCGTGGGGAACTGGATCTCCATCGTGACGCGACATAGTGCCAAAATCCTCAGTAATGTTAACCGGAGCAATGGAAACAAGTGTACTGACTCGGAATGGCGAAACCCTCGTGACGGTATCGGTTGTTTGGGTCTCGTCAGCACGTGTCTCATCAACCTCTCGCTTCTCTCGCGCAGAGGTTTTTTTGGATGGTGCCCGCATATAGCCAAAAAGGTCATCGTCCCACCAGAGGATTGGGTTCGCATCAGTATATGCCACCTTTTCCTCGCGGTAGATAGGCGCTGCCTGCCAGCCAGAATCGCCATTTTGCAATGTGGTTCGCAGCCAGTAGCGGAAAGCCTGGGCCGAGACATAAGGATAGGCACCATCCCTGGTGCGAATGAGTTTAACACCAACAGTATTGTCAGTTCGAGCACCTGGGATATTTCCCAGATTATTCAGCGCTGACGCAGGAGCATCGATGAGTATCAAACTTGTTACAAATGACATGGCTTAACCCTCCTTTATGATTTTTGGCCAACAATCAGGCTGTTTCGGATTCTCCCTCAGCGGATTCTTGAATGACATCAACGTTTCTACCCAACCATCCCTGCTCATGGAGACGCTCGACCACTCTGATCAGTACTAGATCACGCGCCAGTCTCCACTCTGAGCGGGCAAGTTCCTCGCCCTCTTCGAATACAGCTATGTATGAATCGAGTGTGATGATGGGTGGGTTACCTGCCTTAACATGAGCCAGGTTAGCTTTGATGAGAGTCGTGCGTAAGAAGTCATAGCGCTGTTCAGTATAAAAGTCTCGGAAGAAACGACGATCATTCTGTTTGCTGACATACTCAGCAAGTTTGTCACCCATTGTACGAATTTGTTCAATACGCTCCCTGTCCATGTGCATAATCCTCCTTAAGAAACACGCTGTAATCTTCCAAGAAACTAGATTGGCTTCATTCAAAAGAGAATAGTCTCCTCGTGGGTCGCCCAAATCGGCGCGCGCATAGCGGAGCGCATGTCGCAGAAAATATGTGCGCAAAAAGATTGGTGCGTTAATAGGAAGATCAAACAAATCCTCATAGAGCCAATTGCGTCGCGGTTGGAAATGTGTGTCATCTTTCTTTACTCTTTTCTTTGTAGATTCCACTTCCCATGCTCGGCTTACAATACCATTCCATTCATTGCTGTAATCAGCAGTATTCATTTCCTGCAAAAATCCAATGATCTCCAGGGGGAGGGAGTAAATGTCAAGTCCAACCCCTTGGCCGCTATTGCTAAAGCGATATGCAGTGAGTGAAAAGGGTTGTTTATCCTCACGCATATCCCGTTGGAGCAAGGTAGCGATCAATAAAGTACGGTGTAAAAGCTGTGTTTCTGGCATTTTTTTGCTACCTGAAATCTGCGCTATTTGGACTGCTTTGCGATTTTCACTCAAGAAATTTGAAGCAAAATGATAGACAAGTTCATTGTTGTCAGAGTGAACTGCAAGAAGACGCCCGCCGCACTTAGCACAACCTAAAGGAAGTGCTTGAATGGCAAGAAGGGACTTGCCCGAGACGGGCAATCCAGAATTGCCGTACGGAAAGAAGTTGATCACATTTTCGCCGGTAAGTAGCGGGATGTGCTGCCGAAATGCATGGCCAGGTGGTATATCTTCCTTTTCTTTGAAAACTACATTGACAGCAGGATCACCTGTGAAAACGCACAATTCATTACTTTTTGGAGCATCAACACTCCGCAAAACCCGTCTTGCATATTCCAACTTGCTTTCAGGCTTTTTGTCAAAAGCAGGATTGGTAAACCCGGAGTTTGGGAAAGCTACAGTAAGAAAGGACTTAAGCGGCTGCCTAACGTACTCTCGGGTAATGTAATCAACAACCATTTTAATATCTGCGTCGGTTAGATGTGTCGGATCATGTTTGCCAGCGAACGCAGTGATTGTTGCCACCCCTACATCAACAAAAGGATGCCCCGTGTATTTTAGCATTCAATTTCACCTCCTTCATTTCCTTCATTCTTAGTCGTTATTTCCTCATCCATTTTTAGGACAATTGATTTTCCGTGGCATCAAGTCTCTGCCCTTCTTTGTTTTGTCTTATTATTTGATTAATGTTGGTATAACTTAACCCCCACCTCATACCACCCGCCCCCGAACGGCGCATTCTTCCCCACATGTACGTACTGGCCTAAAAGCAACAGGGGCAGGAATTCGTCGATTTCGCCTACAAATGTCACTTCGCCCACGAAGCCGCCCAGGTCCTGCTGGTTGCCGCTGCGTGTCTTCCTGGTCCGCTCCACCCAGCGGCCAGATACCGAGGCGGTCCGCACTTCTTCTGCCCGCCGTCCGAATGCCCGGTGGTCCACCTCCAACTCCCCGCCGCAGTAAACGGTGGCCAGTCGGTTCACTCGATCGCGCAGCCGCTTGACCAGTACGTGAAACTCGGGAACCCGCAGCACACTGCTCCGGCCCGGCAGGCCCGATGCGTTGAAGCGGAGAATGGTGGGCGTCAGGAACGTGATGCTCACGGCGCCCGTGTCCATGGATTGAGCCTTATACCGCATGTCTTCAAAACCGATCCTGATCATCTCGCCGACCCGCACCAGGTTTTCCGCCGCTTCATACATCTGCCTCTCGTTGTCCGAATTCAGCCCGCGGCTCACGATCCGCTCCAGTTGAAAGGGGGTCCGGTCCCTGCCGATGCCAATGCGGCCCAATTCGCTGAAGGGCACGATGATGTACGGCAGCCACTGGATGAGTTCCCCGACCAGGATCATACGGAAGGCGAAGGGCCGATCCGGGCCGTAGTCGCCACCTTCCAGCGGGGGCTTCAGAACGAAGCCGCGGG
Organism: Deltaproteobacteria bacterium; assembly: GCA_019310535.1. Taxonomy (GTDB): domain Bacteria; phylum Desulfobacterota; class JAFDED01; order JAFDED01; family JAFDED01; genus JAFDED01. The sequence continues at coordinate 11,439 of JAFDED010000026.1, forward strand.
GCAGGTCGCGCTGTTTGCTCAGCCGGTCAGCCTCCGGCGGTACGAGGGGCGAAAATATCTTCTCATAAGCGCAGCTCAGGCGCACCCGGCAGTCCCAGCAGCGCGCACTGCCGTCGTGGCACACTATGCGGCGGAGCTGAGTGCCGAACGCGCCTCGCAGCATGGACCCCGCGGCAAGTGGAGCAATGGCCATGGGTCTTTCAAATCGGAGGACAAACTCCAGGTCAATGATAAAAAAATTTGTAAGCACGGCGTCCTTCTCGGGATAAAATTAATCTTTCACAATTCCTGTTTATATCCTGACCCTGTCAAACCAGATCAAAAAACTTCGAGGAAATTTTTTTGGTTCCATTTTTCGCGGTGTCTTTAAGGGCGGACCGCAAGAGGAAAATACCCTGGCCGCTTTATGAGCGGCCTTTCCGCCCGGACCATATCCAGGGACGCGGGGACGCTGTCCACTTCCCACCACTATTTTGATGACTCACGTCGCCCATACATACCGGAGCGTGGCAATCTCACATCGACACGGCCTTCGTACCGACTCAGGGTGCGAGTCAAATCACGCCTGACCATTTCCCTGAGCTTCTCCGGCTCAATCACATAGGCTTCCGGCCCCAAACTCATAACCCACCGTTTGATCTCATCCAGGCCGGCCACCTGAAAGGTCAGCTCCAGGCTTCCGTCCTCCATCTTTCTTGCCTTCTGGCTTTCGTGCCAGATCTTCTCCCCCGCCCAGCGGGCCCATTCCGGTGAGATTCTTACTTTAACGGGGTAAAGCTCATCGTGCATGACCTTGAAGCTGTGGCGCATGAACTCATCCAGATCGAATCCCTCTGGAGGGTCAAACTTCTCGTCAGTGACTCTTAGCATCTTGATGCGATCCATGACGAACATGCGCACCTCGCCCCGCAGGTGGCAGTGGCCGATCAGATACATAGTGCCATCGAAAAACCAAACCTTGTAAGGATCCACCTTGCGGAGGGTTTCTTCCTTTCTCCGGAGAGGATGATAGATCATCTCGATACGACGGTTATGTAAAGTCGCATCGTTGATCTGGTTAAGGATCTCACGCAATTGGCCGTATTCCCTGTAAGGTTTTATGCCGACGTGATAGGCGGATTGGATGCGTTCCAGGAAAGACAGAGTTTTGGGCGGCAGAGTGGAACGTATCTTCTTGAACACTGATTCCAGGGAATCGAAGAAGGCCGTGCCCTTGAAGACACGAACCAGGTCGCGATAGAGGTACAGGGACATCAGCTCGGTCAGTGTGAAGGGCGGGGGCAGTTTGAACGTGAAGGTGTCTATGAAGGCCCAGCGGTTGGCCCGATCCTCCCTCTGCGTGTACAGAGGGAAGCCCGCGTCCATGAGCGCTACCAGGTCGCGATAGATGGTGCGGACGCCTTTATTTTCCATCTCTGCAAGCTCAGTCACGGTCAGACCGTTGCGACTGGCCTCGACGGCTCGTATTATCCGCCACTGGCGGGCTAATTGATCGCCACGCATGCCTTCCTCCTCTCATAACACTCCAATAAGAAAGAAAAACCGTGTGATTCAATAATGGAGAATACTTTAGCAGATTAGGTATTTTAGTCAATCTTAATCGACTGCCTCTGCCTTCTTCGAGCTGAATAACGGTGAAAGGGAACTTTGCCGCCTTTGCTTTGATTCCTGATCCTGAAGGCCGACAGGTGCAAGACCTTCTCTCCGTTGACCAGAGCTGAGCCTGATATGGTCCTGCCATGCATGCTTATATTCTTCCCCAGTCCAATGGAAGGATAGGTTTCCCTTTTTGCATTCTTTGTTGCATCAAGGAACCGTCGAACCGGTTCGGTACGGGGTTTGATGGTTTGACCCTCCTGAAGCCAGTCCAGGGCATCCAGAACGTAGCTTTTGATGAGCTTTTCGAAGAATCCGGCAAAAGTCCTCTGATAGCCGAAACACTCCAGCCCGGCTACTTTGCCATTGAGAACAAATACTGCCCCGACCTGGTTGTCCACGAGAAAAAATGACTTGAGATAGCTGGAAAACCGGTCTTCATGCTGTTCGAAAAGGTCAGCCATTGCCATAGTCGGGGCGCAGACATTCATGCGGTGAGCCTTTTGGGCCAGTCCATTCCAGATCATATCCTGGTCCGACTGAAAACCACCCCCAGAGGCCAAACTGGCCATGACAGCGCTTTTGTGCTCACCTCGCAGACTCGACTGCATCAGTTTTCCGCCTGATTCGAACTTATGGGAGCGGTAGTCCCAGCGGCCCTGCTCAACGCAACTGACCGGGATAATTACCTCTGAATTGCCTGCAAACAGAAAAGTGGCATTGACAATCCTATTCTGCTTGGCTCCTACGAGTTCCTCTCCTTCGACTATCAATACATGTTGAGCCCCCCGGTTTATGAGCTTTAGCTCCTGCACACTCCCTCCCTTGGTAACCTCGGTAATTTCAATTGCGTCATTGTCCAGTGCTTCTTCAAGGGTCAGGTACTCCGGCTCATCCCCATTCGGCGCCAGTAGCGGGAAAAGGGCCATGTTCAAGCAGGTCTGCTTGCGGGCGAGCTTAACAGTCTCCAGAAATATACCAATTTGCTCCATGGTGCACCTCCTTGGTTTTTTTTAGAAATATACAGGTGATGATTGTCAGAACAGGACAAAGTTCATAGAAAAAGTTTAGGCAAGATTTCAGTAGTGGTCGGGCAAGAGATTTACTGTTTCCTCCAAACGCTCACCAATAGGGCGTTAAGGGATACTTTTCCGTCCTGGAGGAATGATTTTTTTGTGGCTTTTCGGGCATTCAGGTGCTGTCCGGTTGAAAAGGGTATGACGTGAACCTCAATTCTTGCTATTATTTCCTTCATGTTCTTATGAAGCAGGGTTACTTAAGCTTGCTGAGGCAGTGTTGGAGAAACTCTAGAGATTGCCTTAATCCTTGTTCAGGAGGAGGCAGATCCTCCGGATACCATTTGCGTCCGTACTCTACGGAGAGATAGCCCCGGTAACCTGTCCCATGGAGTCTGTCAATGATTTCCGGCCACGGCAGAATTCCCTTTCCGATGACCCGGGAACGTACCGCTCTCTTTGAAGGGTCGATATGGGTGACATCTCCAACCTGCTGCTGGATAGCACCTGTTTTAAATACTATGTCTTTTACGTGAACGTGTGCGATGTGTTCTTTCTGCAGCGCTATTGCCTCGGTGTAGTCTTCTCCTCCCATTTGGGTGATGTTGGATTGATCATAAAGAACCTTGACAGCAGGATGGTTGGCTGCACGAATCACTTCCATGGTTTCGCTGGCGGTTACAGTAAGCGTATTGTAATGATTCTCCACTGCCAAGACCACGTTGTTGTTCTCAGCCACAGAGGCGCATTCCCGCAATGCTGCAACCATGCATTCCAAACTACTCCGCCGTTTTTCCGCCTCAACCAAACGACCGCCGTACACCCGGACGTATTTAAAACCGATGCGGGCTGCAATTTCAACAGCGTTTTTAAGCAGGTCCTTTTGTTTTCGATATTCTTCCTCATCGGGATGATTGAGGTCGGTAATGTAAGGCGTCAAACAGGCTGGTTCCAATCCACGGTCGCGGATTTGTTTCGCCAATTCCGCTTGAGCGGCCGGTGGCGCGTTGGGACTTACCGCGCAACGATAATCGTCTGTGCACAGGAATTCGATGGCCTCGTAGCCCATGTCCGCGAAGAAATCGACTGCTTCCTTGGGTGAGAATTCTGGTGTACCCATCGTGTGTCCGCACGGTTTCATCCCTGCACTCCTTTCGCGCATCATTCACCTTCCCTCACAGTATCGGCAACATGCAGAGGGGCAAGACAACCAGCGTTTTACAACCAGTTTTGCAAAATGCCTGCCTAAAGGAATCTAGTCTATGGCTTCGGGTGTGAGTGCTCCTGGAGTGGGGCAAAAAGCCAAACACAATTCGCACCCCACGCAAGATTCACCGACAATCACTTCATCCCCCTTCTGGTGGAGGGCGCCATAATAGCAGGCCCCCAGGCAGTTGCCGCATCGAGTGCACACACCCCGGTCCAAGCGCATGCGCTGGACCGGCAGTCGGTGAAGTTCGGTATAGGGAATAGCAGCCCGGGCGGCCATTCCGATAATTTCATTCACCGACCCGTACCCTTTACGTTTCATGAATGCCTCGATCCCTTCCAGAATTTTTGGAATCAGGCGTGGCCCCTCGAGCATAAAAGCTCCTGCCATCTGTATGAGTGAAGCCCCTGCCATCATGAACTCAATGACATCGGACCAGTCGGCAGCACCGTTGGATCCGAGTATAGGAAGGGGGGAACCTAAATAACATTGGGCCACCCACCGTTGGGTGAGCGGCTTGATCCACGGTCCTCCCACTCCGGCCATACTTCCGGTATAGGGCCGTCCATTTTCTATGTCCACAGCGAAGCCCAAAAACCGGTTGGACACGGTGATGGCATCGGCCCCTGCTTCTTGCACCATCTTGACTATTGTCATCAAATCCGCTACCTGGGGTGTTAGTTTGACGATCACTGGAATCTTCACAACGGAGCGGACGGCGGTGATGACCCGGCTGCATGCTTCGGGATTCTGTCCGAGCAGCGCTCCCATGCCCTCGGCAACTTTCTCATAATGGGGACAACCCAGGTTTAGCTCTATCATGGGGACGCCGTTGTCGGCCATCATCCGCGCGATGGCTATCCAGCTTTCCGGCTTTCCGGCGGCGATACTTCCTATGAAAACCACATTATGTTCTTGTGCGAGTTTAAGTTTAAGCGGCAGATCCCTGAGCCAGTCATCGGGATGCTCCATAGATCCTGTACGCGAATAAAAAGTGTACATCCGGGGAATTTTGCCTTGACAGGGGCGATGATATTCGTCGAGGATAGCGAACCTGGCATTTTCTGACTTCCGCAGTCCTTCTAATTCTGTTACGGACTTGCAGACCACCCCTCCCACGCCTGAACGGACAACCCGTTGAGTGTTTTCTATTCCCCGGACATGATTGGCCGAGGCGGCTAACAAGGGATTCTTGAAAGTCACCCCGGCCACGGTCATTTTCAGATCCATGTCCTCTCCATCTTCAGGCTTAAGCTTAAGCCGCAAGATCACTTGAGTTTGAAGTTTTTTGCCTGGTGACGAATTTTTTCAGCATCGAAGTTGTTAATCTCATCGATGAATTGATTGGTGTAAAACTTCGAAAGGTCCGGTAATTTGTCCTCTAACTTGAGGAACTTCCGTTCGTTCTCGAAATCCTGCTTGAGCATGATGCCCCATTTATGGGGTTTTACGTCTTCTCTCACCCAGTTCTTTGAACGAGCTCCAATGATATGCACTATGTCTGCTATGGCTTCCTTGCGGGTTTTGCCCTTAGCCACGGCGGTTGGGTATAGCTTCAAAAAAGCTTCTGCTGCCATGGGCAGATTGGCCAAAGCAAAGACGGTAGCCTTAGCCACGGCCCGGCCCACCCCGACGCAAGCCTTGGGATTGGATTTAATGAAATTTTCGGTAGCACCAAGGTAGAATCCGGCGATCCCCTTGAGGTCGCCCGCCACCTTGTAACCCATGTGCTGCAATTTGAAACCCACTGCTTCGATGCGGCCAAAATCGGTGTCGCCGGCAAAGAAGGCGTCAATCTTTCCCCGTTTGATCATGTCTCCGGCGGTAGGCCCATAGCCTGCCACCACAATTCGTACATCCTTCTCGGGGTCTATGTTATGCTGTCTCAGCACCGCGCGGACGACGGGATTAGAGGAGTGCCCCAGTTTTGGGATGCCTATAATCTTTCCTTTGAGTTGCTCGACACTTTTAATATCGCTTCCCGGTTTTGTGACGAAATCGTACTTAAACTTAGGAGTGTAGTTGTAGAAAGCCACAAAAGGCGGCGCTGAACCTTTAGCTGCCAGCGGCAATATTGTGGCCGGGACAAACACCCCCATATCAAACTTGCCGGTCGCCAGCCCCTGCATTGTAGCCGTGTTGCTGCCCGCGGCCAAAATATTGAAATCGATCCCTTCCTCTTCATAATATCCCAGGTATTTTCCGATGGCGATATTGAGAGCGAGAACTTGAACGGTAGGTGTCCCGAAAGCGAAACGTACTTTCATTAAGGCCTTGGCCGGTGCAGGTGTTATGCCCGCTAATGCTATGGCCAGCGCAAAGACAAAAACAAAAATAACCGATTTACTTGTCTTCATGTTTTCCTCCTCTTTTTCTTTGCTTTAAAATGAAAAAACTTCCTCACGTCCCGATGACTTGAGTATGCTTGGGGGACCAAAAAATCACTTTTTTCTCCAATGCCTTTATGATCAGGTGAAAGACGATTCCCAACATCGAAAGAATGATCAGTGTGGCAAACACGCCCGCGATGTCCATGACAAGGTTGAGTTGCATAATAAGCACGCCCAAACCCATTTCCCCGCCGATAAACTCACCAACGATGGCCCCGATCAAGCTGTAAACAATGCCCATCTCCAGGCCGGCAAAAACAAAAGGCATCGCATTTGGAAACTTGACCAAGTAAAAGATTTGCCACTCGTTAGCGGCCAGCGATCGCATCAGGTCGATCTTGTCCTGCTCTGTGGACTTGAAACCGACTATTGAATTGATCAGCAATGGAAAGAATGTGATCATTGCTGATAGGACCAGCTTGGAGGTAATGCCCAGGCCGAACCAGATGATGAACAGCGGGGCGATGGCCACCTTAGGCAGAGTCTGGAAGCCGACAACGTAAGGCATCATAGTTTTCTCCACGAGGTCAAACTGCGAAATAAGGGTTCCAACCAAAATGCCCAGTAAGCTTCCTATTACGAAACCCCCGATGCATTCACCCACTGTATACATGATGTGGACCCAGTAACCATCAAGAGCCCATATATTGGTGTTAAATCCCCGAAACAGGGCCTCCAGGATCAGAGACGGGGCGGGGATAAAGTAGATTGGCACTTGGAAATAGCGGACAACAAATTCCCATAAAGTAACGATAACAACAAAGACCATAGGCACCAGACCAACTTCCGGTCGCTCGCGTAGGGTGCCTCCTGGATCAGTGCACAAATCACGAAACAGTTTTACCACGCTCATTCAATTGCTCCATTAGTTTGAAACAGGGCCCGGATTTCTTTAATGATTTTTCCGAACTCCGGGGTGGAGATGACTCCCAGTCCTCTCGGGCGGGGAATGGATACCGTGAACACCTTAACTATCCGTCCCGGCCTGGGCGTCAGGACCACCACTCGGTCAGCCAGAAAGACCGCCTCGGTGATACTGTGTGTAATGAAAAAAATAGTCTTTGAGCTTTCGCGCCAGATCCTCAGAATTTCCACGTTCATGCTTTCACGAGTCATTGCGTCCAGAGCACCGAAGGGCTCATCCATGAGGAGTATGGTCGGGTCGTGCACCAATGCACGGGTTATGGCATTGCGCTGCTGCATGCCGCCCGACAGCTCGAAGGGATACTTATCCTCGAACCCTGAGAGACCCACCATCTGGATGAGCTTGTGCGCCCTCTCGCTGTATTCTCTCAGGTCGAGCTTTTGCACCACCGCCGGCAGGAGAGTATTCTCCAGCACCGTCCGCCATGGCAGCAACACCGGATCCTGGAAGACAACGCCTATATCCTTGCGTGGACCCTCCACAGGCGAACCGTCCAGGGAGACAGATCCGCCCGATTTGGGAATGAGCCCTGCTATAATCTTCAACATCGTGGACTTTCCGCAGCCGCTTGGTCCCACAACGGCGATGAATTCTCCGTCATAGATCTCAAGGTTGATGTCCTTCAGGGCATGGATCCTTTCCAGACGCTTGGTGATATAAACTTTTTGCAGTCCCTGGATTTCGATGATCTTTCGAGCTTTGTTTTCCATTTTCAAGGTTCGTTTTGAAGCATTCAATGGTTTTGTCTGTACCTTGCTAATGCCCAGTCTGCCGGGCAATCAGTTTGTCCAGTAAGTGCAACAGTGTCTGAAAAGAATAACGGGTGGCATCCGCCCGATTACGATCTTCAGGAGACCAATGAGTCTCCAGCATGGCCAAAGTGTCCAGGCCGTCCTCGATCAGCGCATGAATTTGGGGCTCGAAATCTATTTCTCCTTCTCCAATAGGTTCCCATTGGGTAAGGCCCGTTTTGTGGTCTAATAGCGTGGCGTTTTTGAAGTGCACGTGTTTGATAAATGGCTTGACCTCTAAATAGCCTTCGGGATAAGGGTACTGGCCGGAAACGAATGAATTCCCCGGGTCCCATAAACATCGGAGGTGATCCGATCCAACCCGATCTAGTAAGACTGCCGCGTTGTGCCCGGAGTTGGCATAACAAGATCTTACGTTTTCCAACACCAAGGTGATACCCCGATCGGAGGCTTTTGCAGCGGCCACCGTCAGCCCCTCGGCGATTCGTTCTCGATCCTCAGGTTTAATTTCGCCGCCCAGAGGATGTCGGGGTGAAGGGTTGCCCAATCCCGCCATATTAGGCCGCCTGCATGAAAACACCCGCACCAATGTGGTCCCGAAGATGGGAGCAATGTCCATCCCCCTTTCCAGGTCCCGCAAATGCTCGAGAAAGGCCTCCTGTCTGTTGATGGAACCTTGTCCCAGTCGATCCAGTGCCAAACTCTTGAAACAAGGGCTGCACAAAACACCGACTTTTATGTCATAGGTATTGAGGAGGTCGGCGGCGTGCTCGACTTCGGCATTGGTCAATTCGACAATATTTTTACCCCACAGCGTATTAAGGTCCACATTCCGCAGTCCCAACTCGCGGGCTACCTCTAGTGCCAGCTCCAGGTCCTGATCAATCTCGTCTGTGACCACCCCTAAGCGCGAACGAAACAACTCCACCTGCTTTGAAGAAAGCTTTTGCATCGATTCTCCGAACAAAAGAATTGCCCAACACATGGGGCATTTCAGCAAGGACTTACATCCTCATTTATTCAAGCGGCCGGGGTGGGCAGCTACCTGGTTTTCCAACCTGCCGATCCCCTCGATTTCAATGACTATTCTGTCACCCGGTTTCAGGTAGATTCCTTGAAACTTCCCCACTCCTGCCGGAGTACCTGTAGCGATGATGTCGCCCGGCCTGAGTGTCATGCGTTGGGTGATATACTCGATTAACTGTGGGATAGAGAAGACCATGTCAGCGGTGGTCTCATTTTGCATGAGCTTATCGTTCAGCCAAAGCTGGATACGAATATTGTTCTCATACGGCATTTCCTCGGGCGTCGACACCCACGGGCCCGCCGGGGCGGATGTATCCAGTCCCTTGCCCGAGAACCAATCATAGTCGCGCTTATCTCTGAACAAGGTGATTTGCAGGTCGCGGGCGCTGATATCGTTGAGAATGGTATACCCTGCCACAAGTCCCATGGCGTCTTGCGCGGGCACCGCATACCCTTTTCGCCCGATTACCACTGCCAGCTCAGCCTCATAGTCCACTGCCTGGGAAATGGAAGGGAGCAACACATCATCCCCTGGTCCCACTACTGAGGTCTGCGGCTTAAAAAAGATCAGAGGATGAGGGCGGATGGCGGGCAAATTCGCCTCCTTAATATGACTGTGATAATTAGCGGCCACGCAGAGGATTGTGGCACACGGATCAATCGGGGCAAGGAGACGTGCATCAGACAGGTCGACGCGAGGCCCTTTTGCGGTTTCCAATTCGCTCCGACGCGCTGTCATGGCATCGGCAATTGTGGGGAAACTTTCTGTAATATCTTCGATAAAGTTTTCTGAAACTTTCCCGACTCGCCGAAGAGTGTCCCCGGAAGTCCGGAATGCCGCTATCTTCATTATCAACCTCCTCTATTCCTCTCGATCTTCTTCCCATTTCATGCTTATAGCGCCTACGGGGCACACATAGCGGCAGGCCTGGCATCCCTCACATCGTTCCCTTTCGATATGAGAAACGCCTTCCCTCAGGGATGGAGCCTGATTCCAACAGCATTCTATACATCGACCGCATCCTGTGCATAGATTCGCATTCACCAGCGGATGGGGACGGAGCTCCCGTGCAAAGGTCTCTTTAGTGTGAAGCCGCACCGTACCGCAAAAATCTTCTATCCTACTGTAGCCTCTGCGATCCATCCATTGTTCCATGGCCTCTAGGATGCGGGGAACCAGTCCATAACCTTCCATCAGTATTTGAGTGCATATCTGAACGGCGCTGGCGCCCGACAGCAGGTACTGAAGCACCTCTTTGTCTGTTTTGACCCCGCCGGAAGGAATGATGGGGATAGTCACCGATTCGTCGCTGGCCAGTGTTTGTCCAATCGAAGCATATCCCGATCCCAGTCCACCTGAGCCGTGCCGTAGTCGGTAGATGAGGCCGCACATGATAGGGGCCGACCAGGGACCGCCAATACCGGGGAGTCTCCAGATTTTCTCCGTTTCGTTCTCAACATCAACATCAAGGGATATCCAGCGGGTTGTTGGCACCACCCCGTCAGCTCCAGCTATCTGGGCAAGACGGGCCGCCCCGATGAGATCACAGCAATCCACCCCCAACTTTACGAAGACAGGCAATGAAGATACTCGTTTGACCGCACGGATAGGAGCAACCAGGTAACGATCAGGATCGACCTGGACAAACCGGGCGCACTCACAGGGAGGGCTTGGAGATGTGTGAAGCTCCAGCGCGCTCACTCCGGCCTCAGTCATTGCCCTCGCCTCGGCTTCCCATACATCGAGACCGGGCATGTTGGTTCCACACCATCCAATACTTCCAATGAGGTGGCAGCCATGTTTTCCGGCCACCGGCTCCAGCCGGGCAATCACCTCTGCCCATTGTTCCAGCGTTGGTGTACGTGTTGCTCCTCCCAGACCAGGATCAACACCCCGAACGATTCTTCGGGCCGGAGCGCTGGTGGACTGGAACGAATACAACCCATCCCCGAACACGTTCTCCGGTGAAAACACGCGAAACACACTCCGTACGGGTTGCCTTTGCTCATCAGGACTCATAACGTGAAGGCTGCGGACCACAACAGCTCCGCTCCCGGCCTCAATAGCCTTGACGATATTGGTATAATTGCGTGTTGAGGGGCCAGCGCCTATAATGAGAGGGTTTTTTAAACGTAGCGGCCCCATTTCGACTTCAAGATCAGCCATAGCAAGTCCTGCTTTGGAAACTAAAATTCCGGATCATCTCAAAAAAGGAACGAATGCATTGGATTTTTATATGATTTATCGTCGTTGTCAAGATAAAACCCGTTTTTTGTTAATGCAAATGAGGTCAAAAAGCTCACACGTGAAGGAATGGGCCTATGCCAGGGAAAGTCATGCGAACGACATGTCAGGTTTATTCTCGCGGAAGTCACCGGGCAGAAACTCGAGACCCTTGAACCCGCAACCACGCGGCCTCCGGTCCGACCATTGCCAATATCCTTCTTGATCGACCAGGTCGAACCCTGTTTGTATCCTTATTTAAATAATGAAACTTATACAACCACCAGAAAAACAAAACAAAAGTCAATATGACATCAATCAGTTAAACTTTTGCTTCACCTAACCGGACAGAAATGATTTTCTACGGACTTTTGCGCGGATATAGTCCATCATGATTTTCAGGGTTGGAGGATTACTTTCAACAGCTTCTGTCTCCCTTCGGCTAAGACAGCAAACCACTTAGCGCCTTCCGAAAGAGGGGCGACTTTATTGATTAACGGCTCCACATGGATGCGGCCTGAAGCGATAAGGTCTATACAAGCCGGATATTCACCGCGGGAGGCCATAGAACCAGTGATGATTAGTTCCCTGGTGACAATTCTCTGCGGGTACACTTTGATCTCCGGAGAGAGGTTCCCCACCAGGGTGACCCTTCCTCCCTTTTTGACAATATCTATGGCCGTATTCATCGTTTTCTCGATTCCTACCGCCTCAAGGGCCGTGTCTGCCCCAACACCATCGGTCAGTTCCAATATCTTTTGAACTACATCTTCATTTCGTGGGTTACATGTCTCGTCCGCCCCAAATTTTTTCGCCAAAGCTAATCTCTCCTCATCTATATCGATGGCGAAGATCTTTCCGCATCCTTTTATTTTCATGGCTTGCACCACTAAAAGTCCGATGACCCCGGTGCCGATGATTGCGCAGCTTTCATTGATCAGCACCGGGGTCAGATTGGCTGCGTGGACAGCTACAGAAAGCGGTTCAATCATGGCTGCATGTTCAAAAAGCATAGAATCGGGGATAGGGTACAGTATGTGCTCAGGGACGCTTACGTACTCAGCCATCGCCCCATTTTGGCGGTACTCATTGGTTGAAACACCCAATATCCGCCGATTATCGCAAAGATTGATCCGACCCTGCTGACAAAAGCGGCACTTGTTGCAGTAAATGGTGGAATCAAAGGTCACTCTGTCGCCGGGTTTAAAGCCGAGTACAGCCCTGCCTGCAGATTCAATCACACCGGCTGCTTCATGGCCCATAATAATGGGGGGAATTCGACGACCGCTCTTGCCTGAGGCTCCGTGAAAATCCGAACCACATATCCCAACAGCCTTGACCCTGATGAGAGCCTCATCAGGTTTCACCTCCGGCATCGGTTCGTCGGTATATTCAAACTGATTGGGCCCCGTAAGCTTTAGTGCTTTCATGCGTATCTCCTCCTATTCAGCGTGCCAAGCTATTCAAACAAGCTGGCTAATTCAGTTAATGCTCAAGCCCTTGTTCTTCTCAGTCTCTGCTCTCATCTGTTAAGATGACAGCTCTCTCATCCACCTCGAATAAGCCTAAAACCCATGTCTTTGATTATCCTTCTTCATAAAATTACTTAAAGCAAAATCCAGTCGGCAATATTGAAGGTCTATCAATAAGATCACTCGCGCTTTACTTTTATGCAAGAAAGTTGAAAGAGGATTATGCCACGGGTGGTGGGAGCAAAGACTCTGCGGTTCCCCGCGACCAATGGTTGAAATCATGCAATCCCAGGCTAAGAATATTCCTTCGATTACTCGTTTTATTACCACACCCCTAATGTCGGACGAGGAAGCTTCATGGCGTGCGGCCACAAGATTTTCCGATTTTACACTCTTCTGGCCTTGCGCTGTATCAGTTCGAATACTACGCCGCCTATCTTCTCTGTATCCAGATAGGCGAAACCACCCACCGGTGTTCGGCCTTGCTGGATTACCTCAATGCCCATGCCGCGGTAGCGCGCTATGCGCGCCTCCATATCGCTTACATCAAAACCCAGGTGTTGAATGCCCTCACCCCCGCGCTCCAGGAACTCATGGTAAATGGTGGGGCCTTTGACGGGCTGGATCAGTTCGAGCTCCACAGGACCCAGAGAGGCAAACGCCATGATCCACGTTGAATCGACCTTCTCGCCGCGATAGTAGACGGGATCAAATACAATCTCTATGTCTCGGTCGGAACGGACGAAGGGCCCCAGACCGATGATCTTCTCGTAGTATTCCACGGCCCGATCCATATCTCTTACTATTAGGCCTATCTGACTTACATCGGGAAGGTCGAGTGCTTTACTTATCTGAGATGCGGGTCCCATATCCATTTCTCCTTTCCTTTTATTATTATACTCACTTGTTGTTCTTGGCAATGTATCGCCACTTCAGCCGCAAAAGATCTGATCGGTCATTTAGACGAGCAACAACCGGGCACAGGAAGCATGGAAGAAATTTGCCTTTCTTCTGTGGCGAAACACTCGTTCATTGAAAGTTATTGAAAACAACTCTAATACTATATCGGATTCTTGATTTTCACAGGAGTCTTGACAGTTGTTGTTTTAATTATTGCGATAGTCTCTCCTGTAATGGTGTCCTGGTTTCAAAACAAGAAAAAGCCTTTGCTCCTTTTACCTGTCAATGATCTTCGATCCCGCCCTTTGGGAGAGAAGACCTTTGGTCACCCCTGGCAGGCACCGCTCTTCGGCTGGTAAGTTTATCGGATTTAGAGGCAACAAACCTGTTTATGCGGACTTGTACCGCCCCAGACGTTGACCATACCCCTGTTGGCATCGCTTGAACCAGGTGGGAGCATAAACACTGTTTGTGAACTCTATACCTGAAAGGAGAAGGCCTTGACGGCACGCAGTGAAAATATTCAATCCTGGCCCATGTGCCGCACTTTTCGACTGACCACCTCTGCGAATTTTGACCGCGCTTCACAAAGGGCGAAGTTTCTGGAGTACTTCAGGATTTAATACTCGTTGGGGTTCTCCTTTGAGGAAGTTTATGATGTTTTCCAATGTCTCTCCGTAAAATATCCTATAAACCTCTTCAGTGACATAACCCAAATGGGGCGTCAGGATGACGTTTTCCTGGCCGAATAGAGCGTGGTTTTTGGGCAAGGGTTCCTCGTCGAAAACATCCAGGCCTGCACCTGCGATAACCTTGCTCCTCAAAGCCTTGATCAGCGCTTTTTCGTCCACGATCGGTCCCCTGGAGGTGTTGATCAGGTAGGCTGTTGGCTTCATCATCCGCAATTCCTTATGACTGATCAAGCCTCTGGTGCGATCGCTCAATACAGTATGAATCGTCAAAATGTCCGCCTGTTTGAACAGTTCCTCTTTTTCCACCCGCTGGGCACCGCATTCGGAGGCGCGTTCTTCCTTGAGATTCTGGCTCCAGGCGATAATGCGCATGCGAAAGGCGCGAGCCACCTCGGCCACTTTACCTCCGATGTGCCCCAGACCCAGGATGCCAAGCGTCTTACCTTCGAGCCCCACGCCAAGGGTTTGCTGCCATTTTCCCGCGACGGTACCATAGTGTTCACGGGGAATATTTCGTGTAACGGCAAGAATGAGCCCCCAGGCCAATTCCACGGTGGAACTTTTGTAGCTAGAGGTGCCGCATACCAGGATTCCTAACTCAGTGGCGGCTTTGAGGTCAATCGATGCGTTGCGCATACCGGCAGTGGCGAGCAACTTGAGATTGGGCAGCTTTTTCAACAAAGAACGAGGAAAGGGGGTGCGTTCGCGCAATGCCATGACAACTTCAAAATCCTTGATCCGCAGCGCCACGGCATCTTGGTCTTTCAGGTGGTCCCGAAAGACCTCGAGAACGCAATTGTCCGGGAGATTATCCCAAGGGGCGGACTTCATCGCCGCACCCTGATAGTCATCCAGTAACGCGATTCTGATCATATCCTGCATTTTTAAGTCCTTAAAAGATTTGATATACTTTAGTTTTTCAGACCGCATAGGTTACGTCAGGATACCTCCGGTTTTAGCCTCCCGTGTCCTTGTTGGTTACCCTATGGTTTGCTCCAAAAGTCTTAAGACATTGCCTCCGATGATCTTTTTGATCTCTTCATCCGAGTAACCACGAGCCACTAAAGCCCTGGTTATATTGGGCCATTGACCGGGATTCTCTATGTACTCGAAGTGAGTAGCCGGGAAATCTTTGACCACGTCAGTGAGATTGATAATCTCCCTGATATATTTGTGAAACTCCACGTGATCACCAAACATGGTGTCCGTTCCAATGGCCACATGATCGATCCCCACCAGCTTTACAATGTAATCTACGTGATCGATGACATCAAAGATGGTTTGCAGCTTTTTAAAGCAGGTAATGTTGGGAACCGCCTCTACCCCGACCACGCCGCCATGCTCTGCCATGAGTTTTAGGAGATCGTCCGATTTGCCCTTGGGGTTGTCATACACGCCCTGCGCAAAGGTGTGGGTACAGCAGCAAGGAACCTTGGAAGCCTCCACGGCCTCTTTTGTCGCGATGGGAGAGCTGTGGGAAACATCGATCAGCATCCCCAGGCGATTCATCCTTTCGATAACTTTAAAGCCAAAGCTGCTCAGCCCACAATCGGTCCTCTCCGTGCACCCGTCGGCGATGGTCGTGCGGGAATTGTATGTAAGGCCCATGCATCGGACGCCAAGACCATACAGCACATCCAGCCTGTCCAGGTCATTGTCGATCATCTGGGCGTTTTCAATGTGGGGAATGACAGCGGTCCTGCCGCTTTTTTCGGCCTCCAGAATATTTTTCACGGAATATCCCCTGATTACCGCATCTTGATGATGATCTATATCCGCCTGCCGAATGCCCAGATCCCAGATCAGATCATTGAACTGCCAGGGAGTTGGAGAAGAACGCCTTGCCATGGACCCCCCGAAAGCACAAAACGTGGCGGTCATCCCTGATCTCTTGACCCCTTCAAATCCCATGGCAGGTCTACCCGATCTTGCCAATATCTCGAAGTCTTTCATGTTCTCTGGAAGCACTGTCAAGTGAAGATGAAAATCGATGACGATGGATTCCTGATGAAGGCGCACAGCCCTTTCTTCATCTTTCTGACTCAGTTCCACCGCACGCTCTTCGATTCTCCCCACCACCTTGGAAAGTTTTACCGGAATTACATCTTCCTGTAAATACTCATAGGACATGATATGTCTCCTTTCAAAGGATTGAGCTGGAAATTACCCCGAAACCCATCTTTATGATTTTTTGCATCCGACCGGGCTCTGACAATTATGATCTCAGCTCTCAACCCATCACGTGAAATCACAGCATAAGCTTGTTGTACGTCTACCTGAAAACACCCGGAAAACTTGTTCTCCCTTGATGGCACCTGAAAAAACTGTCAAGCCACTTCAGGGGTTTTTGTAAAATTGTTCCATATCACCCCGGTATTTTTCCATAAGCGCGGTATTCAGACCAATGGGCGGTTGGGCGCCATCCGGAAGAAATGTTTTGTACGGCCGCTCTCTGGCCAACTCTTCAAACTCGGCCCTGATTTTCGCCAACACTCCAGGGTTCGTGAGCAAGTCGTAGGCTGAAAAAGAGGCCGCCTTTGCACCTGCCGTCAATCCCTTGTGGGCAATAGAGGTGGCCCCGGTTGAAACCACGGTCCAATGATGCGAAGGTGATCCGGGAACTCGAACTGGATAGCGCATGCTGACGCATGGAGCCACCAAAGTCACGTCTCCCACGTCACTCGAGCCGCCCCGTAAGGGTCCCGTCTCAGGAGAAGTCAACTCCACGGGATAGTCCATGCCTTTGACCTGGAAGCCCGCCGCCTCTTGCAAGGCTCTCGCATAGGCCTCCTCTTCTTCTGTGTACTCTGGCTTTCCAACGGCTTTGATGTTTTCAAAAACCAGTTCAGCCAGGGCTTTGTTGCTGAATCGCTGATGCACCGCCGCTATTACCTTGACCTCGTGCGTGGTCTGGGTCATCAAGGCCGCTCCCCTGGCACAATCTAGGGCCCACTTGAAATTGCTCTCCACGTTTTCATCCAAGTCCCTGATATAATACCAGGTGCTGGCACGGTCCGGAACCACATTGGGCGCTTCCCCTCCTTCGGTGGTTACCCAGTGGGTCCTCTGGGTTATGGGCAGATGTTCGCGCATCCGTTCCGTTCCTGCGTGCATGAGCTCAACAGCATCGGCCGAACTCCTTCCCATCCACGGGGATGAACCTGCATGAGAGGTCTTCCCATAGAAGGTTACGATGAAAGAATACATGGCGGTACCTTCCATTCCATATGCTACCTTGAATTCGGTGTCGCCATGGCAGTCGATGACCGCGTCCACATCTTTAAACAGGCCAGCGCGCACCAAGTAAGGACGGCTTACCAGGATCTCCTCCGCAGGTGATCCGAAGACCTTCAGTGTCCCGTTCAGTCCCTTTTTTTGCATGATCTCTTGCAGTGAGATAACCGTAAGGGCCTGCATGGTGCACATGGTGTTATGGCTGCACCCGTGGCCAGGTGCTCCCGGAACCACGGGGTCTTTTGTGGGAGAACCGCTCTTTTGAGAAAGCATGGGCAAGGCGTCATACTCCCCCAGGAAGCCGATCACCGGCTTGCCCGTCCCATGGCTCCAGCTCGCCACAAAAGCGGTCGGCATCCCCGCAACCCCTTGCTCCACTTTGAAACCGGCCGACTCCAAGGTATCGACTAGAAGCTTGGAGGATTTGTACTCTTCCAGCCCCAGCTCAGCGTAACTCCAGATGGCGTCTGAGATCTTCCAAAACTTCTCCTGTCGCGACTCCACAGCCCTTGCAATCTCCAACTTTTCAGAACTAAGCATCGTCATGATGTCCTCCGAATTAGTAATAATGAACCTTAGGGATATCCCACCTTGGCTAGGGGGTCTTCAATGGGATAAGCGCGATTGAAAGCGAAACAACAGGCCAATTACGAAAACTCCTCACGATATCGGATATTTCCGTCCACCATGGTCATGTCCGCGCTCAGGTTTTTGATCTCTTCCGCGTTTACCCGAAGGATGTCTCCGGAAAGCACCACCAGGTCAGCCAGTTTTCCCACCTCGATGGAACCTTTGATATCCTCCTCGAAGCTGGCATATGCACCCGCTAGTGTGTACGCCCGGATGGCCTCCTGCAACGTAACCTTCTGCGCCGTGCCGATGTCCTGGCCCGACTCAGTCTTCCTGGTCACCGCGTTGTATATGGCTGGCAAAGGGTTGCATGGAACTACCGGAAGGTCCGAGTGGAATGCCACCTTGATCCCCCGATCCAGCAGCCGGCGGGCAGCTACCGCCCAATCCAGCCACTCAGGGTGATACTTCTGGATATACCCGTCTCCAATCCAATACAGAAAAGCGGGGCCGATGACGGGAATGACGCCCAGATCGCGGATCCGATCGGCAAGGCTGTCATCGCAGAAGGTGCAATGCTCGATCCGGAAACGGTGGTCATCCCGGGGGATCTTGCTCAAAGCCCGTTCAAAACTGTTAAGGGTCATCTCCACGGCCCGGGTTCCCACGGCGTGGACACACACCTGATATCCTGCCTCGTGTCCCAGGAAAACCAGGGCATCCAATTCCTCCTGTGTCATGTGGAGAATGCCTGTATAATTTCCGCCTCCGGGATACGGGGTCCACATGGCCCCGGATCCACCGCTGCCACTGCCGTCCATCTGTGCCTTGAAGCATCCCAGGCGCATCCACTGGTCGCCGTAACCGGTGATGAGACCTGTTTTAAGATAATCGCTTCCGAGAGTGACGGGGCCGCTGTTTCGTACAACGTAGTACATACGGAACTGGATCTCCCCCCTGGCCAGTTTCTTCTGGAAGAGCCGTATCTCATTAATGTTGCGTCCGCTCATGTCCGTGGCGCTGGTGATGCCGTACTTCATGAACTCCTGATTGATAGCGTTCATGCCTTTATCGAGCAAATCAACCGAAGGTGCAGTCCTCACCCTCAGGGGTATGTGGGCGTGCTCCAGCAGAAGACCCGTAAGCTCTCCGTTGGAATCGCGCTCGATCATGCCCCCGTGAGGGTCGGGCGTATTGCGGTCGATACCTTCCTCGGCCAGCAGCCGGCTGTTGACCACTGACATGTGTCCGCAGGTCCGTGTCAGGAAGACCGGGTGATCCGGGGCCGCCTCATCAAGGTCCCATCGCGTGGGTCTTCTGCGGTCCGGATACTTGGTCTCGTCCCATCCCCTGCCCACAATCCACTGGCCTTTAGGTGTCTTGGCTGCCCACTGTGCCACCACCTTTTTGATGTCATCAATGGATTGAACTTCAGGGTACCCAACATACGCTTGGAGCTTGGCGGTGCCTGCATACCCGAAATGGCAGTGAGCCTCATTGAAACCAGGCAGAAGGCTCCTTCCGGCAAGGTCGATGACCGAATCCTCCGGGCCGATCCTTCTCCGTGCCTCCTCAGTGGTTCCTACAAAGGATATCTTGTTCCCACACACCGCCACGGCTTCACATTCTCGGTCATTAGGATCCACCGTGATGACACTCCCATTGAGAAAAATGGTCTCTGAAACGCTTTGCATAAGGCGGTACTCCTTCCTCCCCCAGGGCGGGAATATGTCAGCTTTTCGACAACATTATTGGCTCACGACAATTATGAGATTATTTTTTGTATTTGCCGGAATCAGTAAACATTATTTTTCGTTAATTGCGTGAGTTTTAAAAACATGATTCTCATAAGAAATATCATCAATGCTACGTCTTTACATCTCCCAATCCGTAAGATAGCTTCACCATAGCCGAAGATAAGGAGGCTTTGCAAGATATTAATTTTGAATAGGTGGCCGCTTGAAAATATTCCAGGCCTAAGGTTCTTCACAGAAGTTTATTACGCCTTTTATCAAATTTGTGAACCTTGCATTTTAATATCATATTGCAATAACAATATCATATTTCTTCTTGACATTAGAAAAATCGTGTGAAATTATAAAAAACCATTCAAGAATGGCGGGTTTTCATGATGATCTCCGGCTAAAGGAAAGTTCAACGAGTGGAAAAAGGGAGAGTGGAAACAATTCCGGTACTCATAGGATTAAGGTAGATTTCAGGAAGGAGGCGCCGACCGTTTTGTGTATGAGTAATTGTATTGGACACAACCCAGAAAGGAGGTGGAGTGTTAGCCATAAAAATCGGATCTTCAAATTAACACGTGAGAATTTGATCGGCCGAGCTTATAACTCGCATATTTCTTTTGAAAAGGAGGAAAAAGATCATGAAAGCAATCAGGAGCCAGTTTTTCATCGCTTGTTTTCTTGTATGCTGCTTTGCGGTGTTCATTACCGGAGCGCCCGCGGCCAGGGCGGCGGAAAAGTGTAAGAAAACTAAATATGTTACCATTAGTAATGGAGTTGCCACCGCCAGCACCATGATGGTGGCGGCAAAATGGGCCGAGGTGATGAGCAAAGAGATCCCCTGCGTCACCGCCAGTGCAACCACCGGGTCTTTCGTTGCTAATGCTCTGACGGTGAATCAGAAGCGCCACACCATAGGAATAGCCGATCCCAATACTTTATATTACACCTCGCGCGGGGTCATCAAAAAGTTCAAAGGGAAGGAGACAAAAAACCTTCGGTTTATCAACGCCATGCATCACGGTGCTTTTCACATCTTCACGCGCAAGGATAGTCCTATCAAGTCAGTCAAGGACATTGCCACGTACCCCTGCAGGAACGTTATGGTGGTCTCAAAGCTGGGAGCTACTTACCAGTGGGTGAGCAGGATCTTCAAGGCTTACGGCGGTTCGTTTGAGGATCTGGAAAAACGGGGAGGATCGCTGGCCTACGTAAATTACACTAACGCCATAGGCCTGATGAAGGACGGCCAAGCCGATATTCTCCTGATCCACACCCCTGCCCCCAGCTCCGTCATCCTTGATATCGACTCCAACCCTGGAGTCCGTTTCCTCGAAATGGAGCCCGAAATCCGCCAGAAGCTCACCAAGATGATCCCAGGAATGGTGGAGGTAACAATTCCTGGCGGTACTTATAAGAATATGCCCAAAGACTATAAAACAATAGGAGTTTATTTCCATAACTTCACCCATAAGGACATCTCAGAGGAATTTATCTACAACGCCACAAAGGTCTTTTGGAAACACGAGAAAGATTTTCAGCAGCTAGCCGCCTGGGGATCGGGTATCCAGTTGAAGACCGCTCTCCGCGGCATGAATATCCCCATTCACCCTGGGGCTGAACGTTACTACAAAGAGATCGGCGCGAAAATACCCAATCCCAATTGGCCTTGGTAGAGAAATTAAAGAAACTATAACATGAGTATTTTGTGAAAAAAGGGCTCGGGTGCCGCCTGGCGTAAGAATCTGGACTATCGGCATCGATCGTCAGTGCCATAGATCCGGATTGTCCTTTCGGCATCCGAGCCCTCCAATTTTGTATTTGTCGACAGAATTAATGCCCGTTTTAACGAGTAGATACCCGTACTTAAAGGAAACCGATATGGCAGAAAAGACTGATCAGGCCGTCAAATATAAAGTTGAATTGCCGGAAGAGCCACCAGGGCCGTTTGAGTTTTTGATGTCTCAAAAAGAATTCAACGCACTCACTCTTGCGATTTTTTTCGTCGTTTTAGTCTCCATTACATTTGCACTGTACCAGATTTTTACCGGGCACTTCACTCAACCGAGACCACAGGCTCACCGTTCCATGCATTTGGCCTTTGCGTTGATTTTAACCTTCATGATTTTTCCCTTGGGACGTAAGTCTTGTCAGGAGAAGATGAACTGGCTTTTTCTGGTGGATTTGCTGCTCATAGTCCTGGTTATCGCGATCGAGTGCTGGATCGTTTGGGATTTGGATGCCTTTCTCGATAAAGAAGGAATGCTCACAAGGCCGGATCGCATTATCACCATGATTTATATAGCCATCATTCTGGAGGCCACTCGTCGGTCAGTGGGTTGGCCGCTGGTGCTGGTGTGCCTCTTCTTTATCTTCCATGCTTTTTATGCGCCTTACTTTCCGGGCGTTTTGAACGGACCCGCCACTCCTGTTGACTGGTTTGTAGAGGCCCAGATGATCCAATCGTACGGCATTTTCAGCATTCCCATTGCAGTGGTATCGGCATACGTGGCGTTATTTATCATCTTTTCCGTTGTGCTCAGCGAGACGGGCGCCGGGAAGTTTTTCATCGACATGGCTGTGGCCCTTATGGGGTGGCAGGCGGGCGGCCCCGCCAAAACCGCAGTGGTCGCCAGCAGTACATTCGGGACCATTTCCGGCAGCGTTGTGGCTAACGTCGTGGGGACAGGTTCAGTTACCATCCCCCTGATGAAAGGAATCGGTTATCCACGAACTTTTGCAGCGGCCGTGGAGGCGTGTGCTTCAACCGGCGGGCAGCTCATGCCGCCGGTGATGGGAGCGGTGGCTTTCGTCATGGCCGAATTCATGGGCATTCCCTACATCAAAGTGGCGGCAGCGGCTGCTATCCCTGCCGTGCTGTATTACTTCTCCTTATTCGTACAGGTGCACCTGGAGGCCAAAAAACTTGGGCTTGTAGGGCTGCCCAGGGACCAGCTCCCCAAGATCTGGCCTGTGCTGAAAGGCGGCGTTCATCTCCTCATCCCCTTGTTCATCATCGTCTGGATTCTGGTGAAAGGGATGACCCCCATGAAGGCAGGCTTCTGGGGGCTGGTCTCTGTTTTTCTCCTGGCGTTTCTGAAAAAGAGTAGCAGGCCTAACCCATATTCTTTTTTCAAAATGATGGAAAGGGCTGGTCGGATACTGGCGCCGGTCTCCGTGGCCTGCGCTTCAGCGGGCATTATCATCGGTTGCGTGTTCGCCTCGGGAGTGGGGTTACGATTTTCCTCATTCATAATCGAGATATCCAGGGGTTATATGCTTCCAGCTTTATTCTTGACCATGATTGCTTGCATTATTTTGGGCATGGGACTCACCACTACCGCTGTCTACGTCACCGTGGCCGCATTGATCATTCCGGTCTTAATAAAGATGGGCGTGGTAAAGATAGCCGCGCACATGTTCGCCCTGTATTACGGCGTCATATCCATGATCACACCGCCTGTGGCAATCGGTGCATATGCTGCAGCCGGTGTGGCTGATGCCAACCCCATGAGGACCGGATTTGTTGCCTGGCGGCTTGGTATCGCAGGGTTCATCGTGCCATTCATGTTTGTATACGCCCCCGAGATCCTGCTTGAGGGATCCTGGATTCGCACTGTGTCCACTTCCATCACAGCCCTCATCGGCATCTTTTGCCTGGCCTCCAGTGTTGAGGGGTGGCTTTTTACTAAAGAAAACGTGATTCAGCGTCTGCTCCTTTCCATCGCGGCCATTACGTTGATCAAACCCGGATTATTGACAGATTCGGCAGGAATCGGTTTATTGCTGCTGGTCATTGCCTGGCAAAAGATGCAGGTCCGATCAATGAAGAGTTAATCGGAAACATCGTTCAACGACGAATCTGGGAATCTGGGCAATTGAAATGACTTTGGTTGCTTAAGACTTAAGAAAGGATCGGAATCGAATGAAGTCAATCTGGTGGCTGTTGATAATCGCTATGGGGATCATATTCTTCGTTCTAGGACATTTTAATTGGCAGGTAGCTAAATTCAAGGGTTTCATTCTCATTTTTTTTGCCATTGTCGGGATTGCCCTGTTTGTCTTCTGGTTTTTTCAAAGAGGGAAACCCCACCAATAAATTTCTACGAAAATCCTTGAAGAATATCGGTTTTCATGCTGCTTTACGACATAAACCGGGATGGAGTGGAGAGAGTTGGGGGTAAACAGGAAGCGTACTCTCATTGAATAAGAGACGCCAGCAAGGAAAGTCCGGCCGCTGGGCTTTTAAGGCATCTTATATCACCTAACCCGGAAAGGAGGTGAACTTTTTTTCAAGAATCGAGTTTTCGAATCAACATTCGAGAAATTGATGGGCATGAGCTTGCAAATTCGTAATCTTTAAAATTTAAAAAGGAGGATCGGAACCATGAGAATGGTAAGGAATCAGATTTGCATGGCGTCTATGCTTTTGTTCTTCTTGTCCGCGATTGTTGTCGGGGTATCCCCGACGGATGCTGCGGAAAAGTGTAAGAAAACAAAGTACGTTACCATCGCAGGTGGGACGGCCACGGGTGGCGGCTATGTCGTGATATCCAAATGGGCCGAGCTGATGAGCAAAGAGATCCCCTGCGTCTCGGCCAGTGCAACCACCGGGTCGTACTATGCTAATACCCTGTCGGTACACCAGAAGAAATTCACTATAGGACAGGCCGACCCCAATACACTATATAACACGACGCGGGGAATACGCAAAAAATTCAAAGGGAAGGAGACAAAAAACCTTCGGTTTATCAACTCTACAAATCCTGCATATTTTCAAATCTTCGTGCCCAAAAATTCTCCCATCAAGTCCGTCAGGGAAGCCATCACCAAGTACCCCCTCAGGAACCTCATGGTGATATCCAAACTATCCGGTCACTTCCAGTGGATAGGAAAGATCTTCAAGGCCTATGGCAGCTCGTACGACGATCTGAAGAAGCGGGGCGGTTCGCTGGCTTATGTGAACTATGCTAACGCCATCGGCCTGATGAAGGACGGCCAATGCGATATGCTGATGATCCACACCACTGTCCCCAGTTCCGTGATTATGGATATTGACAATACTATCGGCATCCGTTTTCTCGAGGTAGAGCCCGCAGTGCGCCGGAAGATCGTCAAGATGATCCCGGGAATGGCCGAATTGACGATTCCCGGCGGAAGCTACCGAAACTTGCCCGACGATTTTCACACCTTCGGACTCTATATGCAGCACTTCACCCACAAGGACGTATCGGAAGATCTTGTTTACCAGGCCACCAAGGTCTTCTGGGACCACGAGAAAGACTTTCATGCGCTGGCGGCCTGGGGATCACAGATCCAATTGAAGACCGCTTTAATCGCCGCGACCATCCCGGTCCATCCGGGGGCCGCACGCTATTACAAAGAGGTGGGTATCAAGCTGCCAGAGATCATCGATTGGCCGTGGTAGTTCGATTAGCGCAAAATTTCCCTGAGGATTGATAGCGGTGTTGTGTTTTTTTGCATCGTGAGTGCGAGCTGCGTTAAAGGCGCCAGCATGGGCATGTCATGGAAAATGGGGCTCGCCTGTCCCCTGGAGAGGTGATCTTGATCAAAGGAATTAATGGTTATGGCTATTAATCAGGTCATGGATACTGGGGCGGTCGGGCCCTCTTATTTTCGCACCCAGAGTTACTATTGCTTTAATGAGTTATCAGCATATTTATAAACGCCCTTAAATGGCAGGGGAAAGAGAGCGAACTATTACCTATCTGATGGAATCGCCAAAGGAGCTGGAAGGGACGTGTTGCTCTCTACGAACAAAAAATACAGATGGAAGGGGGATGAGTAGATAATGCAATCGGAAAGGGATTTGGCCTTAAAAAATAATCTAGCCGAGATAAAATCAGCAAGCAAGAGGTTTCAATCCGGGTATTCTCGAATAGAGAACTTTAGATATCCTGAAGGAGTGCAATTGGCTGTAAATTTCGAAATACACTTTGATGCACAGCTCCGTCGCCGAGTAAGAAATGAACCCATTATGCAAATGACCCGCGGAGAATTCGGTGGGAGGGTTGGAATCTGGCGCCTTATGGATCTTTTCGATACATATGGCATCAAGGCGACCATCTTCACCCCGGGTCGCATTTGCGAACTCTATCCAGAATCACTGAAAGAAGCCGTTAAACGGGGCCATGAGGTCGGCAATCATATGTGGGAACATCGAGTTCCCACCGAGCCCGAACTGGAGAAGGATCATCTGAGAAAAGCAACCACGGCTGTTGAAGAACTATGCGGAAAAAGGCCGGTGGGATCAAGAAGCAGGCATAAACTTTCTTCGTTGAAAAGCGAAGGATATATATATGTATCCAGAGACGATGAACCTCTGGACGACGTTCCTTATTATTTGTACGATAACAAAGGGAATTGCATGCTTAACTTTCCTTTTCACTTTGTTCTTGATGATGCAATGCATTACTACTCAGGGTTTTTTGAGAGCGGAATCGCCGGTCAACGTCCGTCAGATCCGAGTAAAGTGTATGATATCTGGCTGTCGGCATTCAGGCAGTTATACAAGATGGGAAGACACATGACCATCTGTCTTCATAATTTTGTATCGGGGCGCGCTTTTAGGGTAGCAATGCTGGAGCGTCTAATCATTGAAATGAAAAAAATGCCTCGTGTATGGTTCCCAACATATGAAGAAATGGCAAGATATTGTCTCGACAGGTTTCCTCCGCGGCTGAATTGAAAGAAGCGGACGAACCGCACGAGTTCAAGAGAATCCAGACGAAAAAGAGGAGGAAGAAATATGCCATGGAAAAACGGATACACAATCACCGATGAGAAAAGCATGGAAGATGAAAGCGTGGAATGGCCGGATAATAACCAGTGTGCGGTCGGTGTTGTGGTGGATTATAGTGTGCCTGCAGGCAGTGACGGTATTGGGCCCAAAGATGTTCAGAACAATCAGGCAGAATTCGGGGCGAGAGTTGGAATATGGAGACTGTTCGATTTGTTCGCCAAATACAAAATCAAGGCGACCTTTGCGGTACCCGCTGTCGTGGCGGAAATCTATCCCGAGAGTGCCGAAGAAATCGTCAAAAGGGGCCATGAAGTGGCAGCGCACGGTTATCGACATGAGGATGTAACTGAACTCGATATAAAGGAGGAAAAGACAAGACTCGACGCCACCACCCAAATTCTGGCGGATATATGTGGGAAAAAGCCCGAGGGGTGGTTTTCTTTGCCACGGCAGATGGACCGCTACGCCAGCGGGACAGTGAGCCCCGATACCATGAACCTCTTGATCGATGCCGGCTATGAATATATGGGAAACGGCATGGCGGACGATATCCCACATTATTGGGTGACCGATTTTCATACAAGGCGCAATATTCTGACATTGCCCTACTATTACCACTTCGATGACCAGTTCTTTCTTATGTTTCCTCCCGTGGGAATGGGTTCAGGCCTTGAGAATCCAATGACGCTCTTCCAAAACTGGAAACAAGAATTCGACGCCCAGTACAAGAGGGGACGGTATTTCAGCATGACTGTGCATCCGTTTCTCATTGGATGGGGCAATCGCCTGGAAATACTGGAAAAGATGATCATTCACCTTACAAGCTTCCCGGCTGTCTGGAACCCAACAGGAAGCGAATGCGCCGCATACTGGAAGACGAGATACCCGGCAAGTTCTTATTTGAAGCTGAATGAAAGCATATGGAAAGATTACCCGGGAAGCCTGAGCTAGATAAAACCGCTTTTCGAGATTATTTTGCATGAAAATGCAGTGCAGGATAATTCCCAGACCACCCCCCTTTCATTTGGATACTGATTCTTCATATGCGGAGTTCACATGGAATCAACGATTCGTTGCTGCACTGATTCTCTTTTCAATCCTTTTTCTATGAACGTACAGTAAATGACCACTCCTTAATAGAATTATCCACAGTGATCAGCAACATATTGATCAACGATATTACAGTCAAATTGCCGCCAATAAACCCGGATTTTGCATTTGGGAGTGAAAATACTGTTGAACAAAGGGGATAAATATATAAAAATGCTCCTTGTTTTGAACCAATAAAATCTTTCAACAAGGAGCACGAAAAAATGAAACAAAAAAAGACTACTCCAGCCCGAAGTATAAATCAAATTGAATTTACCCGAAAATCCATCACTCCTTTTGGTTTGGCGGAATTGCCACGGTGGTGGCAAAATTTCTTGAGGTCATAGAGTTCAGATCTTGGGTGGAGAACGCTATTCCCATTAGGGAGAATTCCAACAACAGCAAGGGGATTTATGGGAAAGTGCTTGCCCAGTTTCTGACCATTTTGTCTGGGGGATTTCGTTTTCATCATCTGCGATCCCTGTTGTCATCACTTTCATCGCCAGAGATCAGCGATTAATCTCCATCCATTTTCTGGGATATCTCGTTCATTTGGATAAGTATTTTTTTCAATGCGGCCGCAATTTTGTGGTTGTCAGTAATCAGTTTGTCCACGCGAAGACGAATTTCCTCGATAGCCTCCATTTGTTGGGCCAATGAATGGGACGAAAAAGTCGAGGAGAGATCTCCTTTGGAAGCGGGAGCGATATTGGTAGTGATCGTTGAAGGTTTTTCTTCTACCAGGTCCACGGGAGTCCTTCGTATAGAAACGATGTGTATCTGGTCGGGTCCAATGGGTTCGATGGGTCGGGTTCTGGGGGTGCTCAACGGCTTAAGTTCCTTGTCAACTGTCTGCTGTGCGGATTCCATGACCTTTTCAATGATGGCGTGGTAGGTCTCCATAACCCCCTCGCCTGTGGTGGCAACAGAGCGGAAGGTGGGAACTTTTCTGGAATTTAATCGCTCATCAAGCTCTTCTATGGGGGAAAGATTTTCAAGGTCCTGCTTGTTGTATTGAATCACAAAAGGAATGGTCTCAAAATCCAGGTTATTGGCCTTGAGGTTTTCCAGCATGCTTTTGAAGCTTTCTATGTTGAAATCCATCATTGAGGCCTGAGAATCAGCCACGAATACTACGCCATCCGTTGATCTCAATACTAGTTTGCGCGTTTCTTCATATTTGATTTGTCCAGGAACAGTGAATAGTTGGACCTTGACCTTGAAGCCGCTGAGGGTTCCCATATCCACGGGAAGAAGGTCAAAGAACATTGTTCGGTCTTGCTCGGTTTCCAGCGAAAGCAGTTTACCTCTTTTGTCGGGCGGGATTTGTTTGTGGATATATTCCAGGTTAGTCGTTTTTCCAGAGAACCCCGGACCGTAATATACAATCTTGATGATTATTTCTCGGGCTGAATAATTAAAGTTCACCATAGCAGTCGCTCAAATCAGGTATTAGCCCTATCCGGTGGAGGCTGGGCCAATTCCTTCTCAAGTTCTTCCATTAACTTGTTTGCTTCCCGAAAATCCTCATCTTTTTCACGTACCCGCTGAAGATAGGCCAGAGATTCTTTTTTCTTTCCCAATTTTTTTAAGATGATTGCCATCTCATAATGGAGCCCCACAGCCTCCTCGCTATTAGCATCCCTGGATAGTCCTCTTTGCAAAGACTGGATGGCCTCTTTTGGCATATTTTTTTTTATAAAACATTGGGAAATCATATAACAGGCAGCCTGAAAAAGAGTTGGGGAGCGGGCGGCCATCTGAAATTCCCTTATGGCTGAATTTATAATACCCATATCCATGTAAGAAATACCAAGTTCATAGTGAGTGTCGTAATCTTCTTTTAGCAGATGCTGCTGCAACCCTTTATGAAATTCCTGAAACGAAAGCCGAACATCAACCGTTTCGTCACCACTTCCGTATTCATCCCCACTCATTTCTTGCTGCTGTTTTTGTAGTAACTCCCGATAATATCGGTCAACTCCCCGGATCAAAAATTGCACATCAATTTTTTTTGTGAAAAAGTCAAAAATCTTTAATCCCTTGAGAAAGGCTTCAGTTTTGATATCGATTTCATCTGTAAAGATAAAAACTTGAATTTGTCGGGTCTCAGGATTTTTTCGAAGGTTTTCCAGGAACTCGATGCAGTTTTGATCGGACAGGTTGATATCCGTAATGAGGGCGCTGGGCGAATGTTGGTGTAGCTCAGCCATTGCGGCTTCCGCATTAGCAACAGTTATGACATCATAATAATTATCCTTCAGCCGTTGAACGAGACCAACTTCGGCAATATGCGGATCTTCTATCACCAGTATGACGGCCACATCTGACTCCCGCGGATGATCGTGCAGCAATGGGCATTATGACATCCCTTATTGGGCTGATCAGATTCGCCTCTGATTATGCCCAAATGGGCCACAACGATATCCCCTTCACAGGGTTGTTGCGTATATAGTAATAATTATCATAAATCGATGCACACTTCAATCCAACAATTGTCACAATCCTGGTGCCAGATCAATAAGTGGTCGTATATCCGTTACTTTGAAGATGATGACAGCCTGGAGCAGATCAGCTATTTCCGCTCCCACTGCTTCCGCCGCTTGCTTTTTGAATTCCTCGAGCAAGTTTCCTTCTGTTTCGGTCTTCGTGGCCTGCAGGTACAATCGGTATCCTTCCCATTCCATGGGATGGCCCTCGGCTTTGGTAACCACCAACAGGCAAGCCTTTGGGTTTTTCCGAAGGTTCTGGAATGTGCGATTGTTTCCCGTGCAGACCAAGAGGCTATTTGGGTCCTTCATATGTGCGCTTCCGAAAACTGCGGCATTGGGAGACCCATCCTCATTGCTTGTCGCAAGGATTCCAATCCGGCCCGGTCTGTTCAACATGTTGCGGATCTTTTCGCTTACTTCCATGTATCCCTCTGGGACTGCCATGAGAGGCATTATGTTCCCATTTCCCAGGATCGTATGTATTTCTCCTGTTCTTCTGTCAGGGTATCGATAGAGATGCCCATGGAGGCCAGCTTGAGCTGCGCGATTTCCTCGTCTATTTCAGGGGGAATGGGATAAACTTTTTTGTCAAAGCTCTGACCCTTTTTCGCTATGTATTCTACGGCCAGGGCCTGGTTGGCAAAACTCATGTCCATTACACTTGAAGGATGTCCCTCCGCGGCCGCCAGATTGATCAGCCTTCCTTCCCCCAGTACATAAATCCTGCGTCCGTTGGGCAGGATAAATTCTTCCACAAATTCGCGTATCATTCGCCTGGAGGTGGCTTTATCCTGGAGGTTCTCCAGATCGAGTTCCACGTTAAAATGTCCGGAATTGGAAACAATAGCTCCGTCTTTCATGGAAAGAAAGTGCTCTATGGTGATCACCCGCAAATCCCCCGTCAGTGTGCAGAAAAAGTCTCCTATGGGTGCAGCCTCTGCGATGGGCATGACCCTGAAGCCGTCCATGACGGCTTCCAGGGCGAGGATGGGTTTGACCTCCGTTACTATGACATTCGCTCCCATGCCTCGGGCGCGCATAGCAACGCCGCGCCCGCACATGCCGTAGCCGCATACCACAAAGGTTGAGCCGGCCAGCAGCCTGTTGGTGGCCCGAATAATTCCGTCGATAGTGCTCTGTCCCGTTCCGTAGCGGTTGTCGAACAGATGCTTGGTGTTTGCATCGTTGACGGCGATAATCGGGTATTTTAATGCACCTTTTTCCGCCATGCTCCGAAGACGGATGATACCAGTGGTGGTTTCTTCTGTGCCCCCTATGACGCCTTTGAGAAGATCGGTTCGCTGGGAGTGAAGGGTGGCCACCAGATCAGCCCCATCGTCCATAGTAATGATGGGATGATTGTCGAGGACACTGTGGATATGCTGATAGTATGTTGTAGTATCCTCGCCTTTAATGGCGAAGACGGGAATGTCGTACTCCTTCACCAGGCATGCTGCCACATCATCCTGCGTGCTCAACGGATTGGATGCGCACAGGTTGATCTCAGCCCCCCCCGACTTGAGTGTACGCATGAGGCTGGCAGTCTCAGTGGTCACATGCAGGCACGCCCCCACCCGTACGCCGGCTAATGGTTTTTCCCGCTCAAAACGCTCTCTCACTCGATTCAGGACCGGCATGCTTTGGTTCGCCCATTCTGTTCGCAACACGCCCGTATCTGCTAATACCGCATCTTTAATATGATAGTTCACAGTCTAACCTCACAGTCGCGCAGCTTGGCGCAGATCATCGATTTTATCCATTTTCTCCCAGGTAAAGTCCGGATCATTGCGACCAAAGTGTCCGTAGACAGCCGTCTTTTTGTAGATGGGACGAAGCAAATCCAATGTCTCAATTATCCGGCGGGGCTTCAAAGGAAAAATTTCTCTGACGATTCGAGCGATATCATCGGAAGGGATCTTCCCGGAGCCGAATGTATTGATCATCACCGATACGGGTTCGGCCACGCCTATGGTGTATGCAATCTGGACCTCCACTTTTTCGCACAGCTCGGCGGCCACCAGATTTTTGGCGATATAGCGGGCCATATATGAAGCGCTGCGATCCACTTTGGAAGGGTCTTTGCCCGAAAAACACCCGCCGCCGTGGCTTCCCTGGCCGCCATAGGTGTCAACGATGATCTTGCGGCCCGTCAAACCGGTATCCGCAACAGGCCCTCCAGTAACAAAGCGGCCTGTGCTGTTGATGAAATATTTTGTTTTGTTATCAAGATATTCCGATGGAATAATTTTCTGAATAACCTCTTCCATTATCGCCTCTCGAAGGGCTTCTATGTTTACCGCGGGCTTGTGCTGCGCCGCAATGACCACCGAGTCCACCCGGACGGGCTTGTCATCCACATACTGCACGGACACCTGTGATTTGCCGTCGGGGCGAAGGAAATCCAAAATACCGGCTTTGCGCACTTGCGCCAATCGTTTTGTGAGTTTGTGAGCAAAAATGATGGGCATGGGCATCAGTTCGGGTGTCTCGTTACAGGCATATCCGAACATAAACCCCTGATCGCCCGCTCCCTGCTCACGATCCTCGGTTTCATCCACACCTATGGCTATGTCCGCGGATTGCTTATCGATGGAGGTAAGAACGGCGCACGTCTCCCAGTCAAACCCCATGGAAGAGTTGTTGTATCCGATCTCTCGAATGGTGTCCCGAACCACCTGGGGTATGTCCACCCATGTTGTAGTGGTTATTTGGCCCGCAATGACGGCAACCCCTGTGGCTATAAGGGTTTCCACTGCCACCCGGCCTGCAGGATCATCTTTGATGACCGCATCCAGGATCGCATCGGATATCTGATCGGCGATTTTATCCGGATGCCCTTCCGTTATAGATTCTGATGTAAAAAGAAAATTTGTCATTGACATGAATATTTGCCTCCTTGAGATTTAGCCATTTGTCGCATCAGCATTTATGGGGATTTTTGCAGGTTTATTAACAGGAGATCGAGAATGCCTGAATTCTGACTCGAGAACTTTTCAGCTCCAGGCTGCTGCCCAACCATCGAGAATGCCGTTCGCTCCGTTCTTAACCCTTTTAGCGAATATTCTTTGTTTTTGCATAATTACGCAGATAAGTCATGCATAATTAATGCGCGAAAGTCTGCAGGGAGTTAGCCGCAGAGGCCGTTTATTGTCATGGCTTGTCATGGCTATGGCTGAAATAATAAAGCCAAACTATGTGTTAGTTAGACAAATGGGAATAAAGTTGTCAAGTTAAAAAACGGACCGTGATTGTTAAAGTATTACTCATCCAGCAGGCAATTGTCAATGAGTCTTGTTTTTCCCGCATAAGCCGCCAGGGCGAGCACTACAGGTCGCTCAATGGTGGTCACAGGGGCCAGCGTTTCCTTGTCTCGGATCTCCACGTAATCTATTCGGACCAGCGGCTCAGCCTCCATGATATTTCGCACCCTCCGGATAATCGCCGACGCATCCCGCCACCCCTTCCGGAACAAAACGCAGGCTTCGGACAACCCGTGGTTCAAACATAACGCTGCTTTTCGTTCGGCAGGATTCAAATAGGCATTGCGGGAACTCATTGCCAGTCCGTCTTTCTCCCGGATGAGAGGCGCACTGATGATCTTTATATCCATGTTGAGATCTTTCACCATCCGACGGATAATCAGCAGTTGCTGGTAATCCTTTTCACCGAAAACAGCCATATGAGGCTTCACGATGTTAAACAGTTTTGCGCAAACGGTAGCAACCCCGCGAAAGAAATGGGGGCGCGAGATGCCGCATAAAGGCTTTGAGAGTTCCTCCACCTCGATAAATGTTTGAAAACCCTTCGGATAGATTTCCTCCACCGAGGGATAATAAATTACATCCACACCCAGCGATCGGCACAGCTCCGAGTCGCGGGAGAAGTCCCGGGGATAAGTGTTGAAGTCCTCGGTGGGGCTGAACTGGGTGGGGTTTACAAAAATGCTGACCACCAGTATATCACATCGTTGGCGCCCGAGCCGTATCAAGCTCAAATGCCCTTCGTGAAGAGATCCCATGGTGGGAACAAGGACGATAGATTCCCCCGAATTGCGCTTTTTATTGGAATATCTCTGCATTTCACGGCAGGACGAAATCGTTTCCATGGCCCGTCTCCATAAAAACAACCGAGCCCTCTCGGGCACAACGAAACATGAGAAAAGGATAAGAGGAAGAGATTTTGACTGAATAACAGGATTAAGAATGACCGGATTATTCCTGTTATTATGTAAAACAAATCTTTTTTCTT
>JAFDED010000175.1 GCA_019310535.1 Deltaproteobacteria bacterium
CCATCGAAAGGTGCGTGTAGTCACAAGAAAAAAGCTCACTGAAAGGCGAATAAAGGTCTAAAATTCCATAACTTATGGCTCATTAGGAGTCTTTTCTTTGGGGTGAACATTTGTAACAAGGACTTGAGTGCCGGGTCTTGATCACCTTCCACCGCCCTTTGGGGTTTGCTTGAAACGGTAGGTGCGGAATACCAATACCTTCATCCCAGGGCAGCAACATTTTTCTCCGCTTTATCTGTTGAATGATGTTCATTTAGTGCACAACTTGCGTTTATGCAAAACGCTTTTTAAGACCAAGGTTATCCCTCCAAAAAAGATAAAGCTCACCAATAAAAATGAGAAAATCATTTTCCTTCTCCTTACTCCGGACAATCCGGAACCAAACAGGTGAAAAACCTTTTTATTAAAAAGCTGGACATTCCTTATAATCGTTGCAAAGCCCCTATGGGAAAAGCTGTATAGCGAACGGAAAAAATTTTCTGCCGGGGAAAAAAACGAATTTTACAACTAAGAGACTAAAACCACATAAATGCCACATAAATGCCTCAAAATGTGACTGCTGAGTAAGCGTGTCAACCCGGGGGCGTTAGTAGTATATCCTTTTGAGGTTTCCGGAGAACCCTTCAAAGCAACATTTCCCTGAAGACGCATCTGGAGTTTGCGGGCTTTATTGCCTGCTTTACTCCTTGTGCCTGGTGCCTGCGCGGAATTTTTTTGCGGGGTTGCCTCCCCCTCATTTATTCTCCCTAAGAATGATTAATAAGTTCCCTTCATAGTTTCCCGTTTCATTCCCCGCCGGGCGAGCAGAATAAAGCTTTTGATTAAGCAGCAAAAAGATGAAATATATCTGACTTCATAGCATAGGGGAAAAATCGGTCAGTTCTTTGGAAAAGATCGCTAATGCCTCGCTGCGATGCATCGAGTGTTCAGCGGTGATATTTAATTTCCATATTTGCGGATGTTTCTCTGCCATGTCTATTTGCAAGGCGTAAAGAGCTTCGGCCCTTACTAAATTTTCTGGCACAAAGTAGAACCCCCACACCGGTTGGTCGTTACAGCAATACCCAACAACGGAGAAAACTATCCCTTTGCCATCCGATGATTTCTTTTTTTTATATCGCAAGAGAGCCATTGTATCGAATTGGATCCTCACACATGAATTTCCTCAATTATTATATCGGTCAGGAGCATCAATTACTTTAGCATTCATCACCGGGTTGACCTTACCGGCTCTTGCTCAAACGATGCGTGTTAAATCCCGATTTGCAGTTAGATATCTCGACCGGGAGACACGGGGTTCCATGCCGGCCTATCCTGCCTGCTGCCACACCGCGGGCGGTTCTCGTGTCGGCGCTGAGCAGTGGTAATCAGGAAGCTTTCCTATTGATATATCTGTCGAATTGATCACAAACCAAGGGAGAGGGGCGGTAAAAATGCCTCTGGTTGACAAATTCCAATACTTTGATATATAAATATCAACTGTAACCAGTGTCCGTTTCAGAGTCGTGGCATTAATATATTTTTCAAGCATGAAAAGAAAAAATTCTAAATACGGGAGGGAAATATCACAATGCTGGCCGATACCATTTGTCTCCGGTGCCATCAGAAATGCCATCTCACTGTTGAAGTAGTGGATGGAAAAATAGCGACGGTTGGTGATGCATCACCGATAAACAGGATGGCTCCCTGCAGTGAAGTCTGTCCCATTGGCATGGATATTCCTGCCTATGTCACTGCTGCATCCACAGGCAAGTTCAAGGAGGCCATGGAAATCCAGCGCAAGACAAACCCGTTCCCATCGGTGTGCGGTAGGATTTGCCACCATCCATGTGAGATCGAGTGTATGAGGAGCGTGTATGATGAACCCATCGCCATTCAGGCGGTCAAAAGACTAGTGACGGATCATGCCGCGAAAACAGAGCAAGTACCCGCCCCTGTTTCCATAACGAAAAAGGAGAAGATCGCCATTATTGGGTCGGGCCCGGCGGGCCTTACCGCAGCACATGACCTGGTGAAAGAGGGGTATAGTGTGACTGTGTATGAGTCAGCACCGGTGGCGGGCGGTATGCTGGCCACGGTGATTCCTGAATTCAAACTCCCTTACGCGGCTCTCCTGGCAGACCTCGATTATATTGCAGCGCTGGGCATTTCTATCAAGACCAATACACCTGTCGGCGAGAATCCCACCCTCGAGAGCATCCTCAAGGACTATAATGCTGTTCTTATCGCTACGGGCTGCTGGCAGCCCTTGGCGTTATCCCTTCCAGGATCAGACCTGAACGGCATCTATTCCGCTCTTCCGTTGCTACAGGAAGTGAAGGCCGGCAAGGACTTCCGCCTTACCGGCAAGGTTGTCGTTATTGGGGGCGGCAACACGGCCATCGATGTCGCCCGCACAGCACTGCGCCTCGGTGCAAGCGAAGTGCACCTGACGTGCCTGGAAAGCCGCGGCGACATGCCTGCATACCAATGGGAAATTGAAAATGCAGTGAGTGAAGGCGTACAGATTCATCCATCCTTGGCCCCCCAGCGATTCAAAAGCAATGGGATCAGGAAAGTAACCGGCGTCGATTTCAAGCGGGTCGATTCGACACATGCGGAAGCTGATGGAAAGATCACGTGGACGTTGCAGGATGGCCCTGACAGCGCACCCAAGATAACACCGATCGGGACTCTGAGAGTTGATCCTGAAACCATGGCGACCACTATTCCAGGTCTCTTCGCCGCAGGGGATGTTGTAGTGGGGGCGGGCACGGTTGTGGAGGGAATAGCTGCAGGACGGAAGGCTGCTTCCTCCATCATCAAGCTCCTGGGCGGCTCCGAAAAGAAAATAGAACCGTCAATCGAAGAAGGATTCCAGAGAGCGCGGGAAAAGGTATTTGCCGAGTTCCCGGCGCAATTGTCGCGCCATAAGATGCCGAAACTGTCACCTGCGGAAGCTGTGCGGTCTTTTCAAGAGGTGGAGCTTGGCTACACCCAACAGACGGGAATCGAGGAAGCCGGGCGCTGTTTGAACTGCTTCACCGTGTGCATCAAGGGTGCGACCATTCCTGATGTGATGTATCATCCTGACCGCCTCCTGTACCCATTGAAGAGGACCGGGCAGAGAGGCGAGGGCAAATGGGAGCGCATATCGTGGGATGAGGCTATCGGCACCATTGCCGGGAAATTAAAAGAGATCAAGGAAAAACACGGGCCGGAGGCCATCCATGTCTCGTGTGGTTCCGGTCAGAAGCATATCGGCATTCAGGCCACAAAAATAGCCGAAAGGTTGTGGCCCACTCCCAATACCCACCTGGGGCGGTATACGTGCATACATCCAGACGTTATGGCCAACAGCGTGACCTTCGGAGACACCATCACGTATGAGTTCGGGCCGGACTACGCGCACGCGAAGTGCATCGTTTTCTGGGGCTCAGAGCCTGACGTGGCCACACCAGCCCAGGCACGGGTGATCCACAGAGCCTTGCGGCAAGGGATAAAATTGATGGTGATCGATCCTCGCCCCATCCCCATGGCCAGGCGTGCTGATCTCTGGTTGAGGATCAGGCCGGGGACCGACATGGCGCTGGCCCTGGCCATGCAGCACGTCATCATCAATGAAAATCTCTATGATAAAGAATTCGTTGAGAAGTACTGTTCAGGGTTTGAGAAGCTCAGGGAACATGTCCAACAGTACACACCCCAGTGGGCTGCTGAAATCACGGGATTACAAAAAGAAGATATCGTGAAAGCCGCGAGGATGTATGCAACCATAAAACCCGGGTGCATATACATCCGGTTGGGCTCCGGCGCCCAGCAGGTTAATTCCACCCAGACATGCCGGTCCATAGGGATTTTGATCGGTCTTACCGGTAATGTGGACGTGCAGGGAGGAAACTTGCTCTACTACAGGACGTTCCGGGAATCGCTGTTCTGGCAGACCTACCTCATGTTCTGGGGCGTCAAACCGCCCGCCGCTTTGAATGAAAAGCGGATAGGGGCCACGGAGTATCCCCTCATGCACAAGCGCGCCCTCTGCAACATACCCGGTACGATTCAGGCCATGGAGGAGGGAAAGGTGCAAGCGCTGTGGTGTGTCGCCGATAATCTCATCGTGGCAGAGGCTGACAGCAAGAGAATCTGGGACATCATGAAGAATAAACTGGACCTTGTCTTTGTCTCCGATTTCTTCATGACACCCACAGCCGAGCTTGCCGATATTGTACTTCCCGCTGCGTTCTATCCCGAATGCGACCTGCTGGTTGCCGCGTTTGGGCATCCCTCCAGTTACATCACCGCAGCCAGAAGGGTAGTGGAGCCTTTGGGCGAGTGTAAAGACGACCGGGAAGTGGCCATCGAAATCGCCAAAAAGATGGGCATGGATGTTACCCCCTGGAACAGTGTCAAGGACTACCTGAACTGGAGGTTGAAGTACCAAGGCATCACCTACGATGAACTTTCCGAGAAGCCTGGTTCGATGATCACGTTCCCAAGGAACTACAGAAGGTATGAAACCAGCACCCCGCCCTTCAGCACGGCCAGCGGAAAAGTTGAGCTGTATTCCGTGGTATTCGAGGCGATGGGGGTCGATGCACTGCCTGTGTATAAAGAGCCGCCGGAAGGCCCGGTGAGCACGCCCGAGCTCTTCAAGGAATTTCCGTTGATCTATACCCACTACCGGCTCCCCTGCTACATGCACAGCGAGGGCAGGCAAATCAAGCGGCAGAGACAGTTGATACCGGAAGCGTATCTGGAACTCAACCCGGAGACGGCTGCGAAGTTTGGTATCAACCAAGGCGATTGGGTGTATCTGGAGACGCCCAAGTCTGCCGGCAAATGGCACGTCACGTACAGAGCGCGCCTCGTTCCTGACATGCATCCGGATGTAGTGGCGGGCTCCCATGCATGGTGGTTCCCCGAAAAAGCCAGCCCAGAGCACGGCTGCTTTGATTCAAATATCAATGCTGTGATTACCCTCGACCCCCCGTTCGATCCCGTGGTAGGGATTCCACAAATGAGAGCAATCCTTTGCAGGGTGAAGAAGGCCTAAATGCATGAAGGAGGAGAAAATGCCAGGCGAGTTGATGAAGAAGAGGGTGGAGGACGTCCTTAAAATGTCTTCTGAGGAGTTAAAAGTCGCCCTCCCTGAAATGCTCGACGAAATGCGAAGATACGGCGTATCAAAAGCTTTGGAAGAAGTGCCTGATGTGTTTTCAAGGTTAATCAAAAAATTTATAGAAATTGATGCGGCGAAGTTTCTGAGTGATGTGCCGGGAGTTTCGGACATGTTCATGGGCCTCCTGTGGGAAGGTGTCAGCCATCTTGCCGGGAGTGTCGAGGAATTGAAGTCTGCGGTAGATAAGACTGCGAGGGACATGCATGTCAACATCGAAGCCTCCGACAGTCCTTTCTGTGCTCACTTCGTGGTGAGCAAGGGGAAGCTCTCCGGCCACTCGGGTTTGCTTCACTTTAAGGATGAAGATTACCGGTTCATGGGCCCCACAGAGGTATTGATGGAGTTATTAATCGGGGAGCTTCCCCTGGGTTTCAGTAACCTGAGGCTCCAGACAGCGGGTCATTCAGGATTTGTGCCTTTCGTGGCTCCCGTGATCAGAGGAATATCCCAATCAATTAAAGGGAAATAAGGTGTGGTGAACGAACGGTCAATGTAAAAATTCCCCTCGAAAAAGTGCTGAACCAAGAGAAATGTTGACCAAAGTGGATGGTAAGAAAATATTTCTCCCGTTTTATACCGGGGAGAAGCCCGGAAAGCCTGGGGGCGGGATGGTGCTTCATCGCTGGGAAGATGAGCGGGCTGGCCATTGACACGGTTCAAGGCTGAAAAGGGAAAATCAAACACGGGAGAAAATTTTTATCGAAAAACAGGAGAGGAAACTTTTCTCATGAAGAAAACACGCCTGGATCTCATGCCCGTGCTCTTTCCAACGCCGGTGGTCCTTGTTACTTGCAAGGACCCGTCATCCCAACCAAACATCATAACCATTGCGTGGACGGGCGTTGTGAACTCCAAACCTCCCATGATAGGAATTTCCATCCAGCCCATCCGCTATTCCCACAAATTAATCCGGGCCTCCGGTGAATTCGGCGTGAATATTCCCACCAGAGAGATGCTCAGGGTGACGGACTACTGCGGGAGCATCTCCGGGCGAAGAGTGAATAAATTCGAAACAACCGGCCTTACAGCCTTTCAAGGAGAAAAGATTGCGGCTCCCCTGATCGAAGAGTGTCCGGTGAACCTCGAATGCAAGGTAAGGCATTTCTTAACCCTGGGCATGCACGATCTCTTTATCGGAGAGATTCTCGCCGTCCACGCTGATAAAGACATTGTGGATGATACCGGCCATATCGTTCCGGAAAAAATGGATCCCGTTGCATTCTTCTCGAGACCGCTTGAGTACTGGAGTTTGAGAGAAAAGATCGGCACCTATGGATTCACTCAGGGCAAACTTTAGTCGGGTGGTGAGAAGGGGGAGTCAGGCGGGCGGGCTTTTTATGCCCGCCCCTAGTGCGCCTGTCAGCAGGCGCGATCTGGGAGGTGAAAGTCCTCCTCCGGGAGATGCCCGCTCCCGGTAGCCGAAGGTAACTGCGTCGCTGTGAGGCGGGGTGGGG
>JAFDED010000027.1 GCA_019310535.1 Deltaproteobacteria bacterium
GTGGAAAACCTCTTGGTCGAGGCACTCGCCACGCTAGAAAATGATGCCAAGCGAGTTTATAATCTCACAGCTTTTGAATGGATTATAAGTGTAACTTTGAAAGCAACTTAGTATGAGCCTTTGCAGACCGGTGAGAGAAAGAGAAAGCTGGGAAGCTTCCTGGCTTGATGACCCTCCGTGGAGCATGAGAGATTGGGAAACCTTTCACTCCAGTCCCATGCGGGGTGAGCGCGATCACATCGGCCCACCTGCGGACGTCATCGACATGGAAGACCGCTTTGTAATCAAAATGGATATGCCCTCCGCGGACAGGGACAGCATACAGGTCCAGGCCCATGACGGAATGCTGTCGGTCTTTGCGGAAAAGAAGGATAAAGAATCTGAAATGAAAGGATGGTACTGCCGTCATGAACGGCGGTCAGGGCACTTCGGGCGAAGCTTCCGCATGACTACCATGGACAGCGACAAAATAGATGCTTCTTACGAGGATGGGGTGTTAACTATATCCATTCCCAAAAGCGAGCAGACACCGGTGCGCCAGATCCCCATCAAGACGCACTGAAGTTCCGATGTGTATTTCATATTTATGCGGTTATGCCCCTGTTCGGTGGCCTGGCGTTGTCAGGTCGCCGTTTTTGCATAGACCAAATCATTTGCATTGACCTCCAGGCCTTTTTCCAGTATCTTTTCTTTCAGCATCTCATATGATCGGAATTACGGCCCACTCCGGGGCTAATTCAAGAACACTGTTTCTTTCTCAAGACTCGATGCAACGGTATCCATCATGCACAACGCCATTACAGACGTAGAAGGCATACGGGTGGGGCACGCCCAGGACTTTTCGGCAGCCACGGGGTGTACCGTGGTGTTGTGCGAGGAAGGGGCGGTGGCTGGGGCATACATCGGGGGCAGTGCCGCAGGCATCCGCCAGGTGGAGGCTTTGATGCCCCTGCATCTTGTGGAGCAAGCCCATGCCGTCCTCTTATCCGGGGGGAGCGCATTCGGTCTTGACGCCGCATCCGGGGTGATGCGCTACCTGGAGGAGCGAGGGAACGGGCTGCAGATTTTTAACTCCTGCGTGCCCATTGTGCCCACTGCGGTGATCTTTGACCTGTCCCTGAAAACGGGAAAACGCCGTCCTGATCCCGAGATGGGCTACACTGCTTGCATGGAGGCGAAAGCCGGCCCTGTTGACCAGGGAAGCATCGGCGTGGGAACCGGCGCCACGGCGGGAAAGCTCTTCGGCATCCAGCAGGCCATGAAAGGGGGCGTGGGCACTGCCGGCTGTAAAGCAGGCAAGCTTGTTGTGGGCGCCCTGGTGGTGACCAATCCTTACGGAGATGTTCTGGATCCTGAAAGCGGCCGGGTGCTATCAGGGCTGCGGGCGGCGCCCGACAGCCTGGTAGTGGCCGGAAGCGCCCGAACGATGGTGGAGTGCCTTTCCAGTGCGGAAGGGACCAATCACTCGCTGGCCAACACCACCCTGGCGGTGGTGGCCACGAACGCTGCTCTGGACAAGAAGCAGGCCATAAAATTATCGCAGATGGCCCAGAACGGTCTGGCGCGGGTGATATCGCCTTTCCATACTATGTACGACGGCGACGTAACGTTCGCTCTGGCTACAGGCATTGTGAAGGCCTCCATTAACGCCATTGGCGTCCTGGCCGAGGCAGCCGTAATCCAGGCAGCACGGAATTCAGTCATTCACGCGGACGGCATGGGCCTTCTCCCGGCCTACCGGGATATGAAGGTCGGCACCTGGACACCGGAGACCGGCCGGGAGAGGAAATTGTAGCTTTGAGCTTTATGAGACCGCGATGAATTTAAGTTTCCGGCACATACCACTTAACAAGGTAAGGAAAGTACCATTTTGAGATCATTGCACTGCACATTATCTCACGTACCCGCGGGGCGGTTCATGAGCGCCCTGGTCGTCTTGAGTGCCCTGGCCCTGAACAGCGGCTGTATGAGCATGTATTTCCACGAGAGCCCCGCCCCTCTTGCCGGACCACCGCCGCCCTTACAAACACTGGACAACCTGGAAACACGCGAGGGATGGCACTTGATCTTCTTCAAAGGGAATGAAAAAATCGGATTTTACCGCTACAGCATCTCGCTCATGGATGATGGGAATTATCGGGTGCAGTTTCAGTCCCTCCAGCGCTTCAGGATGCTGGGGATCAAGAAAGAGATTCATATTTTCGAAGAGGATGTGGTTACCCCTGATTTCCGGCTTGTCTCCACCGTTACACGCCAGGTGCTGGACGGCAAGGAGCAAACCACCAGGGGAACACTTGCGGGCGGCAGTCTCCGTGTGGAGGTGTCCACAGAGCATCAAGAAGCGGTGAAAGATATTCCCATACAGGCCCCCCTTTACCCCGAGGCGGCCATGGACTTTCTGCCTGTACTCAAGGGCCTGGTGCCGGGTCGGGAATACCGTTACCACGCCTTCAGCCCGGCGACTCAATCGGTGGGAGAGGTTGTCCAGCGGGTGGTGAGGTACGAACGGAGCGACCTGCTGAGCCACGACGCGTATCGGGTAAAAACCTCATTTCAAAATATTGAAGCCAATTCATGGTTCAACGACAAGGGCGAAAAGGTTCTGGAGATACTCCTCGGCGGAATATTCATTTCAGAGCGCCGGAACAAGGCGCAGGTTCAGCAATTTATCCTGGACAAAACGCTTGCCAAAAGCGATCTCATGCTTGACTTCAGCCGTGTAACAGCCGATCGACCCATTCCTTCTCCCGGTTCTGTGCGCTCCCTTACGGTAGAGATCCAGGGCTTGACCGATGAGCGGCTCGTCATCAGGGACCCCGAACAGGAAGCCATGGTTGAGGAGGATCGGTTGCTTTATGAAATCCGCCGCCTGGATGCAAAGGAGGAGAGATCTCTGAGAATGCCCATGGTTCTGGGGCCGGAGATGGAGCCTTTCCTTTTGCCCTCATTCCAGATTCAGAGCCGTCATCCCGATATCCTGCGTCAGGCCAGGGAGATCGCGGGAGATGCCCCTGACAGCCTCACCGCCGTGCGGAGGCTGGCCATGTGGGTCGGTCGAGAAATTGAGGACGATCTGGTGGAAT
The DNA here is from genome assembly GCA_019310535.1 of Deltaproteobacteria bacterium. Taxonomy (GTDB): domain Bacteria; phylum Desulfobacterota; class JAFDED01; order JAFDED01; family JAFDED01; genus JAFDED01. Next base: position 3,084 of record JAFDED010000027.1, read on the forward strand.
CGTTCAGCGCGGTGGACGTTTTGAAAACCCGCAAGGGCGAATGCCAGGCCCATACATTTCTCTACACCGCCCTGGCCAGAGCGCTGAACATCCCCACCAGGGTGGTCAGCGGACTGGTATATGTGGAAGATGTGGGATTCCTGTTTCATGCGTGGGCTGAAAGCTTCGTGGGCTGGTGGATCTCGGTGGACCCCACCATGAAGCAGGTCCCATCCGATGCAACGCACATTAAAATGGTCATCGGGGAAAAGCCCGAGGGCCTCCACCTCATGGTGAATGTACTGGGACAGCTTCGGGCCAGCATCAAGTCTTATGAGCATTGGAAAAATAATGAACATATTCCTGTCTCCGAGCGGCCTTGACATTCACAGGACTTTCCCCAATAATTCACACAGATTTATCAAAATGTTTTGAATGTTAATCTCTTGCATTCATCAGTACGTAAAAACTGTAATATCGTTGATTACTATGTTGCTGATCAAAGTAGATAATTCTATTTTTTACTGTTTCGTTGTGCTCGATAGGGCATGGTTGTTTAAATAGATATGTTCCTTTGGAAGGAGATAAGCGCCCATGGCAATGACCATCACCGAGAAAATCCTGGCGGAGCACGCCGGAGAGGAACAAGTGGTCCCCGGCCAGATCATCAAGGCCCGGGTTGATCTGCTGCTGGCCAATGACATTACGGGACCTATGGCCTTCGAGGCTCTGGAAAAGGAGGGAATAAACCGGGTTTTCGATCCTGGGCGGGTCGTCATGGTCCAGGACCATTATGTGCCCGGCAAGGACATCTCCTCGTCTCAGCAGAGTTTGCTTTTGCGCAAATACTCCCGGATGTACGAAATCGTCCACTACTTCGACGTGGGTCGAGCCGGCATCGAGCACGCCCTTCTTCCACAGGAGGGGCTGGTTGTGCCCGGTGATCTGGTCCTGGGCGCGGACAGCCATACGGTCACATACGGGGGCATTGGGGCGTTCTCCACCGGAGTGGGAAGCACAGACCTTGCCGCTGCCATGATCACCGGTGAGACCTGGCTCCGGGTGCCGGAAACGATCCGGTTCATATACCATGGCAAACGGCGCCGCTGGGTAGGGGGAAAGGACTTGATCCTGTATACTATCGGTCTTATTGGGGTGGACGGCGCCCTTTACCGATCCATGGAGTTCTCCGGCCCCGCCGCTTCCGAACTCCGGCAGGCGGACCGGTTCACCATGTGCAACATGGCCATCGAGGCGGGAGGAAAGAACGGAATCTTCGTGCCTGACGACGTTACGCAACGCTACGTGGAGAAGCGCTCCATCCGTACCCCCCGCTATTACACCAGCGACGCCGACGCCCGGTACGGGCGCGTGCTGGAGATCGATGTCGGGCAAATCGAACCCCAGGTGGCCTTTCCGCCCCTTCCGTCCAATACCCGCCCGGCAGGCGAAGCCGGTGATGTCCGCATAGACCAGGTTGTAGTGGGCTCATGCACCAATGGCTGGCTGGAGGACCTGCGGACTGCGGCGGAAGTTCTTAAAGGCCACCGCGTGCATCCGGATGTAAGAATGATCATCATTCCCGCAACTCCTCAAATTTACCGGGAGGCCATGCGGGAAGGGCTCTTTGAGATATTCCTGGATGCGGGAGCTGTTATCAGCCCCCCCACCTGCGGTCCCTGCCTTGGAGGCTACATGGGGGTTCTGGCAGAAGGTGAGCGCGCTGTTTCAACTACCAACCGTAACTTCATAGGCCGTATGGGGCATATCAAGAGCGAAGTATACCTTGCAGGGCCTGCTGTAGCCGCTGCCAGCGCCGTCCGCGGCCGCATCGCTCCACCAGATGAAATGTAATGCCGTAAATGGACACATTTTCATGTTCAAAACTGGCGAAAAGAATGTAATCATGAGAGCGACCAGGACCTGCGGTTACAACAAACAGGTAAAGAGGAAGAGTTTTTGTTAGAATGACAGGAAAATCATTGTAAAATTAGCAAGTTCTTAAAATTTTAATAGTATTGTCAAGGTAAATCAGCAATCAATTGGTAATATGTAATTGTTCGGGAACACCAGAGGCCCTAACCAGGCGATCAAAGATAGTGTCAAGCGGGTAGCCCAGACGACCTGTCGTCTGGGTCGCGAAGCGACAAGAGGATTTACCCGGCGCAACATAACACTGCAACCCTCCGTGAAAAGAAAACGGTATCACCTTTGCTGCTGCGCAGCCCGGACAATTTATTGTCCGGGCCACCCCGCGGAGAGCGCGGTAGTGTATACGTTTCAACATTGTTGAATCATGGTTTTCGGCCCAATATTTCTATTCTAAAAGGCTTTTTACAATGGAGTAATCAGTAAACATTTCTCTGAACCAAGTTGATAATTCTAAATTTTAGAATGTTACTTTTGCATTTTGCAATGTAAAATGTCGTTCATTCTGTTAGCCTGTCAAAAAAATCTTTTTGGCACAGAAACATGGGGGTACATGTATGAAATTGACTGGAAAAGCCTGGAAATTCGGTGATGATGTGAATACGGACGTAATCATCCCGGCGCCATACCTCGTCACTTCAGACCCGAAAGAGCTTGGCAGCCACTGCATGGAGGGGGCCGATCCGGAATTCTCGAAAAAGATCAGCCGGGGCGACATTGTTGTAGGCGGTAAAAATTTCGGATGTGGATCGTCGCGAGAACATGCGCCTGTTGCTCTAACGGGAGCTGGAGTAGCCTGCGTTATCGCTAGGAGTTTTGCGCGCATCTTCTACCGAAACTCCTTCAATAAGGGCCTACCGCTTTTTGAGTGCGCCCCGGCAGTAGACGACATACAGACCGGCCATAGACTTGAAATAAATGTTGAGAATGGAGAGATTCGAAACCTGGATACCGGCCGCACGTTCAACGCCAATCCCATTCCACCTTTCATGCAGGAAATCCTGTCTGACGGCGGCCTGATGAATTATGTCCTGAAAGGGCGGCGATAATCTCCCATCAAAAACGGGGGCTTTACGCAACAATTTTCAGTGTGCTGGAATCCAGTGTCAAAGGCAATGTTGGATTTTTGGCGAACAGTCAAAATAGTGCTTGATCTTGCACTTTTTACCAGCGGAATAGAGCAACGAATCCTCTTTTAGTATACAATACAACGGTATTTTCACTAAAGAGAGGAGAAAGAATTGAGCACACTGGTGCAACGTACCAGCGCCGCCTTTGCCGGTGGCTGTCTGGGTGGACTTGTCAACAGTTTTTGTGTGTGGATATTCGGCCTTCTGGGCATCACAACATCGCTGGGTGTACAAATCGCCCCGGCCATCGCACCTGCCTGGCTTTATCCCAGAATCGTCTGGGGGGGAATCTGGGGGATTCTCTTTTTGCTTCCCTGGAAGCGCGGGTCTGTCATCCTTCGCGGTTTGATTTTCAGCCTTGGCCCGACAGCAGTCCAACTCCTGGTTGTATTCCCGCTTAAAACGCAAAAAGGTGCACTGGGATTATCCCTGGGTGCATTAACTCCTTTGTTCGTCGTAATTTTCAACGCGGTATGGGGAATCGCGACGGCATGGTGGGTTGTTCGGGTTGTTGAAAAATAAGTAAACGCGGGCCATGGGAACTTGGGCAGAGAAATTGACGGGGCATGGTAAACTTTCCCGAATTCCAGAAACAATTACTTTCCCTTAAAATCAATCCGGTTGATGATGTTCCGGAGAGGATATCACTGACCTGGAAGTGAAGTTAAAAATCGGTTAGGAAGGATTTTATGCCTGGAACTTATACGGTTGGCTTTGCTGGTCATCCAATCCACGTGAATTTTTACCACAGCGGTATTTATGATTCCCTTTTCCTCCATGGGCTTAGAATAATTAGAAGGGTCGAACTTTCGGATCATTTGCTCTAAGATACGTCTTTTTTCCTCATCGTCCTCTACGACCTCAGCCGTCCCGAAACATACGACACTTTCGTAAATCTGGCTGATGCCACAGCCCTGATCCCATGTCACCTGCGGGCCCGGCTCATCCACCAGGAAACAAACGCGGGGATTGTCCCGCAATATATCCATCTTTCTGCCTTCCAGACCACTATGGAGGTATATGGATTCGTCGGCATACAGGTAATTCATGGGCACCACGTAGGGACCTTCATCAGTGTTCATCCCCAGGCGGCCAACGGGCATGCGGGCCAGCAAGGCTTCTATTTCCCTTCGATCCTGCATCATTCTCTCCTTGCGACGCGGATATACCTTCATGCGGTAACCTCCTGTTTTGGGATTCATTGGCAGTGATTGATGAAAAATCGCTTTTCTGCATTGAGGCAACAAGTGCTTTAAGCTCCGTTAAACTCTGCTTCAAGGGGAAGTTGGGCTTGAAGTCATTGCAGGTGACCAGGAAGGCTTCCATATGAAGAGAAACCTGAGGCCCTTTCACCACCCGTCGCCTCAGTAAATCCGCCATGGCATCAATCGCTGCTTTTCGGATCTTCCACGATGGATGATAACGGAATGCCGCTATCACCCCCATGAAACCGGCATCCCGGCAAATCTTCCCCAGCGCAAGCAGCGACTCCCAGACCACCTCAACGTTGGAATCCTCCAGACAACGCCGGAGTAAATTCTCAAGGCTTCCCGGGTCGTCAATTTTTTGAGCCAATGCCGTTACGGCCCGGGCCGCTGCGGAGCGGGTTTCAAAATATGGATCCTCCAGGCCCAGATGGAGAATCCGGCGAACCGTCTCGTTCCAAACCCCCAACCATTGTAAAGCTTCCATGATGTCGCGGCGTACAAAACCAACAGGAATAAAATCCGCCCCCAGGAAACGCTGCCACACAGGAGCCGGCCGCTTTTTCTCCATGAGTTCCAGCAACAGGGGAAGCTTCTCGGAATATTTAATCAATCCCGCCACGCGAGCCCCCCTGCATAGTAAAAGAAAATCCTCCGTACTCAGTGCACAATCAACTTTGTATTGAATATAGCGACGCTCCATATTCGACATGCCACTCACCGCTCTCGTTCCGCGGGCTTTCAATAAGGTGGCAATACGGTCCAGCGGCAGCGCGGCCCATGCAGTCTCATTGTTATTATTATAGGCGGCAGGAGAAGGGAAAAGCACGCCTCTTCCTTCTAAAAGAGCCTGTACTTGACGCACAACACGATCCCTGGCATCCTGAAAAGCCATATCCCTGGCCTTGTGTCCCATATCGCGGAGCTTATCCGGATCGCTCAGGAGGCGTTCGATAGTCATGAACAGCTCGCGACCTTTTACTTCAAATACCCTCTGACCGTTATCCAGGACAGGATGTTCGAAAAGTACCACGGCCGCCCCTTTTCGCTGCAAAACCATTGCATTGTGCACCTGGTGGTCTGCTGCTACCTCAGCCTTGGGCACAACGACCGATGGAAGGCCGCAGAGCATGATCTCATTGAGCGTCCCCGCCCCTGCGCGGCAGATTATCAGGTCAGAGGCTGCATAATATTTATCAATATGCTCTATATATCCGACCTGCCGGTACCAGGAAAGATCTGACTCGCGGAGACCAAATTCCGCCATGCGCCGGGTCGTATCGGCCTGTGGATCATAGTCCCACCCCTCTCTTCCCTGTCCGGTGGCATGGATGAAGGTCAAGCCCTCCAACCCTGAAAGGTGTGCCAATGCCTCAACCGCGGCATGATTGATGGCGCGAGAACCCTGGCTGCCCCCGAAGGCAAGAATCACTTTATTCCTGACATCTATCCCCAGCTCTTTTCGACTTGACTCTTTATCCCGTCTTTGAATTTCCTTGCGGACGGGGTACCCCACTAGAGAAACTTTTTCTATGGGAAAATGATCTGCACTCTCCGCAAAGCTAATCCCGATGCAATCCGCCATGGCTCCGGCAAGTCGGTTCATTTTGCCAGGAATCACATTTTGCTCGTGGATAAAGCAGGGTATCCTCAGAAGCCCGGCTTTTTTGAGTAGAAACCAGGCAAGCACAGTAGGCGCGGCAACATATCCACCCATAGCGATCAGCAGATGAGGCCGGAACGAGAGAAGAATACGGATGGCCTGAGACACCCCCACGGCATTGACTGCGGACATTTTAAGAAATCGCAAGGGGTTTTTTACTGAAGAAAAGGGTTCCGAACGAATGAAGCGGATCGGGTATCCACGCCGAGGGATCACCTGTTCTTCGATATTCTTTCGGCTTCCCACGAAAAGGAACTCGCTGCCCGGGTGCTTCTCTTTAAGAGCGTCAGCAATGGCTACGGCGGGATAAATATGTCCTCCCGTCCCTCCTCCGCACAGGAGAAATCTAAGATTATTTTTTGAAGTTTTCATATCCACAATCTACTATGTTTGTATTTAACCCTGCTTGAACATGTGGGCCAAAAAAAACTTTTTTTGTATATCCGCATTATTACTCTATTACTGTCGTAAAATCAATAAGAAAGTGCATTATGCCATGAAGCGATGCCGGACTGTCGCTGCCATGGGCCGGAACCGCAATGCACGCTTAACCCTCACAGAAATCGAATCTACCGATTCGAAAACCTTAAGGAACATTGGCGCTCAAGGAGACCGTTGGCCGCCGCGGTCGATCGTTGAGCCGATATCTGCCGATCACGGATTGAATGGAATAAACCCGTTGACAATTCCCGGCAGATAAGCTATTGTTAATAAAGAAAATAAAATAAATCCGCACAATTATGCACGGTGGTTTTCTCCGGGAATTAGCGTGCAGGTGTGGATATGTTGGTGCGGTCACCATTTGTAAACAAATGGGCATTCAGGCCGGTAGCGGAGACACTGTTTTTCGCGAAAGAGGAATCAAAGATGGCTGGCAAGGCGGTTCGATGCATTGTGATCTCAGGGCATGGGACCAACTGCGAGATGGAGACCGCTCACGGGTGCCGAATGGGTGGTGCGGAGGTTGCGGACATTGTCCACATCAGCCGATTAATCCATGGCGAGGTGTGCCTGGAAGATTATCACCTGCTGTGCCTTGCCGGAGGATTTCTGGACGGCGACGATCTGGGAGCCGCCCAGGCCGGTGCCAACCGGATCCGCCACGCCCGCGTTGCTTCCACGGGAGAGCGACTCTTTGATCACTTTATGCGTTTCATCGAAGCCGGTAAACTGATCCTGGGCATCTGCAACGGCTTCCAGATCATGGTCAAGCTCGGCCTGCTGCCAGCCCTTGATGGATGCTACGGCCAGCGCGATGTGACCATAACCTTCAATGACTCGGGTCGGTTCGAGGACCGATGGGTTTATATGAGGGTGGAGCAATCGTCTCCATCTGTCTTCACGCGGGACTTGAAAAAGTTGTACCTCCCCGTGCGCCATGGTGAGGGAAAATTCTTTCCCCGCGACGATGAGGTCATGAGGGTTATTGAAGACCGCCACCTGGTCAGCCTCCGGTATTGCGACAGAAATTACCGCAGTCCTATCATGTCGTATCCCGAAAACCCCAACGGATCCATACGGGCCGTCGCGGGCATTTCCGATGAAAGCGGGCGGCTCATGGGACTCATGCCTCATCCTGAAGCCTACCTTTATTTCACCAACCACCCCCGCTGGACACGTGGCGAGGCGGAGGAAGAGGGCATGGGTGTGGCCATTTTCCGCAATGCTGTGAACTACATCCGAAAAAACCTTTTATAAGAGATTGGCCGCCATGGGAGGACCTTCTTCCGGATGGGCCATGGGTAAAGAAAAGAGCAATTGCGCTCAATGCGGGCGCGCCGTAGGGCCTGTTTCCAGCGCCCTGGGCCTGTGCGGGCCTTGCCTGCGGAATGTATCCCCCGCCCACGAGCAGCGCGTAGCTCTGGCGCACGCCCGTACCCGGGAGCCATATGGCCTTCCTCAGGCCGTGCCCCGGAATCAGGAAGGGGTCCGGTGCCCGCTGTGCGGCAACGCCTGTGTCGTGGGAAAAGGAGAGAGAGGCTTCTGTGGCCTTCGGGAGAACCGGGGCGGCAGGCTGCGGCACGTGGCGGGCGGCCGACGTTCAGGGCGAGTGAGTTGGTACCTGGACCCCTTGCCTACCAATTGTGTGGCGGGGTGGGTGTGCCCCGCGGGAGACATGGAGGGGAAGAAGGGCCCGGAGTGGCGTCGATTTTCGGTATCCCCCGGCCCTGAGTACGGGTATACGAACCTGGCTGTCTTCTACGAGAGTTGCACGTTCAATTGCCTGTATTGCCAGAACTGGCATTTCCGGGCCTCCAGTCAAGACGGGCCGCTGAGCACCGCTGAGCAACTGGCCGCGGCGGTGAGGGACAATACCTCGTGCATCTGTTACTTCGGGGGCGATCCCGCCTCCCAGCCCGGGCATGCCATTTCCGCCTCCCGCCTGGCGCTCAGGCAGGCCCGGCAGCGTGGAAGGACTCTCAGGATCTGCTGGGAGACCAACGGCTCCATGGCTCCGGGCATCTTGCGGTGCGCCGCACGGCTCTCAATGGACTCGTTCGGGTGTGTGAAATTCGACCTGAAAGCCATGGACGAGGGGCTGCACCGCGCCCTCACCGGCGTGAGCAACCGCAGGACCCTGGAAAACTTTCGCCGTCTGGCCTCCATGGGGCGAAAGCGACCGGCACCTCCGTTTCTCGTAGCCAGCACCACGCTGGTTCCGGGATACATCGATGCTGAGGAAGTGGCACGCATCGCCCGTTTCATAGCGGAGTGCGACCCAGGCATTCCTTACTCCTTGCTGGCCTTCCAGCCCCAGTTCTCCATGTCGGACCTGCCGGTCACATCGAGAAAACTGGCCCAGGAGTGTCTGGAGGCCGCACGGGGTGCGGGACTGTGGCGTGTTCACGCGGGCAACATCCACCTCCTGACTTAATCCCGGCTTCACGGTGTATTTTCAGAGGGTGAATCTTTTGCAGTTCCCGGCTCTTCGCTCTGGATTTGCGACCACTCCTGCACGATGTTCACCAGCGTAATGCAGAGCACCACCACAATGGGTCCCAGTGCCAGCCCCATCACCCCGAATACTTTTAATCCGCCCAGGGCACTGAAAAAGACCAGCATGGTGTGCAACTTGGTGGAGCCGCCGATAAGGAAGGGGCGCAGAAAATTGTCAACAAGTCCGATGGCGAACATTCCCACCCCGAACAGAATAACGGCCTTCAGAAGCGTGCTCGTGAGAATCAGATAAATTCCAGCAGGAATCCACACCAGCCAGGCTCCCACAAAGGGCAGCAACGAAAGTGCGCTCATCACCGTTGCCCAGAAAATGGGCTGGGGCAGTCCCAAGAAAAAGAAGGTAAGCCCGCCTATCATGCCCTGGACAAAGGCGATGATCAGCCCCGCGCGCATGGTCGCGTTGATCAGTACGGTAAGGCGCGAAGAGATGAAAGACTTCTGCTCTTCGGTCAAGGGCAAGAGGGTGCGAATCCAATTGATAAGTCTAGGGCCGTCGCGGAAAAAGAAAAAGAGAGTGAACAACGTAATGAACAGGTTGAAGATGAAGATGGCAAATCTCGCGAAAATCTGGCTTGACTGCCGGGCCGCCCATCCGCTCAGTTTCCGGATCAAATCCAGGGCCACCGACTCGAAATCCAGGGTGGAAACATTGATATACTGCCTGGCATACTCCAGGATGGGCGCCACTGAGGGATGATCCCTCATACGCAGCAGGAATTCGATACCCCCGCGCCGTACCTGCTTCTCCAGGGATTGATACATTGTAATGAGCTCGTTCCCCAGGGCTAACAGCAGGTAGATGGTCGGGATAATTACCATGACCGTGACCAGGAGGATGGATAGCATTGCCGTGGCGTTCTGCCACCGAGGGAAAAGCCCGTGAAGGCGGCGGTAAACGGGGTAGAAAATGATGGCGATCAAGGCCGCCAGGAAGATGGAGCCTGCAAAGGGCTCGAATATCCTGTACGTCAGGTACAGGATCGCGGCCACAAAAAGGAAAAAGATCAAATGAAAAAACCCTTGCTTATCCAATGCCTAACCTCTTGCTTTGTAATGCCCTCTTATGCCCGTGGGCTTTTGTGGATGTTAATTCCTGCTTTTCCGATCCCAGACATTCTTTTTCTGTTTATCACGATTCGTTTTGCTACTCCATTACAAATTTGTCTCCTTGTGGTATAATAACTGAAAAGAGTGGTCAAGGGAAACAAAATCACTTCAAACATCCGTGGGTCGGACGTCTCGCCCTGCCTGCCCGGGACGGAGATACCGCACGGCTCTTGCTTTTTTTCCCGCAGGTGTCATGTGCACCTGCCCGGGAGCGAGCGAGGTTCAGCATGACGGATGCTCACTGGAGAGCAGCGCGTTGGGGTGTCCTTGCTGCGGCCCTGGCGATGGTCGCTCTCCTGGTGCAGGACACCCCTAGAGCGACTCCCCAGACGCTGGGACTTTTTCGGGTGAGAGAAGTGCTGGACGGCGACACGGTGGTGCTGGAAGGGTGCAATATTTACTTCAAGGCCCGCCTGGCGGGGATCGATGCACCCGAGCGGGGATGGAAAAATGTTCCCGGACAACCCTACGCCAGACGCTCCCGGGAGTATCTTTCCTCGCTGATCCGCTCCCGCGACGTAGAGGTCCGGCAGGTCGCTCTCGACGATTATAACCGACCACTGGTTTTTCTCCGGTGCGGAGACGCGGACGTGAACCTCCGCATGGTGGAGCAAGGGATGGCCGAGGCGTATCGCGGTCGGACCGAGTTCGACGTCAGGCCCTTTTTCCAGGCTGAGGAGCGGGCGCGGCGACAGAGGCTCAACATCTGGTCTCTTAAGAATTATGAGAGCCCGCGGCGATGGCGCGGCCGCAGGCGTCAGAGGCCGTGAGGCTTCGCTCTGAACTCTCCGGCGAAACATCTCTTCCGGCCACTGGACATGAGTGAGATATACTGCCACACAGGAAAAGGAAAAAATCTGAAGATGAGTTGGAATGAGACATTCAATAATGAGGTGCCCGTGGGCATGGAGCAGATTGTACTCGGCCCTCTGAACTACGCGGATTGTCTGGATTTTGCCCGGAAGAACGGTTTCAGGTGGGTGGAGTTTAAATACGAGCCGGATTTTATGGACGTTCCCGGTAAGGCGGAACTTGATCGAATCAGGAGGGATCTCGACTTGGCCCGCATTGGTTGCTCGGTCCATGCTACGTACCACAACAGGGAGAACCTGGGCGCCGTGGATGATGAAATATACCACAGAAGCCTTCGGCTCACCCGAGAATCACTGCGGTTTGCAGCGGATATGGGAGCGAATTTCCTGACACTGCATCCGGGAGATGCCCCAAAAGAACATGGAGAAGGCCCTGTGTGGGATCTTTGCCGCAGACGGACGTGGGAAGCGGTGGGCGGCCTGGCCGACGAGGCGGAAAAGCTGGGGGTGGTCATAGCGGTGGAGAACCGCAACGGATGCGATCCGGGGCTTCGCAAGTACGGCAAGACGCCGGAAGAACTGCTGGAGATAAGGAAGGTCGCGGACGGGCGGGTGCTCTTCACACTGGACTGGGGTCACGTGCTCACCACGGGCCAGGACCCTCTGGAATTCGCCCGCGCCCTGGGCTATCACAACTTGGGACTCTGCCACATCCATACCAATAACGGCCGCGACGACCTTCATCAGCCCCTCGGACGAGATGATCATTCTTTTCGGGTATTCCTGGAGGAATACATGGAAACAGGGCTCTCAGTTCCCCTGAATGTTGAATCGAAAAACTTGTCTGATCTTTTATCCGGAGCCCGGGAAATCACGGCGGCATGGAAGGAGATCAACGGAGAATAGCGAAAATGATGCTTCCTTTTGTCAATGCGGAATCGGTGTGTGGAGTGCCTGCATGGACTTAGGGATGCTGGCGGAAGAATTTCATGCGCATGGCATACTTCGGGAGGTCATCGGCGATATCCGCGGGCTCGATGTGGAAAGCATGGCTGACGACTCCCGGGCGGTGAGACCCGGAGCACTGTTCGTGTGCATCCGCGGCCTGGAGTTCGACGGTCATCGCTTTGCTCCGCAGGCCGTCTCCAAGGGAGCGGCAGCCCTGGTGGCGGAAGAGTATATTCCGAGCATCCAAATCCCGTGCCTGGTTGTCTCCGATACGCGCCGCGCAGCTGCATTGGCCGCCGCGATCTTACATGGGTACCCCTCCCGGGCGCTGAATCTCATCGGCGTCACCGGCACCAACGGCAAAACCACGACAACCTATATTATTCGTGCCATCCTGGAGGCACACGACGTCCCCGCGGGCATAATAGGTACTAATGCTTACCTCTGGGCAGGCCAGCACCATCCGGCCGCCACCACCACACCGGGGATGCTCCGGATCCACGAACTCCTTGCCCGCATGCGGGACGCAGGGTGCAGGGCCGCAGCCATGGAGGTCTCTTCTCACGGACTGGATCAGGGGCGGACGCTGGGGCTGGAGTTCGACGTGGCGGTTTTTACCAATCTCAGCAGGGACCACCTTGACTATCATCGGGACATGGAGGAGTATTTTCTCGTCAAGCGACGGCTCTTCGAAACTCTCACCAGCGGCGGTTTTTCCGTTGTCAACGCCGATGACCCATACGGCCGTCGGCTGCTGGCCTGGATGAAGGAAACGGGCATGCCTGCACTGGCCTACGGCCTGTCTGATCACTGCCCGGTCAGAATGGAGATGAATCCGGTCCCCGAATACACGCTCAACGGCACCCGGGCCGTCTTCAGAGCGGGAGGCAGGATGTTTCCCCTCCATTTGCGTCTCATCGGCTCCCACAACGTATACAACCTTCTGGCGGCGCTGGGGGCATGCCAGGCGCTGGGCATAGAGATGAAAGCGGATCGGCTGCGGGTCGCCCTTGAGGGGCTGGCATGGGTGAAGGGAAGACTTCAGCCCGTCGCGGCGGGCCAGCCTTTTCACGTGCTGGTGGACTATGCCCACACACCCGAGGCCCTGCGCTCAGTGCTGGGCGCGTTGCTGCCCCTGCGGGGCCGGGGCAGGATCATCACCGTTTTCGGGGCCGGGGGTGACAGGGACCCGGGCAAGCGGCCTTTGATGGGCGAGGCGGTGGCCTCGCTGTCCCAGGTGGCGGTGGTTACATCCGACAACCCGCGCACCGAGGACCCCGAAGCCATCATCCAGATGATCCTCTCCGGCATCCCGGCTCGCCGCAGAGGAGATGTTCTGGTGGAACCAGACCGCGGAAAGGCCATCGCCCGGGCAATCCGGATGGCGCAGCCGGGCGACGTGGTGCTCATCGCGGGCAAGGGGCACGAAAATTATCAGATCATGGGGAAGGAAAAGCTCCGCTTCGATGATGCGGAGAAAGCCGAAAAATACATCATCCAGTGGGTAAGGGAAGGAAAGTGGAACTGACCCTTGAGGAAATAACCGCCGCCGTTGGGCCCCTTCAAGTCACGGGCATGGGGGGAACGTTCGCCGCTGTGTGCACGGACACGCGTAAACTGAAGCCGGGCGAGCTTTTCGTAGCATTGAAGGGGGAGCGGTTCGACGGCGCCCGATTTATTCCACAGGCCCTGGAGATGGGCGCCGGCGGGGTGGTGTGCCGGCACGGGGCCACGGATAATTCGAAATTTACAAAAGCCGGGCGCGCTCTCATCATCGAGGTGGAGGATACCCTTCGGGCACTGGGCGACATGGCCCGCTTCGTCCGGAACAAATACATGCCGCGCGTGGCGGCTGTTACGGGTTCCAATGGCAAGACAACGGTCAAGGAGATCGTTGCGGCCATGTGCCGTGCCCGCGCCCCCACGGCCGCGAGCCGAGCGAGTTTCAATAACGCCGTGGGTCTGCCCCTCTCCCTGCTGGCCATCTCAGGGGATGAACGATACGTTGTGGTGGAGATGGGGATGAACAGCCCCGGAGAGATCGATTACCTGGCGGGCATCGCCACGCCAGACGTGGGGCTGATCACAAACGTGGGACCGTCGCACATAGGCCCGATGGGTTCCCTGGAGGCCATCGCCCGGGCGAAGGCCGAGGTCTGGAGCCATCTGCGTCCGGACGGGACAGCGGTCATCGCCGGCTCCGATCCCCTGGTGGTGCGGTACGCCGGGGACCTGCGGTGCCGCCGTATCACCTTCGGCACCGAGGAGTGCCACGACGTGCATCCCCTGGCCCAGGAGGGGGAAATGCTTCGGGCCTCTGTGACGGGCAAGCTCATTTGTTTGCCCATGCCGGGCCCGGGCCCTCACGCGGGCGCCAACCTGCTGGCGGCCCTGGCCGTTGCCGCGGCCCTGGGCGTCGATCCGGAGACGGCCTCCCGCTATGAGGCGTTCTATACTCCACCGCCTGGGCGGCTCCGGGTGCAGGAGGCGCCCGGCGGCCTCACCCTCATAGACGACACTTACAACGCCAACCCGGCTTCCATGAGGGTCGCTCTGGAGGTGCTCAAGGGGCTTGAGGGCCGGCGGAAGCTGGTCGTCCTGGGAGAGATGGCCGAACTGGGCGATCATGCCGTCCACGAGCATAGAGAGATCGGGAAGGCGGCGGCATTTGCTGATTTCCTCTTCTGTTCGGGGGAACATGCTTCCCAGTATTCTTATGGGGCACGCGAGGGAGGAATGCCTGCAAGCCGCGTGATGACCGGCGGCGATGCCATGGACCTGGCCCACCCCCTGCAAGAAGCGGTACGGGAAGGCGACGTGGTGCTGGTGAAAGGCTCCCGCGTGGCGCGGATGGAGCGGCTGGCGACGGTTCTCATGAGAGAGAATCAATGAATTTTTATAAATCCAGATGCAGGACCCAACCCCATAATCCCCTCCCTGGAGATGGGAAAAAATGCCATTTACAGGAGCGGGGATAAACCCGTCCCTATCATCGAAAATTCATTAGAAATTAGAAAGAGGATGAGCGCTTGCAATGGTTCTCCTGTGCTTCGCGCACACCCAGTCTCCACTATTTTCAGGCAAGGTACGCCACCCCCAAAAAATTCTTGGTGATTATCTCTGGGACAAGTCAGCCAATCTTTCCTCGCTAATTTTGGGGAAAGTCCTGTTTAGAGGGGATTGCCAAGGTCCGCAGCTATACCAAACCCAAGTCTTCCCGTACACCACCGGATCAAACGAGCAACCCCCGTTTCAGTCCCTTTAACTCCCCTCCTCTCCCCTCAGGTAATCCGCCAGAACGCCGCGGCTATGCTCGTCTTCATGGCAGTAAGCGCAGAGGTTTTCCCAGTTGCTCCCGTCGGGAGGGTTGTTGTGGGGATTGCCGTCCTTGTGGTGGACGGTCAGCAGGTGGAGATTGGAGCGATCGAACTCGCGGCCGCACTTGGCGCAGATCCAACCGTGTATGGCAAGGGAACGGGTACGGTAGTCCCCTTCCTTTTTCCGCTGGTTGCGGACCATTTCTTGCAGCACGTCGGTACGGGACGGCTTTGAGGGCTTGCGTCCCCCTCCCTTCATTCCGAAATATCTGGGCATTTTTCAGACCTCCGAAAGGTCTCGATCCGTGTAAACAGGGTCTCCTTATTTCGCCGCCATGGCGCTGGCGGCATCCTCGGTCGCCGAGATGATAGCGTCGATGTCCCGGTCGGTGTGGGCCATGGAGACCGCGCCGCCCCCATGTTGTGTGTACACTCCGCGGTTCATCATGTGGAGTTTGAATTCCTGTTCTATCCGGGGCACGTCGCATTTCTCCAGGACATCTCTGGGTGAACGGATGGAAGCATCCTCTTCATGGGGGATGATCATCCCAAAGAGCGAGCCCACGCCAGTGGCGCGCGCGGGGATGCCCGCTTTGCGGAAAGCGCTCTCCATCCCTTCTCTCAGCCGTTTGCCCTTTCGCTCAAGTTCGGGGTATATCGTCCCAGCGTTCTCTGCCAGGTAAGACACGACGGCATGTCCCAACTCCATGCTCACGATGTCGCAGGAGAACGTGCCGCCGCCCACCAGGGCTTTCCGTCCTTTGAAGTCTCCACCGACCATGTTGCCCGCATCCATCACGTCGGTCCGGCCCGCCACGCACCCCAGCGCCGCACCTCCTCCCGCTACCTTTCCCAGGGTGGCAAGGTCGGGGACAACGTCCCAGAGCCCCTGCGCACCGCTCAGATCAAGCCGATAGCCGGTGATAATCTCGTCGAAAATCAACAGCGCCCCCACGCGGCGCGTTTCCTCCCTGAGAAAACGGAGATAGTCCGGACGGGCAGGCCAGAAGCCTGTACTGCCGGCCGCCGGCTCAAGGATGACGGCGGCCAGGTCGTGGGCGTAACGGTCGATTATTGCCCTGGTGGCCTCCTCGTCGTTGAAGGGGAGGACATCCGTATAGCGGTGGAACTCAGGAGGAATTCCCCCCGATTGGGGAGCATCCAGCGGCGGCTTGATGGAGAAGGTCAACTCAGTGTTTGCCCCGTGCCAGCCCCCTGCCGTCTTGAGGATGACGTTTCTGCCGGTGAAGGCCCGTGCCAGCCGTACGGCATACATGGTTGCCTCGGTCCCCGTGACGCCGAACCGCACGCGCTCTGCGCAAGGGACCGTGCGCTGTATGAGCCGGCCGAACTCAAGCTGTGAGGGACTCGGCACTCCCCAGTGCAGACCCATCTCCGTGATCCTGGAGAGCCGCTGCCTGAGCAGAGGCGGATTGTGACCCAGGATCAAGGCATAGTGCCCCATCCAGAGGTCAATGTATTCGTTGCCGTCCAGGTCCCACATCCGACCGCCGTCCACCCGCTCCATGACAGCGGGATAGGGCGGATAGTATCGATAATTATGGCACACTCCTCCGGGAAACACGCCCTGGGCTTCCCTGAACCACCGCTCCGATCGGGGTGTACGCCGACGATATTCCTCCACGGGATTTACTTTCATGCCCCCATCCTCCGCATCCGTTGAAATATTAAACAATGGAATTCCCACTGATAACTACACAGCCGATTCCTTACTAATACCGGATCGCGTTTTAATCAGCAACCTAAAGCACAGCAGTAAATACTTCCGGCATTCTGAATCATTATTATTATTCACCCCTCACCTCAAGCACGCGGAGGGGAAGCAGTCACGGCATTCGCCGAGACGACTACGAAGCGGTCACCTCGGCCAGGCATGTAAGCGTTGGAATGTCCGTCATGATCACCAGGCCGGGGTGGGCCCTGGAGACCACCGGAATGGCGTTGACCACCAGGGACGTTGTGGCCACATCGCCGTGCAGCCCGCCCCGGATGGTGGATTCGATGTCCGGCTCGCCCACGATGATAACCGTGTCCCGCGGGTCCGGCTCACCGAGGGACATGCGCATCTCCATGTAGATTCGCTCGCGGCCGCCCACAAGACCCCTCCCTACCTGGCGGGTGCCGGCGGCATGGCCTCTGGGGACAGTGATCTGGGGGCTGGAGACCTGTCGGGTGGCCTCGATGGGCTCTATAATCTCCTCCACCCGGTCCAGCTTCCACCCCAGCCCGCAAGCCACCATCTGGATTGAGTCCACCAGGCCTACGTGCTTGATTTTCCCCGCATCGCGGAGACGGGCATACTCTTCAAGGTTATAACCCGCTCCGATCTTTTTCTGGAATGGCAGCCGCCGATGCGATGCATCCTGAATCCGATATACCTCAACCCGGTCGATCCGGCGGCAGGGTGAGGAGAGAACCAGGGGCAGGTAATCCATGATATACCCGGGGTTCACCCCTACTCCCAGCACCTGGACGCCTCGCTGCCGGGCTTTCTCGTCTATCCGGCGGGCCAGATCGGGCCGGGCCAGCCAGGGGAAAACCAGCTCCTCACACGTGGAGACCACGGGCAGACCAGCATCTATCACCTGTTCCAGCAATGGCATCATGCCCTCCAGGGATGAAACTGTGCAGATGACCGCGACATCAGACTTCACCCCCAATGCCTCCTTCGCGGAAGTTGTCACTCGAACGCCTACCTGTCCAGGAATCCCAGCCACTTCTGCCACATCACGCCCCGCCTTGTCGGGGTCAACGTCCACCGCCGCTACCAGCTTGAGTAAACCTCGCCCTTTCATGTCCCGAATTACACCGGCCCCGATGGGCCCCAGACCGAAATGCGTCACGCGAATCTCCTGCATCGAACAATCTCCCATCCTCAAATCATCTCAGCGCCGCCATTTCGAAAAGCACCTGCATTTGCACAAAACTTTTTACAGTATATACATCACAGAAGGAAAAATCAAACACTCCGATGCCGCCATTTGATGGATGTGAAACGCGCCTTCGCGGAGCGGATTCCCCTCCGGGCCATGCTACCGACCCTGTGTGCTTTTTGATCCTTGAGAGGTTGTTCCAGGATTATGAAACATAAGCCAAAAGTATTGAATACTCAAGCACCTGGCATATAATTTTTTCTTGACAAATGATGGCTTCGCATATATAAAGGGCTTGTTTTGGTTTGCAGAGGGATGACTATCAATTCTTACAATTTTCAGCATTTATCATCAAAGGAGGTTTTTCAACCGAGATAATTTTTGGGGAAAGGGCATGATTACAAGATTACTGGCTTCCATTACGGGCTTTGCAGAGGATTATACAAGATTATACAACCTGAATGGTAGGGGGAGGGTAATGTCATGAAAAAATTTGTTATTTCAATTGCATGCATGATGGTGGCAGGGTTGATGATTGCCGGTGCAGCCAGCGCCGAGGACGCACTGGATAAAATCGCCAAAAGGGGCAAATTCATAGTCGGCGCGCGGGAGGGCTCGATACCATTCGGCTATTATGACAAGGATGGCAAATGGGTGGGCTTCTCGCTGGATATAGCAAGGGAAATTCATAAGGCAGTGGAGAAAAAGATAGGAAAATCCGTAAAGCTCACATTCAAGCCCGTCAACCCGAAAACGCGCATTCCCCTGGTCGCCAACAGAACCGTTGATATGGTATGTGGCTCCTCCACGCATACGGTACGCCGTGATGATATTGTAGACTTCTCAATAACCTTCTTCCTCACGGGAACCCGTCTTCTTGTCCCCAAAGGAAGCCCCGTCAAAGACTTCGAAGACCTGGCGAACCGGAGAGTTGGAGCCGCGAGAGGCTCCACAAACGAAGCCGCTCTCAGGGATGCCAACCAAGATAAGACAATTTCTCCGCCGGCGAAGATCATGGTGTTTGACGAGCATTCTAAGGGTTTTCTTGCCCTTCGTCAGGGAAAGATCGACGCCTATTGTACTGATGGAAGCCTGCTGGCAGGTATAAAGCAGAAGGCACCTGATCCGGACAAATGGGCGTTGGTCGGACGTCTGCTGACCTATGACCCGTATGCGTACATCCTGCCTGAGAATGAATCCAACTTAAGGGATCTGGTGAATTTTACCCTGATCGACATGATCAAGAGCGGAAAGTTTTTTGAGTTGTACGATAAATGGATGGGCCCGAAAGGAGTGGTTCCCATCCCCATGACAGAGGAATACAAGACACTTCTCAAATTGCAGGCCTGGCCGCACTGAACAATTTAGGAGCGGGGTAAACTTCTTTATCGTCAAAAGAGTTCGAGGCTGGTTCTTTAAATATGAGGAGATCCATAGTAAAGGGAGTATAGAGAGAGCGAAGGTACCCGTTTTCAACCTTCGCTCTCTTATATGCATCTCAATCTAGTCAAAGAGTTTGTGCAGAAGCGGCCATGTTCAGTTATGATTTCGATTGGAGCGTTCTCTGGAGGCATCCCTACGGCGAGTGGATGCTGAAAGGTATATTCACCACCCTTCATCTCTCGCTTCTGGCCTGGATGATCGCGTTGATGCTGGGGTTGATAGTAGGGGTCTTCCGAGTTCTTCCCAACAAGCCCACCAGGTTCATTGGAACGGCCTATGTGGAATTGATCCGCAACACTCCTTACCTGGTGCAGCTTTTTTTCTGGTATTTCGCCGTCCCTTTACTGCTTCCCCAGAGTGCACAAAAGTGGCTCTATGACAGTGTACCCAACCTCCCATACTGGACGGGAGTGATCTGTCTCGGAGTGTATACCGCATCCCGTGTGGGAGAACAGTTGAGAGCGGGGATGATGTCCATATCCAGGGATCAGTACCAGGCGGCTTATTCAACGGGATTGACTACCTACCAGACATACAGATATGTCATCATACCCTATGCCATTCGGATCATCATCCCTCCCTTTACCACCGAGTTTTTGACCTGTTTCAAAAATTCGGCCCTCACCATGACTATCGGGGTTACGGAGACCACCGGTGCGGCCTACCTTATCGATTCTTACACGTGGCACGGCCTGGAGACGACCACTGCGGCATCCGTTGTTTACATCGTGATTTCCATGACCGTTGTTTTATTTATGGCGCTGGTTGAAAAAAGAATTTATATGCCCGGCATGATAACCAGAAGGAGGTAGCCTCGTTCATGGATTGGGCCGTAATCCCCCGTAATATCAACTTCCTGCTGGGCGGTCTTGTGCTCACCTTCGAACTGGCCGCCATTTCGCTGGCAGGAGGGTTTTTGCTCGGTATCATATTGGGAATGGCTCGCCTCTCCTCCAGGAAGTGGATATATTACCCCGCCACGATTTACATCAATTTATTTCGGAGCCTCCCTCTCATTCTGGTGATCTTCTGGTTTTACTTTATGGTGCCATTTATCATCGGGAGGCCTTTGGGGGATTTTTTATCGGCAATCATTGCATTCATTGCCTTTGAGGCGTCATATTTTGCTGAAATCGTCAGGGGAGGCATTCAGTCCATTCCGCACGGACAGGTGATGGCAGGATATTCCACGGGCCTGAATTATTATGAAACCATGCGCTTCATCGTGCTTCCTCAAGCGCTCAGGAACATGGTCCCTCCCATAGTGACCCAGTGTGTTATCATCTTCCAGGATACCTCGCTGGCCTATGTCATCGGGCTGAAAGAATTTCTGAGGCGCACCAGCCTGGTGGATGCGCGGGAGCTTCGGTCCGTAGAACTGTATCTCTTTGCAGGTTTAGTCTATATTGTATTCTGCTCCATAGGCACCATGGCGAGCCGGCGCCTGGAAAAACGGCAGACAGAAGGGTAATGCGATTTGATTGAGATAAGGAACGTCAGCAAGTGGTACGGCGACTTTCAGGTTCTGGAAGACATCGATGAGGAAGTCAACCAGGGCCAGACAGTGGTGATCTGCGGGCCAAGCGGGTCGGGTAAAAGCACGCTTCTCCGGTGTATCAACGGCCTGGAGCCGTTTCAAAACGGCGAAATCATCGTTGACGGCCATTCTTTGACCGATCCGAAGACCAATATATACGAACTGCGGGCTGAGATAGGCATGGTATTCCAGAGGTTTGAGCTTTACCCCCACATGACGGCCCTCCAGAACATCACTCTTGCCCCCATGAAGGTCAGGAAGAAGTCCAAAAAAGAGGCGGAAGAGCGTGCCATGAGCCTTTTAAAAAGGGTGGGCATTCCTGAAAAAGCCAATGAATACCCGGGAAATCTCTCCGGCGGGCAGCAGCAACGTGTGGCCATCGCCAGGGCGCTGGTCATGGAACCCAAGGTCATGCTTTTTGACGAGCCCACCTCGGCGCTGGACCCTGAGATGATCAAGGAAGTTCTCGATGTCATGATGAATTTATCCAGAGAAGGGATGACGATGATCGTCGTTACTCACGAGATGGGCTTTGCCCGCGAGGTCGCCGACGAGATCATCTTCATGGACGAGGGAAGAATCATCGAGCGCGGCACAGACGTCAGCTTTTTTGAGAACCCGAAGGAACAGAGGACAAAGGATTTCCTGGATAAAATCCTGCTTTGACGCGCTTAAAGCGGATATCCACTTTTGGAAAAATTACTGGTCATCAGCCCTGCACTGATAGAAAAATAATTTGCAACGCAAATGGCTGGCTGCATATTACAGGACATTCACCGATAATTCACACAGATTTATCAAAATGCTTTGAATGTTAATCCCTTGCATTCATCAGTACGCGAAAAAGAAATCTTTGAGAGAGTTTTCAAAAAGGGAAGGCGGCCCGGACGACCTGTCGTCCGGGTCGCGAAGCGACAAGAGGCTGTCCACGCAAAGTCCTTGTTCTGCCGGCATACAGGTGAACATGAAAGGAATATCCAGGCAATCTTGATGACAGATGCAGCAACAGCACCCGGCGGTTTGCCATGACCTCTTGCTGCTGCGCAGCCCGGACAATAAATTGTCCGGGCCACCCATGGGCTCCGTTACTTCACCCCGGAGCGGGAGGTGATCAACCAGAGCCACAATTACCACTTTTCCCTTTGAAAATTTTGGGGGTAACTCCTGGTTGCACATTACCGTAGACAAATGGCGCCAAATGCAGTAAAATAAATAAAGAATCCTAACAAAGGAGACACTCTAAGCGGTAAAGAGTGTCTTTTTCTTACGGATAATCGGTTTAGCCGCTTATACGATCGGATTGGAGGCGGGGAACGGTCATGCACCGAATTCGAGTGTATCAGGAATTGTGCAAAGGGGTTGAGTTGTGCGGTATCTGTATGGCATTATGTCCTGTCGACGTTTTTGAGCCATCGGAGACGCTAACCCCGCGGGGGGCTCGGCCTCCTGTGCCCCGCTGGATAGAACGCTGCACAGGTTGCGAGAATTGCATGCTTTACTGCCCGGACCAGGCCATTGTGGTTATCCGGGAAAAGAGTGAGCAGCAGCAGGCCTTGGAGGTAGACCAGCCATGATGCAAGAATCGCGAGTGTGGACCGGAAAGCATTTCCTCCAGGGCAACGAAGCCCTTGCGGAAGGGGCTTTGGCGGCTGGTTGCCTCTTCGCGTCGGGTTATCCCATCACTCCGGCCACAGAGATCACCCATGCGTTGGCCCGACGGCTACCCCAGGTAGGCGGGACGTATTTGCAGATG
This sequence comes from Deltaproteobacteria bacterium, assembly GCA_019310535.1. Taxonomy (GTDB): domain Bacteria; phylum Desulfobacterota; class JAFDED01; order JAFDED01; family JAFDED01; genus JAFDED01. Next base: position 25,759 of record JAFDED010000027.1, read on the forward strand.
GAGGATGAACTGGGAGCCGTAGCTTCCGCCATTGGCGCTTCGTGGACCGGGAAAAAGGTCATGGTTGCTACCTCGGGCCCCGGCATCAGCCTGATGCTCGAGAATATAGGGTATGCCCTGGGCGTGGAGACCCCTCTGGTCGTCGTAAACGTCCAGCGGGGAGGACCCACCACCGGCATTCCCTCAATAGAGCTGCAGGGGGACATGATTCAGCCGAAATTCGGCTCTCATGGAGAATACGAGATTTTGGCCCTGGCCCCCGCATCTCCCCAGGAGATGTTTGACCTGGCGGTGCGCGCGTTCAACATGGCAGAGAAGTACCGCACACCCGTCTTCGTTCTGGCCGATGCCTTCATAGGCCACATGCGCGAAGAGGTTGTCATTCCGCGGGAAGAGGAAATCCTGTTGGTGACGCGCAAGCTGGCTGCGGAAGGCCTGTATGCCTCGCAGTTCAAGGGTTTCCTGGATCCCGAGGTGGCGCCGATGCCCGTTTTCGGTCGGGGTCATCGGGCGCACGTGACCAGCTCGTGTCATGACGAATGGGGCCGGCGGAACGTGACCGACGCATCGGCGCTGGATCGCTTCATCCGGGGACTGAGGGAAAAAATCCTCCGCCACCTGTCCGACATCATCGATGTGGAAGTGCAGCACGAAGACGCACAGGTTATGCTCTTCGCATGCGGGAGCGTATCCCGCTCAGCCCGCCACGCCATGACCAGAGCACGGCAGGAGGGCCTGGACGTCGGCTTGATCAGGCCCTTAACCGTCTGGCCTTTTCCATCGGAAGAGGTGCGCAGAGCAACCCGGAGGGCCCGGGCCGTGGTGGTCCTGGAAAACAACATGGGGCAACTGGTCCATTTCGTGCTAGCCAGCATGACGGACTCATCAAGGGTGACATTCCTCCCACCGCAGATTCTGGGCACTCTCCACCGAGTGGATTATGTCCTGGACGCGATTCGAAAGGCGGTCCCATGAATGACGATAGGCTCGAACATCCTCTGCATCAATACATCCGGCCGGGGGCATTTGTAACCGCCGCCTGTCCGGGTTGTGGCAACGGCATTATCGCCGGTGCCGTCTTGCGGGCCATTCAGAACCTCGGCCTCTCCATGGATGATTTTGTATTCGTCTCGGGCATCGGCTGCTCGGCCTGGATCCCGAGCCCTTACTTTCATGCCGATATGCTCCACACGACTCACGGAAGGCCGCTGGCTTTTGCAACGGGCATCAAGTTCGGTCTGCCGGAAAAGCACGTGGTGGTCATAAGCGGGGACGGCGATCTGGTGGCCATCGGCGGCAACCATTTTATTCAATCCGCCCGGCGGAATTTGCCGGTGCTCTGTATTCTGGTCAATAATTTCATCTACGGCATGACAGGCGGACAGGTTGGACCCACCACGCCAACCGGCTACCGCACTACAACCACACCGTATGGAAATCCGGAACCTAACTTCGACATCCCCAGGCTGGCCGAGGGTGCGGGTGCTTCTTTTGTGGCCCGGTGGACGATTTACCACGTTCGCCAGTTGACGCGAACACTGCAGAAAGCCTTGCAGAAAGACGGATTCCGGTTGGTGGAGGTCATCACCCAGTGCCCCACCCACGTGGGACGGCGGGCCGCACTGGGGAGCGCCGTGAAGATGCTTGAACTATTTCGCGAAAGCAGCGTGCCCGTCAGCCGAGCGCAAAAGATGAGCCCGGAGGAGCTGGAAGGAAAGATTGTAGTGGGGGAGATGGTGGACAAGGAAGGCTACCCCCTTATGGCCGAATACGGCCGGATGGGGAAAAAAGCATCCGGTTGAAAAAAGCAAACGGATGATCGGATGGGCTATACCAATCGAAATTTTTCTGAGAAATTCCCCAGGCGCAGGGGCGGGGTTCAAACCTGCCCATACAATGAAAGAGGAATTCCGTGCAGCGTATGGAGATAAGATTCAGCGGTTTCGGGGGGCAGGGAGTCGTGTTCGCATCGATTCTCCTGGGCACAGCGGCGGTGGAATACGATGGGCTGAAGGCCGTTCAGACGCAGTCATACGGGGCGGAGGCCCGCGGGGGCGCTGTCCGGGCGGAAGTGATTATTTCACGGGAGCCAGTGGAGTATCCCCTGATCACGGCCACCGACGCGCTGGTGGTCATGTCTCAACAGGCCATGGATCGCTACCTTCCGGAGGTTGCATCCGGAGGGCTGGTCATCTATGACCCCGACCTAGTCAAGCCCCCGGAAAAAGACGGGATTCGTTCCGTCCCCATTCACGCCACCCAGACGGCTAACCAGGAGCTGGGCCAGAGCCTCGCCGCCAACATCATCATGGTGGGCGCCCTGCTGTCCCTCACCCAAGCCGCTTCGGAAGGGGGGGTCCGCAATGCACTTTCCTCCATGAGTCCGGCAAAGGTTCTGGAGACCAATATAAAGGCTTTCCAGCTCGGCCTTGAGATGGGAAGGAAAATCAGCGAACGATCAGCATAACAATCCCACGGACGCCGATCGTCAAAAAATTTCCACTGGCAAGGATAAAGCCCGCGGCTACACCCTTTGATCGTCTTCCAAACAGCGGGGGAGGGGTTTATCCCCGACCGTAATAACAAGCCAGATAAATGACCTAACTATTGTCAACCGATACGTTGCTCTCTTTTCCTGAAAGCCTGTGGGCAAGGAGCCTGCCCCACATGGGGAGAGACCGGCGAAAGGCCATCTCGCCCTTGGTCTCGTACCGGCCCGTGATAACACGCAGCCAGCTCCGCGCCAATTCTAGTGGGTGAAATGCGGCCTTCCACAGGAAGAATTCCCCGTACAGGGTCATGCGTTTTCGCCGGCACAGGGCATAGTCGGGGCGCCAGCGCGGGGACCAGCAAAGGTCCTCGTAATTCTCATACTGCATGAGAGAGGGGTCCGCAGGCGGCCGCGCGCCGGGCAAAGGCGTATAGATGAATACGGAGAATTCGTCCACCCCAAGCCGCGTAAGCTTTCTGACCAGAGCCCGCGTCTGCCGGAACTCCTCCCGCGTTTCCCCCTCGTAGCCCACCATGATGAAGGCGTTGGTGCGAATCCTCGCTTCCCTGAGCCACTGCATCACCCGTTCAAGGTGCTGGAGATCCACCGGCTTCTTCATTCGGCGGATAACCTGGGTCGATCCCGATTCAGGGGCCAGACAGATGGAATGAAAGCCGCTGCGGCCCATGTGGCGCACAATTTCCTCGTCCAGCAGATTGGCGGTGACCCCGGAAGGGAGATGGATACTGACATCCAGCCCTCGCTCCCGGATCAATGAACATATATCCCCAACCCTTCCCCGATCAACGGCGAAATTGTCGTCCTGGAAAAAGAAATCCCGCACCCCGTCGCGCCGGTACACCTCCTCTATTTCCTGAACCACGCGGCGGGCGGTGCGACCCCGCCATTGTTGACCGGAGAGCAGCGGGGTCGAGCAAAAAGCACATTGAAAAGGGCATCCCCTTGACGTAACCATGGGGTGATACCGCGCCCGGAAAGGTGCATGGGCAACTCCCAGCTTCCAGTAGTTTTGCCTCGGGATCAGGTCGAAGGCTGGATGAGGCAAAGAATCCAGATCCGTCGCGGGTTGAGGTGAAACCCCGGGCAGGCGCGCATGAAGGGCGCCATGTTCAGGCTCCAGGGCGGCAATCTGACCGTCAATGAAACGGCAGATATTCCATGCCGCCTTCTCTCCTTCCCCCGGCACCACGAAATCCGCACCGCCGTGAAGAAAAGGCTCAGGAAGCACCGCAGCGTGGGGCCCGCCCACCATTACGGCAATCCCCGGGAGCCTGGACTTCAGTCGCCGGATCAGACCCAGGGCAAGACGGTGAGAGGCCCCGGCCAGCACGCTGATCCCCACCAGGTCAACGTCTGCCGGGATCCGCTCCACCACCTGGGCCAGCGTGAGCCCAGAGATCATGTAGGGGCCTGAAAAGCGCATTCGGGTGGGCGCTTCGCCATACCCGTCAATGACCGCGATTTCAACTCCACGGCTGCGGAGAAAAGCGGCAACGCTCAGGAGGCCCACAGGCATGAAGGGAATCGAACCAAAGGGGTCTCCCGCCAGGCCCAGCATGGGAGGATTGATGAGGACTACCTTCATAATAAATTTCGAAGTTTTTTTATCATAATATCTCTAATGTCCCGGGTCAGACTTTTCTCCAGATCACAAGAAATCGCAGAGAGAGCACCTTGAGAGGGGTTGCTTCCAGCGTTCGGAAGAACGCTTGGATAGGCCTTGCCAGCCATCCAGGCTGTCGGCTGGTGATGTGATTCAGGTAGACCGTGGACTCCAGCCGAAAACGGGATGCAATATGACGGAACGCACGGGATCGGCGATGGCGAAGCAGGGCCAGCCGCTCTTCCCTGGGAATCAGGTGGGCCGCGAACATCAAGGGGTTCCAGATGTTGGGCTCCAGCAGGGCCAGCCTGCCGCTGGAAGCCAGGAGAGGATGGAGGGCCGAGACCATCCGGGGCACATCTTCCACGTGGTGCACAACATCAAGCCCCATGACCAGGTCAAAGGGGCCACCCACAGGCCCGGGCTCCTCTGCCGAGCCGAGGCGAAGCTCCACGTTGCGGATTCCCTTTGAGTTCAGCATGCCCTTGCCGGCCTCCAGCATCTCGGGGCTGATGTCGATTCCCACTATGGAGGCCACCCGGGGCGCGAACACCGGGTAATACAGGCCGGTTCCGCAGCCCACGTCAAGCACGCGCTCGTCGCCTCGTGTGAACAGCAAATCGGCAAACTCCCGATAAAAACGGGCAAGCTCGGGACGGTTGTCCAGGAGGAAGGGGTCGAATCGCTCCTCCCATCCGCAACTGAAAAGGGAGCGCGTGGGACGGCGGGACAACACCAGGTCCCGGTAATGTTCCCTCTGCAGGCGGCTCCCCAGCATCATCCCCTCACGGCCAGTTCTCTGAAGATGTTGAAAGCCATCCAGGCCTTGCTCCGCAGCAACAGCGAGGGCATCAGATCGCACTGGGAGAAACAGGCGCAGGCACCGGATTGTATGAACCTGCGCACCTCCCGGGCCTGTACCGAGTCCCAGATGAACTCCAGGGTGTGCTCCCGCAGGTCGCCCACGGGTTTCATCAACTTGGGACAGCTATAAATCTTCCCATCGCAGTGGACCATCACGGATATAAATGATGAATCGCAAGGATACAGCCCACGTGTCTTACCCTTCAGATAATAATTTTTCAGGTACCCGATCAACTCCCGGTGGAACATCCGGTCTGCGTGCTTGGCGATGCCCCGCCATATCTGAAACGGCCGGACAGGGTGATCTCTCATGGCCTCATCGATCTGGTTGATTTGACGTTCAATACTGCTGATCTGCTCCGGAGAAAATTGGACCTCGCCGGTGTTTCCCAGAATGCCGCTCAACAGGTAAGGCTTGGCCGTGAACCCAAAACCCCTGGATTGAGCAATATCGAATGTCTTCCGGATATATTGCCAATTCTCCGGCATGATGGTGTATTTGATGGAGATGTGGAGCCTCGAATGGTCTTGGGCCATGAGGGCCAGTCCCTCCAGGGTTTCAATGGCGCGGCGATACGTGCCCTCAAGGCCGCGGAGACGGTCGTGGACCTCATTCGGGCCGTCAAGGGAGACGCCGATGAACAGGCGAAAGCCGCCTTTGCTCTGGAGAATCTTCCCGGTCTGTTCCAGGATGTGCCGAGTTAGAACGCCATTGGTGGTCAAATAAACGGACTGGATGTTTTCGGTACGGAGGGTTTCCACCACCGAGGCAACATCCACCAGGAACGGCTCTCCGCCCGTAAGATCCAGAATCCGGATGCCCGGCCAGAGACGGGAGGCCCTGAGCCTGTGCAACACACTCGGGGGAAGATCCTCCTTGGGCGACATGGCCCACATATTGCACATGGAGCATCGCAGGTTGCACCTGTTCGTCAGCGTCAGGTGGGCGATAAACGGCCGTATCAAAGCGTTCCACCCCAGCGCTTTACCAACCTGCACTCCCAGCGCCCGACATGCCAGCCGGATCATGGCGTTATCCTTCGAAATGCATGACAACCAAGCGGATTAAGATGCCGCTGCAGCGCCATATAATGAACGATCATGAGGTCAGCCTTCGATATACATGGTAGTAGGGTCTCTTCCCTCTGCCGCCTTCACGAAAGATCACCCGGTCCAGCACGTAGTGTCTCTTGATAAACCAGTAGAGCCGAAGATAACGCTGGATGGGGTATTTCCCGTAGGCCGCATAGTTCCCCGGCGATGTGTCCACGATAAACAGCGGCTTTGTCGCTTCCAGCTCCTCCATCAATAGTTTCCAGCTACCGGGCAGTATCCACGGGCTGGTGTCAGTATCGGGATCGATGTTGACCCAGGGAATCTGTCCGGTGAGGGCATGGCAGATGATAAACTTCGAGGCTGGCCTGCGGCCGGAAGCCGCGTATATAATGGGTTGGAACCCCCAGACGAAGATGCGGTGGTCCTCCCGGGAGTTCTGCCGGATGTACCGGGCCAGCTCGAGGTAGGTGGGGTCCAGGTCGGGGGAAGGGTCCCCGATGACATATGAGGCGCTGAGCTGCCGGATGCTGGCTGGAAGCACGTTTACCACCGGGGCGACCATGCCTGCCGCCAAGATGCAGGCAAGCAGGATCCGCACCGCTTTTCCGGGCCGGGGATTTTGCGCTCTCTGGGGCCAGGTTACACGATGGGGGGGCATGTGGCGCGGCGGTATATAAGGCTCACCTTGTTTTTTCAGATGGGTGAAGACCCCCAGGCGCTGGCGAATCCACTTCAGGCTGAACGCCCCCAGGAGGCAGAGGGGCGGGAGCATCTGCAGATAGTAATGTCCGAACCCCCTTCCGCCCATTGATGCCCCAATAAAGGCAAAAAATGCCCACAGGAAGAAAAGAGAATCGCTTCGCGGCCAGAAAGTGCGTCGGTGCAGGACATGACCGATGCGAAAAAGCGCAAGTCCCCACAGGAGCCAGTTCAAAGGGAGAAGGGGAAGCGGGTTGACCAGAGCCAGCGCCGCCTGTTTTTGCAGCGGAATGGCCGGACCGTAAATTTTCAGGTTGTACGTTACCGTGAGGAAAATAAGATCATCAAGGGCGCCGCGAAATGCGAAATAGGCCAGCACGCCCAGGGTGGGCAGGACGAACCCTGCGGACATGAAAATCAGTGTTTCTTTCCACCTACCGGACCGGCCCCCTCTCCAGCCCCCCAGGAGCAAGAACGCGCCGATGGCCGCTGCGTCCATGGCCCCCTGCGGTTTAGCCAGAAATGCTGCCCCCAGGCAGAAACCGGCCAGGAAAATCCGCCTCCTCCTCCGGTCGCTGCTGAAATGGCCCGTCAGGAACAGGTATACCGCCCCCGATGTGAAGAGCAACATGACGATCTCCGCATCGGTAGCCAGGGCATCCATTCTCAAGAAAGCAACGCTGAATATGGCGTAAAGAAAGGCGGCCAGGTTCCCCACCTCGGAATCGGAAGATTCCCGCCCGATGCGCTGAAGAATCCAGGCGGTGGCCATGACCCATCCGATGGTGACCAACCGTATGGCCACCATGTTGCCTCGTCCCGCCACGGCAAACACGGCGGCATAGAGGTAATAGACCAGCGGAGGATGATGGTTCCACGCATCCCGATAAGGAAGACCTCCATCCAGGATGGTGTTGGCCATCACTCCCATAATGCCCTCGTCCATGTTCAAGCAAAAGACGTTGACGTAGGGAAGGCGAGATACCAGGATGATCCCCGCAGCCAGAGGTATCCAGAATCTTTCATTTGCCGGATGAAGAATATGGAGGAGTCTGCTACCCATGTTCACAGGTGATTGCAATGATGATTCCCAGGAGGCCGTAATTCTTGTCGTCCCGCATCATGAAGGGACAGGTTCCAAACCCGCCTTTACCTCTTGTAGGTCAAGAGCACAATCCTGACCGGACTGTTTTGAAAGTACCATTTGCACCAGCAAGTGTCAATTACCTGTGATCTAACGCTGTTAATTGTATAACATCCGATCACCATATCTTCCGATTTTTCATAATTGACGCACAAGCCTCTCTCCTCTCTATTTCGTTCCGCAAAAAGTAGTGGTATATAATATTTGGGTGGCATACAAACGTAATTTCACAGATAACCCCTGAGGAGAATATGAGGAGAAATTCTATGGTAGAGCCCGTCAGTCTCACTGTTTATAGCTGCTATATCTGACCCTATGCTTACAGGGCCATGGAGTGGCTCTATAAAGTCAGAGAGAGTTCGGACGGAAAGCTGCGCCTGGTGTGGAAATCCTTTCTCCTGGAGCAGATAAATTCAACACGGGGACCTGAATGGAAGGTATGGGAGGACGAGGGTTTCAAAAGCCGCGATCTGCCCCCTCTGGAGGCGGCAAAATGCGCCGCCCTTCAGGGAGAGGCCGCGTTTGACGCCTTTCACCAGCGATGTTTCCGCGCCCGGCACCGGCAAGGCAGATCCGTTGCCGAGAAGGAGGTGTTGCTGGATGTGGCCCGCGAGGCAGGCCTGGATGTGGATCGCTTCCGAAGGGATATTGAGAGCGGAATCCAGCGCCCCCTCGTGGCCGGGGATCATGAGGAAGCCGTAAAGCAATGGGGAGTCTTCGGAGTCCCCACCCTAGTCTATCCCGCGGGCGAGGCCGTGTATTTAAAACTGGCCCCAGGAGAGTGGGAAAGTCGAGAAGACGACGGCCTCTTCGACCAGCTCTTAGCACTTTTCGCCACAAGGCCGTATTTGCTTGAGGTCAAAAAGCCTGAGCCCGTGAGGGTCACCAAGAAGCGTTAAATGCGCCTTGTACAAGCGGGGATAAACCCCATCTCTATGCTGAATTTCATCCAACTCTTTCTGTTAAGAGGGAATGTACCCCCGGGCTTGAGGGCCCAGGAATGCTGCATTATTGGCGTTGATGATGAAATTTACTGAGCCCTCAAGCCAGATAACCTCGCTTCCGTCGGCAATCCCAACGAGATCAGTCTGTTACCTCAACGATCAGTTCTATTTCAACGGGAATGCAGCCCGGCAACGCGGCCATCCCTATGGCGGAGCGCGCGTGGCGTCCCTTGTCCCCGAAGACTTCCACCAGCAGATCTGACGCGCCGTTTATTACCTTGGGCTGATCATAGAACCCGGGTGCGCTGTTGACAAATCCCGTCACTTTTATAGTCCGTTTGACTCGATCCAGATCGCCCAGGGCGCTTTTGAGAGTACTCAGTAAATTAAGCGCCACCTGCCTTGCTGAGGCGTATCCATCCTCGATGTTCAAATCTTCACCCAGTCTTCCCTTGAACATTTTACCCTCGCCCTTGCCCGGGCCGTGACCCGACAGGAACAGCAGATTCCCGGACTGAACGGAAGAGACGTAATTTGCAACAGGTGTTGAAGCGGGGGGAAGAGTCAATCCCAGTTCCTCAAGACGTTTTTCGATGTGCATAGTAACCTCCTGTTTGTGTTTGATGTGTAGAACAACGCAGGCGGTCCAGACAATTTATGTCCGGGCTGCGCAAAAGCTGCAAGCAACACCGGTTTCGTAGGACGGCCGTGCCTACTATAAATAACTGAAGCCGCTGACTTCTCAGGCTTCCGAACGCGGAGAGCGATATAATTGTACGATCCCCTCCAAGACAATACCCATCACAACGGTGGACAGACCCGCCAGAAAGCCCAGAATGTTGACTATGCCCATATAAACCACGAGAAAGATCGCGGCCAGCAGTGCCGTCATCTTCACGACAAACCGCAAGACGAATTGCCCTTTGGGCAGTGCTCCGGTACGAAGAAAAACCGGCTCAGCAATCTTCCAGAGCAGACGGAAGTTGACAAGAGAGATGGCAGCCCCCAGCACCACTCCCAATGTGATGGACACAGAGCGGTACATCAGGCTCCCGATGATCAGCACGCAAGCGATCGCCAGGCTGTTCCGTTCGATGGAGCGGAGTCCTCTCCTCACGCCATCCCTCGAATCCTCTTGTGCCATGTTTATTCCCCTGGCTCCGGCGATCCTTTGCAAAGGACGGCCACTATACTTATTCCACCCGCTCGACCTGGATGAGGTTTGTGGTACCAGGTTTTTCCAACGGTGTACCCGCGGTGATCACCACCAGACCTTTCAACCTGGGCCGAGCAACTTCCAGGCAGATCTTTATCATTTCGTCCACGTTCCGCATGCAGGGAACCAGGAGGGGAGTCAGGCCCCATGACAACGCCAGTCGCCTCACAGTGGCCGCATCTGGACTGATGGCCAATATGGGCTGTTTCGGGCGGTGCTTGGCGATTCTCCTGGCGGTGCTGCCTGATTGGGTGGATGTAATGATTGCCGAAGCGTTCAAATCCCTGGCCACGCAGCAGGCGGCATATCCGATGGCTTCTTCTACCTCCGCGTGCGCGGCATGTGTGCGGTCCAGGAAATCCTCGTGAGGGAAGATTTCCTCCGTGGCTTCCGCTATTTTTGCCATGAACCGCACGGCCTCAGCAGGATACTTGCCCACGGCCGTCTCCTCGGAGAGCATCACAGCATCGCTCCCATCCAGTATGGCGTTGGCCACGTCCGTGGCTTCAGCGCGGGTAGGTCTTGGACTATTGACCATGGATCGCAGCATCTGGGTGGCGGTGATGACAGGCTTTCCCAGCGCATTAGCCTTGCGGATCAACATCTTTTGCACCTGGGGAATCCGCTCCAGGGGGCTTTCCACTCCCAGGTCGCCCCGGGCCACCATGATGCCGTCCACCGACTCCAGGATGGCGTCAATGTTTTTCAGTGCTTCATGTTTTTCGATTTTGGCAATGACCGGGACGTCGGAACTTCTTTCGTGAATCACCTGTTTGGCCATGAGTACATCCTGAGCATCTTTCACAAAGGAGAGGGCCACCATATCAACGCCATGGGCGATACCGAAGGAGAGATCCTGAACATCCTTATGGGTAAGCGCCGGGGCCTTGATAGTGGCGGTGGGAAGGTTGATCCCCTTGTGGGAACTCAGGGCACCGCCAACCACAACCTCGCATGTAATATCCCGAGCATCCGTTTGGATAACTTTCAACTCAAGAGCGCCATCTGCCAGAAGGAGTGTGTCCTCCACGCTGACCTCTTCGGGCAGGGATGCGTATGAGACCGATACCTCCCGCTCGTCCCCGGGAACCTCCCGGTTAGTAATAATGAATCGACTGCCGGGTTTCAACATCACCTCACCCGTCGCGATTTCGCCTATGCGGATTTTGGGTCCGGCAAGGTCCTGAAGAATGGCAATCGGCTCCCCGAGCTCGCGGGAAAGCTCCCGGACGGTATCGATCTTCTTCAGGTGTTCACCGGCGGTCCCGTGAGAGAAGTTCAGCCGGGCCACGTTCATCCCGCACTCGATCAACTGTCTCAGGGTTTCAGGAGATTGGCTGGCAGGCCCGATGGTGCAGACGATTTTAGTTCTGCGCATTATCGTTCCCCTCCTCGATATCTTTTGGATCGGCCCGGCCACAGAGCGAACCGCTCGATCCTCCATCACGGGGGCCGCGGCTTATTTCAGCCCTTTCAAATCGGCCTTTTTCTGGTCTGCAACCACCACCAGAACATACGTATCAGGATCGAGATACCAGCCGGCCGCTCGCAGCACTTCCCCGGCTGACACCTGGCGGATGATAGAGGGATATCGCTCCATGTACTCCAATCCCAGGTCGTAGAACTCCACCAGACTCAAGAAAGAGACTAACTTTGTGTTGCTGTCAAGCCGAAGGGGGAAGCTTCCTATGAGGTAGCGCTTCGCTCCCTCCAGTTCCTTGTGGGAAACAGGAGACCGGCGAATTTTTTGGATCTCCCCGAGCACAAGTTCAACGGCTTTTCCGGCCGATTCATTCTTGGTCTGGAGCACGACCTGAAAGCTTCCGGGATATGCGCGTGCATCCACAACACTGTTAACGGAATAAGCCAACCCCCTCCTGGTCCTGATCTCTTCCATAAGCCGCGATGCAAATCCACCGCCGCCCAGGATGTAATTCATGATCGATAGTGGATAATAATCGGGGTTTGAGCGCTTAATACCCTGCATACCCAGGACGATATTGGCCTGTGTGATGCTCATGTCTTTCAGGATGATTTTTCTCGATTCAGGAAAGTCCGCGCGGTAGTCCTCCTGGGGAACAGGGGCCGAAGCCCATTGCGCCAGCTTGCTTTTCAAAAGGGTCTGAAACTCTTCGAGATCAAAATCTCCTGCCGCCACCAGAATGGCGTTATTAGGGCGGTAATATTTCCGATAATGGGTCACTATGTCCTGTCGACCTATTCCGGGAAGGGAGGTTTCCTTTCCCTCTGGGGGGTGCCCATAGGGCGTATCACCGAAAAGGGCCTCCAGAAACGCCCGCTGGGCCACCTCGCCGGGATCGTCATTTTTCGCCAGGATGGCCGCCTGAATCTCGGTCTTTTTCTTTACCACTTCCTCTTCCGGGAATGCGGGGTTGAGCAGAATCTCGCTTAACAATGAAATCCCGCGGTTCAGGTCCTTTGTAAGCACCTTCAGAGAAAAGGAGGAAAAGTCCTCAGTACATTCGCTTCTCAGCGATGCTCCCAGGAAATCAAGCGCTTCGCTGATCTCCGCCGCCGTATGGGTACGCGTCCCTGAAGAAAGCAGAGACGAGGTAAGGTTAGCCAATCCTTCCTTTCCCCGGGGATCAGCGCTGGAACCGCCTTTGATCAACAAGCGCAAATAGACCATGGGAAGATGACGCTGTTCTGAAGCGATGAAGGTGAGGCCGTTCTTCCAGTGAACTTTCTTCACGGCGGGGATGCCGGATGCCTGGGAAATTCCGAAAATAAGAATACAAAGCATACAGCCGGCGGTCCATCCCATTGTTTGTTTTCGCACCCTCATGACAGCCTCCTTTTACCGGCACTGAGTTGTTTTGGAATGCAATTGAGATTTCTCGAGAGGTGCCGACTTTTTTGTTTTTTCTGGAACCAGAATGCCTATTGTTCTGTTTTCGCTTCGAAAATACTTCCTTGCCACCTTCTGGATGTCCTGGGCGCTGACATTTCGAATCCCGGTGAGATACTGTTTGAGTTTTCTCCACCCTCCGCTGATCTCGTAACGGGCCAACAGCATGGCCTGGTAAAAGAGCGAATCCAGCCCGAATATGAATGAGGCCTCCAACTGGTTTTTGGCCTTCTGGAGTTCCGGGCCTTTTATCGGCTCGCGTTTGAATGCGTCCAACTCCTGCTCGACGGAGTTCTGAACCTGTTCAAAGGTTTTGCCAGGAAGGAGTTGGGCAAATACTGAGAAGAGCCCAGGGTCATGCGAGATTCGATTATAGTCAGCATTCGCCTCCAGGGCAAGAGGAGTATCGCTGACCAGCGCACGATAGAGGCGTGAGCTCTTGCCGGTGGAAAGGACGGCGTTCAGCACCTCAAGGGCGAAGCTGTCGGGATGGCTCAAATTGGGTACGTGGTAGAGAAAAGTGCATGCGTGTAAACGAGACTGCCTCCTCAATGTAACACGGCGTTCTCCGATTTGGGGTGGCATCAGTCCCCGTACGGAGGGAGGTGTGGGTCCCCTGGGAATGGAACCGAAGTATTTCTCTATCTGCGCGAGAAGGCGATCGGTTTGAAAATCTCCCGCCACGACCAGGAAAGCGTTGTTGGGAATGTAATACGTCTCATAGTAGTGCCGGATATCATCCAGTGTCAACCGGGCAATATCCGACATCCAGCCCACAACAGGCCACTGGTAGGGGTGAGACCGATAAGCCAAGGCATTGGCTTCCTCCATCAGGATCGCCAGGGGTTGATCCTCTGTGCGCAGGCGCCGTTCCTCCATGACCACCATCTTTTCTGTCCGGAAGTCTTCTTCCCGCAGGGCCAGGTTGGCCATTCGATCGCTCTCCAATTCCATGGCAATGGATATCCGATCTGCGCTTAGTGTCTCAAAATAGGCGGTATAATCCTTGGAGGTGAAGGCATTAATCCTCCCGCCAGCCTCCTGGATGATCCGGGAGATCTCCTCCGGTCCCACCTTCTGCGTGCCCTTAAACATCATGTGCTCAAGCAGATGGGAAAGACCGGTTTTCCCCGGCTCCTCATTCCTGGATCCCACCCGGTACCATACCTGAAAGGTAATCACCGATGCCTTATGATTTTCCAGCAGGATAACCTTTAACCCGTTATCCAGAGTTTTTTCCCTTACCTGCAGTCCGATACCAGCAATAGAAGAAAAGGGAAAAAGGATCATGGGCAGGAGGATCACCATTGCCCACCAGCGATGCCAAAGCTTTATGCCGAATTCCGTCTTCATAAAGGCAACTCTCCTTTGTAACTGTTTAATCATTGTGTAACAAACCCTTGGCTGTACTTGGATTCGGGCCTCAACAGGACCGTGTTCCCGTCTCAAGAAAAGGTTGAGGAAAACCGGAAATCATGCTTTCAACGATCATCAGTATTATTGTGGTCTATTTGAACACACTTAGCAACTTTTTTTCACCTGGATGTTTCTGAAATGCCCAGGGAATCATAGGGAATGGAGCACTAAGGTATTTATAAAAAAAAATTTGAAACTTTCATTTCAGGAGTTTCCCCAATAATTCATACAGATTTATCAAAATGCTCTGAATATTAATCCCTTTTATTCATCAGTACATAAAAAAAGGAATAAGGAATTCTGGAGAGACTTTTCGAAAAAGGGGGGACGGCCCGGACGACCTCGTCCGGGCCGCGAAGCGACAAGAGGCTGTCCGCGCAAAGTACCTGTTTTGCCGGCATAGCTGTGAAATGAGAGGAATATCCAGGCAATCATGATGATAGACGCAGCAAAGGCACCCGGCGTTTCGCCATGACCTCTTGCTGCTGCGCAACCCGGACAATAAATTGTCCGGGCCACCCATGGGCTCCGTTACTCCACCCCGGAGCGGGCGGTGATTCTCCAAATCCATAATTAACACTTTTTCCTTTGAAATTTTTAGGGGTGACACAATCATATTGCAATTTAGGGGTGACATAATCATAGTGCATTAACACAAAGTTTTTATTTGTGTTGACAAGTTACATTTTTTATGGTTAATAAACTATCTCTTTTTACTTGCCGGATCGAATAAACTGGATCTTCGAGCGATGGATTTTTCGGTTAGTAGCGGACGGAAGGGGTGAGCAAGCATGATACAGGAAATCAAGGACAAGCTCCTGGAGATGAGAAGGCAAATCCTGGATGAGCTCGTCGAGACTTTAAAGCAGGAGGCCGATACGGGAAAATCAGATATTGGCGATATTTTCGATCTTGCGGGAACAGAGCGGGATCGGGAGCTGGGACTGCTTCTTTCAAATCGGGATCGGGCAAAGCTTAAAGCCATTAATGATGCGTTGGAAAGAATCGAAGATGGTACTTATGGAGTCTGCGAGGAATGCGAAAAGAAAATCCGCCTGGAAAGGTTGAAAGTGATGCCCTTCGCCCGATACTGCGTTGACTGCCAGTCTAAAATGGAAAAAGAAGAATCATTACGGAAAAGTACCGCAGAGAGCAATATCTATCGAAAGCTAGCAGCCACAGAGTTCGATGAAGAGACCTAAGAGTTGATTCTTTCGGTAACAATATCTCGTCCTGAGTTACAGGCTTTACTTTAAAAACCAGAAAAGAGATCCAGGAGTTTTAACAGAGACGAAATTTCCGGGCGTTTTAAACTGATTGTTTAGCGGAAGATTCCTCACGGGTTGAGAAGAAATAGCCGTTTCTTTTTCACAGAGTCGTGTGTTCTTTTCCCGATTTTCCGATGTGCCCCTCTCGTGTGATGTGTTCAGCCTGAATTCACCCCCATCCTGCAAAATAAAAGCTGCAGCCCTTCAAATCGTCCGCCTTTCTCCATGCTCGGACGAGAGCCCTCGATGGGCAGTGTGCTTGTTTTGAATTCTTAAAAAGTGCCGCTTTACTATTAAATTACGTTCTCCATCACGCAGTTTTTGACAACAGTACCGTCAACAAATTACTATAGATTTGTGTAATTCAGTACAAATTCATAGAGAACACCCATGCCCCTTCAGGCACAACAAAACATGAAAAGGTTAAAAGTTTTGAGTAGGGGAGAGGAGCAGGAGACAATGATTAGGCTTCGGCCTACCTCTGTTCCAGGGTTTCACCGTTGTGGCTCACTATCCGCATGTCGTTCATTGAGTTCTCCTCCCCCCTCATCGAACCGGGCGTACGGATTTCCCGCATCCGGCTCTCACGGGCTGGGGACGATAGATCTTGGTGCGCAAAGATTCCTGAATCTCCTTCAGGAACGCCTCCGGGCCGCCTTGGGGTTATGTCTTCCCCCCGGGCATTGTGGCTGGGGCCGCGCTCCAACGGGCCTCCCGGGCTCCCCGGCCAATCTGTCAACACGCGCCGTCCCACGCTCGGTGGGCTACATGTCAAACGGGCAATTTACACGGCGAACTCCTCTCAGTTCGCAAGATTGACCAGGCTTGGCCTGGCGCTACCAAGATAACAGGATAGAAATAACAGGATAGAAATAATATATATCCGGTCAAAAAGATCAAGTTCATCTTGTTATCCTGTCAAAACACTCTCTGCACTATCTACCATTTTCTCTCCATGGCGGCCTTAAACCTATTGTGTTCTCTATAGCTTTGATACATAATTTTTTCTATAAAAGGGTTGAAGTTATTGCTTTTATAACTTTTATCAACCTTGATCCAAATATAAGGAGACGAACATGGAACTAAAAAACTCTACCCGGGGACTCATTGCAATATTCTGTTGCATTGTTTTTTCGTGGAGCACCTCAAATGCGGACACATCCACCCACTGGGAGCCGGCGGGTTACAGCGGCGGAGGTTTGTTTCTCCAGATTGTGGTGGATCCCGTGGAGACCAATGTTGTCTACCTAGGGAGCGATGTGGCGGGGATGTATAAGAGCACGGATCATGGGGAAACCTGGAGTTCCATAAACGTGGGGCTGGTAAGCAGAGAGATAGCCGGTATCGACATGGATCCATCGAATCACCTGCAACTTTGGCTTGGAACCCCTACAGGGCTCTACAAAAGTCAAAATGGCGGAAGTTCGTGGTCCCTGGTCAACGCTGATATTCATTGTTTTAAACATGTAAATTACCATGCGATAGACATCAGCCGGGACGGTCAGACCATTCTTGTGGCAAGCCATGATCTGGCCGGTGATACGGATGGTTCTGGAAGCGGCAATTTTAGTGGAAAACTCTACCGGAGTCCGGACGGAGGGGCAACCTGGAGATTGATCCGACAATTTCCAGGTACCCGAATCCCCTCGGTTATGTTCGACCCTTATACATCCAATCGAGCATTTCTCCTTGTTGTCGGACAGGGCGTTCTCCGTTCTATGGACGGCGGCCTGACCTGGGAGGATTTTTCCACCGCTTTACCGTCAGGCCTGAATTTGAAAAATTTGGATATCGGCCAAACGACGGTTTACATTACCGCTGCTCCCACCCGGCCCTTTAAAAGCGGCAAGGACAGCGCCGCATGGGAATCCATTCGCACGAACTTACAGGAGGAAGATACAGATGATTCCAACTTTGATCCCATAAGAGTCTCACCCTCATCCGATAATACCGTCTACCTGGCACACGCCGGGTGGCCGTCGGTCTTCTACAAATCCACCAACGGCGGCCAGAGCTGGGTTGGCACGGAGGTCAGCGGCCATTACCGGTTCGACACAATCAATGCTCCCCACCAAACCTGGAATAACCCTTTTCAGGGAGCCACCTGCATTACCATCGATCCGTCGAACTCAAACCGCCTCTATTACACAACATGGTGGGGTGTCTGGCGGAGCGATGACGGGGGGATTAATTGGACGGAAAAGGTAGTCGGGGCTCAAAACACCTGCTGTACCGATGTAGAATTCATCGATAATACGCTCCTTTCCTCCCACATGGATACCGGTGTTTTACGCAGCGTCGATCAGGGCGCCCATTGGCTTCCGGGGTTCCCGCAGGAAGGTCAGGACACGGGCTTGATCGACCTACATGCATGGGGCATCGAACGAGGCGCTGATGGAAAAATCTATTCCGGTCTGGCTACCAATCTCGGCCCCAGAGTCTATCGAAGCGATGACAATGGTGTGTCATGGCAAAACAAGTCAGGTGGACTTCCCGCTGCAGCGGCTAACGTAGTGGATAACCAGGATATTTTTCTTGTTTCACTGGCTGCTGATCCTAACAATTCTGGGACTCTCTATGTGGGCATTGACAACTTATTAGAGAATGGACTATTCCGTACGACAAATTACGGTGATACCTGGGTCCAGCTTTCCAACCCGCCCGGGTCCGGAACCAGCATTGAAAACGTTTTGATCAAGTGCCTGGAGGTTGATCCCACCGATTCAAATCGGCTCTTTGCGGGGCTCTACTGGGACGGTCTGTGGTACAGCGAAGACGGAGGGCAGAGCTGGTATCTTGCCAGGGGCAACAATGTAAACCTGGATAACAGCAGTGTGCAAATGATCGTGGCCCGTGAGGATGGAACGGTCTTCGCTGCCTATGACGATGGGCTGTATAAAAGCGTGGATCACGGCCACACGTTTTCCCGGACTTTTCCTGTTTTGCAGAACCTTGGGGAAAATACGATTGAATACGTGGAATCCATAGCCTTCAATCCCGCCGATACCAATGAAATATTTGTCTCCACAGCCAAAAGATATCCCCTCTGGTTCAATCGGGGTTCCGTGTGGCGTACTAATAACGGCGGGGCTGACTGGACAGAGATCACGGGAGACTTGCCTGTACGAAATGTCGTGGACCTCGCCTATCGGAACGGATATCTCTATGCGGCTACCTGGTGCGCCAATGTTTACCGTACGAATATATCTTCTATACAATCAACTCCAACCTGCCAGGTGAACCTCCGATCCGACAACCCTTCCTATTCCCCGTGGGACACCATGAACATTTTAGCAGACATTACTTGTAACACCACCGTGGACATCTACCTTGTCCTGCTCGACCCTGACGGGTGGATGATCTCCTGTATCTATCCCGACGATGTCAACTGGAACAATCAAGTTGTCTCGTATTTTAGAAACGTCCCATTGAACGGATACTGGCGGAACATCCCCATCTTCCGGTTCCCGTTCGAATCGGACGACACTCTCGGTATGTATACAGGGTACCTGGTCTTCACTCGTTCCGGCTCGGACCCTTCCCGGTTTGCCAACTGGCTGGCATATAGCAGTATGACCTTCAGTCTTAACCCTCAACAATAAAAAATATTCTCTCACGCCCCATTGGGGGGGAAGGGTTTGGTGGGAAGCTTTTACTCTAAATTGTCATTCAGGGGCTGCACCTGCGGAGCATGAAAATTGTGACCTGCGTACGGAACTTCGACTCCTTCCTCTCCTCCGCAAGCGTGGGCTAAGAATCGGGCGGCGATCAGATAACGGGTCTCGATGAACAAACTCACATCACCGGGTGTTCGATAAGGATGCTTATGCCGATGCCGATGAGAATGAAAGCGCCCAGGATTTCCATCTTTTTGCCAAACCTGGTTCCCAGCCGACAGCCGTAAACCATTGCAATTGTAGTCATACCGGCCGCCACCAATCCGATAATAATGCTGGGAAACCAGATGCCGGCATTCAGCATGGCTATGCTCACACCCACAACCAAGGCATCTATGCTGGTGGAGACGGACAGAATTACAACCTACATTCAACAGTTAATTTTTTAACATACTGATATTATTAGATTTAAATTTTTTAATTGTCACCACACCTTCTTGTTTTCTTTAACCTTGCTCCACCAAAATACGTGGCGGTGGCTTAATCCCCAGAGCTT
>JAFDED010000176.1 GCA_019310535.1 Deltaproteobacteria bacterium
CAGGAAGAAATGCCCGGCCTTGTGATGGGGCCTCTCCCGTGAACGACCCGTCGGGCTGCGATATGCGATCTTGACGCAATGGGGGCGACCCCACCTGTCGCCGTCCCGGTATTTGATCACGATGTGCTCTTCATGCAAATTCAGATCCCCGACCACCTGGGGATAATATCTGCCCACTGTCCGGGGTGCCGCATGTGCATGTGCCAATTCGGGGGGTATATACTTAATATAGTAAAAGTGGCACATGCACCCCCCGTCGCCATAACCCGAAACCAAAACTTCCCTGGACGTGAAGCCGGTGTTGGATAGGAGAGCTTCAACAACGTCCTTTACCCGGCTATAACCCCTGGGCTTCCTGCCCAGAAATTCCTCCATGCTGACCAGGACCGGGGCTGGTATGGCTTCCACAGGGTAATCCGTCAAAATTACAATCTTCTTGGAGGGGTCTTGCAGCGGCCGGATGCGGAATATGACCTGGAAGATTTCATCCTCCAGCTTGGTTCGCAGGAGCGCGTTCAAGCGCTCGTCTTTGAATCCCGGCGGTTGGGAATTATAGCGGTGTCGCACGGGCCTTTGTGGTCATAGAAAAGCGCTCCGGCCAATGTTATTATCCCGTAAGGATCAGGGTACGGTGCTCCCAGAATGATGATCTGCCGGTAATTGCGAAACTCGTTTGATCCCCGAAGAGACCAGAAGTGCCGGACTGCGAGGGTTGAGGGAAGAATTCCTTCTTTTATGATCCAATAAATTTTCTCCACCAGCGGCTTGTGCGTGACCAGGAGGGTTTCGGGTTCCTCGCGGGCCGATTTATCGATGGCGGGCAAAACGCGCTCCAATGTTCCCTCAGACATGAGAGATCTTCTCCCGTACAATGCACTGGTGATCTGGATGACCTGGTTTCGCATGGGAACATGAGGGTTGTAATGAATAACCTCCCTCCCGAACAGGTGTTTGATCAAATCGGGATTCCCGGTGGCATCCAGTATGATGATAGGCTTTCCCTCCAGCTCTTCCGGTAGCTCCTTCCGGGTGCGAAGTCGGATGACGGGAATAATCGTCCTGGGGTAGCCACGTGATTCCTCCCACTCCAGGGAGATTCGGGAAAGAGCGTTTTCGGCGGGTCTGTCAAACACCTCGAAATCAAGTATGTCCAGGAGGGGGATGATAAACTTTGGTGGGATATCTTTGACTTCGGATCGGGAAACAGGGTGATCCTGCGCTTCCCTGTCCTCGATTCCGACGGCCCGAAGGAGGTCTTTAAGGGATTCTGATTGAGACCGTCCGTCGATTTCATCCAATAGTATTTTTCCTGTGAGCAGAGGATGTTCCGGAGAAAGATGCGAGCGCGGCTCTGTCAGGACGGAATCAAGGAGCCGGAGAATTTTTTTCAAGGCAGGGCTCAATTTTTCATTGATCCCGCCGATGGCGGTGCCCGAAGCATGTCTTTCGAGAAAATTTCGGATATCGCGGGATTTTATGGTGATTTCTTCCACGAAAGTATCGATGATGTCCTCATCGATGACAATATAATTGAAGGATTTTACATACGACGTGAACAGGAAGGAGCGGTCCGCGATCCAGTTCTTTTTGTTCTTGAACTGCCGGAAATAAGAGCATTCATGAGGTTTGAGCCGGCAGAAGTCATTCCTCCCGCAGCCGTGCCTGGTAATCAAATATCCTTTGGCTATCAGCTCACTGACCTCATCGGGGAAAAGGCAGAGAGGTTTTATCAGGTACTCCCCGGTGGATTTATGTTTCACGCCAAGGCGCGGGATTGGCTCAAACCATATCTCCTTATCTTCGGCCTCCT
The DNA here is from genome assembly GCA_019310535.1 of Deltaproteobacteria bacterium. Lineage (GTDB taxonomy): Bacteria > Desulfobacterota > JAFDED01 > JAFDED01 > JAFDED01 > JAFDED01. The sequence goes on from JAFDED010000176.1 coordinate 1,811, forward strand.
GAAAATTCAGGGCCGAATCCCTGAAAGATCGGAGGAATATGCACCGCATTTGTTTTTCTTTGAAAAGCTCATTGGCCAATTTCTTTATGCCAAGGGTTTTGTGAGTTCCGGGCGGGGCGGTGATCAACAATATTTTACCGCCGGCATCCGGGCTCTGAAGATATTCCAGCGCCTTTCCGGGGATCTCTTCTCTTACCTGCTCGATGGTTTTTTCCTCCCGCCCCACCGGATGGGGACGCCCATGGATCTCGATCACCGATCTGCTGCGGCGCTGTTTCCCGATTCGATGGCCATGAAGAGGGCAGGAGCTGAGGCATGGAAATCCCATCTTTCTGGGGAGCCCGCAATTAAACTTGTAATCGTGGTTGAAGACGGTGTTGATGCATGAGATGGTTGAACTCTTCACCTGCTGAATCGGTGCTGATTTATCCACCCGCAGAATTGATTCGGCAAGTGGGAGGAGTTTTGATTTGACAGTCTCCATCTCACGGCCTTTGGCTTTCAGGGCCGTGGCAAGAAACATGGTCGCCCGGTTCCGCGTTATCTCCGCCCCTGATTTGACCATCTCCTCGGTGATGCCATGCTTGAGGGCCGCTTCGACGCAGGGAGGAAGCCCTGCCATGGATCTCAAGCTGTTTTGGGCCTCCTGCAGGGCTTCCGCTTTTCGAACGGTCGATGATTCTTTTTCCTGCTCGATCAGGACCATGTATCGCTCGAACCACGCATTCCACATGGGTGATGGATGGGATGGGGGCCCGGGGAACGGCCAGTCCCGGCGGGGAGACTCCGCCATCTCCCTTATGGCATTGATGGGGAGGTAAAGCTCTTCGATGCCTATGGGGATTTTGTAGAGCCCTGTGGCCAGATGGATTGAATTAATCATCCTCCACTGCCGGCGACTGGTGTAAATGCTGCCGTCAAAAGAAGAAAGATTCATATTCGAGAGTAATTCACCCTCTATCATGGCTTTATAAATTTTGTGAAGCTCAGGGTGTGGATGGACTCCCAGCACCCGGTAATCGACCTCAATATGAAAACCCTTGGATCCCGAGTAGGTTAGAAGAATGTTCTCGGGGGGAATACCGCTTTTCTCCAGCAGATCAAGAGCTGCAATGGTATCCAGCCGGGCGGTCTCTCCGTTGGATTCCCCGTGGTCGAAGTCCATCATGAAATCCGAGACAAAGGGTTCAGGTGCGCCGTTCGGGGGTCTTTCGGGATTGCGGTATCGTTGAGGGGTTCTGAAGACATTCCCGTTTCCGAATCGGCTGCGAAACTTCTCCTCTTCAACCGGATCGTCCGGATGCCTGGTCCACTTGGTCCTTTTATCCGCGTAGGTACCGTCCCCATTCCTGGCGTGGCGGCACCGTTTTTTCCTGCCCGGGTAAATCCTGGCACAATCATCTTTCGCGTGGTAGTGCCAGTAGTCGCGGTACGGAAATTGCTCTGCCATTCATTTTCTCCTTCCCTTGATCAGTAAGATCACGGCGGAGAGCACATGGCACCTCCGCCTCGCTTGATCGACGATTACGGTGTACTTGATATCCCATATCGAGCCTTTTGAACTGCCGCCTTCAAAGTCCAGCCCTTATCCAGGTTTCGCTGGATCTTTCTCAAAACCTTTATATCTTCATCGGTGAAGCGGTACTGAAAGTTATCCCCGCTCCACATCGCTCCGACCTCTCCCAGGTATCCTTTCTCGATCCAGTATCCGACCTTTCGCCTGGTGAGGCCCGGGACTCTTTCCAGGACGTCCTTTATACTGTATGTTTTTTTCATGATTTGCCTCCTTACCACATCAAAGTTTTGGGCCTCACAACAAAAGCCCCTCTATATATAGGGTTAAATACTTAAAATGAGCATTGTCCGGCTCCCGGGGGCACCGCCGGGACTTCTTCAATCAAAACTCCCATGAGTTACAAATTTGGGCGGATGATACTATCCATGTGGTGATAATGACAGGGATAGACGGGTCTTTCATGGAGAGATGGAATCAGTTTACGGATTAGACTTTCAGCTTGGAGTCGGATTCCGACCTTAAGCTGAAAGGCCGGTTTTTGAATTGTAAAAATGTTTCTTGAATTCCATAAGGAGAGGGTATCGTTGAAAGTTTCGTTGGAGCTGTCCCCGCGTGGGGTGCGTCTCTCGACGATTCGGCGATGAAGACAATATTCAGGGAGAGAAGTTATGGTGAACTGGTAGGGCTGGAGATGATACCGCAGGTACATGATGAGTTGGTCTTCGGGTCTCCCCCCGGAAGAAATTGACCTGCTGGAAGCCGTGGTCCGGAGAGATATGGAGAATGTCATGGAGCTGAAAGTGGCCCTGGGGGTGAAGACTCGCAGGGGTCGGAACCGGGATGAGGCCCATTGAAGCCTCAAATTTCCTACCGCCACGATACGGTTTACACTAAAAAGCCGATGATATTGTCATATCATCTATTGAATTCAGTAAGATACGGAAGGTTTTTACTCAATATTTCTACTTATAAAAGTGGGGGCTCGCCGGGCTCGCCCGTTGTATTGATTCATTGAATAATCCTGTTAAAATTAAAATTCATACGAGCCCAAAGCGGAGGAGCGGAATTTATGAAGCGACTGAGCGGAGGGCGAGTGAGATGCCGCCGAAGGTGGCGCTCTAATTGGTATTGGTATGATCATTGAATATAAACCGCTTGCTCCGTAGTGGACAACCCGGGGCGGTGAATACATGCAAGCGGAGGACATTGGACAGGGATTGGAGTACAGCCGACCTTGCATAAGTTATGAATTTGTTTGAACGGCATAGGGCTGATCTAGAGCCTCATTCAGCTGTAATCGAGCTGATTACACCCGGAGGCATTCAAACTATACGATACTTCAACAATAATAGGGCGCTCTTATTCCGGAACATCCCTCATGAACCTTTTTTTAAAATGCACAGAAAGCCGCTCTCTACATATACGATCATAACCAATTTGAAGAAGGTCAAAACTCCAGGATTGTCAAGAGAAGGGAGTTGCCTTATTAAAGAGATTTAGAACATGCCGGGCGTTGTTTATCGCGATCTGTCGGGGGGACGGCAAAGGCGTCTCTCAAGACT